>NZ_QVMK01000029.1 GCF_010500995.1 Bacteroides sp. 224 | reverse complement strand
TGATACTCATAAATAGGATATTTAAAAAGGAAATAGAGCACAAAGAAAGCTATTTTAGGGCAAAAAATAAACTGTTGAGATTATTGAGTGGATGCCCTGTTATCTGAGTGCCATCGTCTGCCAACGCTTACAGCGTGAGGAAGAAGCCGTGAAGCACTTTCGCGACGCCTGCAAACTGGATGAGGAGAAATGGTTCAGGGCGGATAGGGATCGGGAAATTTCCGAACTGGTTCGGAAATTTCAGTTGAGAGCTTCTTCAGTTGAAAATTGAAAATTGAAAGTTGAAAATTGCGCTGCCGCATGGAATAGACAAAGATAAACCGCTACCGCAAGGTAGCTACCAAATACTTTTTTTATTAACTAATTTATTAAACAAAATGAAAATGAATTTCAAACATGTAAGTATGATCGCTTGTGCTGCTTTGATGGCAGGGTTCTCAAGCTGTAGCAATGACGACGATGCTGCCGTAAACGGTGGCTTGATGACAAGTGGAGAACCAACCAGAGCAGTTATTTCACTGACTCAGGCAACCACTACCAGAGTTGCCGCCGGTGCTACTGATAGCGAAAAAGCATTGAAAAATGCAACGTTGTATATCTTCAATGCTTCTGAGCAATTGGTGAAGGCAGTGCCTTTCGCAGACCCAACTGCTACCGAAACAGTAGACCTGACTACCGGTTCTCATTATTTCTATGCAGCAGTAAATAAAACAGGTTTACCTACTATTGCAGCCGGAACTTCAATGAGCGATGTAGAAAAAACTGTGTTATCTATCAGTAGCTTAGATGACATAACCAATGCTACCAACGGTTTCTTTATGACTAATGCAACGAAACCCATTGCACAAAACATCGTGAAATCAACTGATGGCGCTGACAACAAAATCAATATCCAAGTAGGTCGTGCTGTAGCTAAAATCGACTTTATATTGGATGCAAATGCTACCCAACCAACCTATGGTGAGCTTTCCGGCATTTCTTATAAGATTGGTGGTAACCAAAACAAAATGCACTTCTTCCCTATAATGGAAGGTGGCAATTTGTTGACTCCTTATTATAACAAAGCTTATGATGCAGCTAACTACCTGACACCTACTACTTATACTGCTTCGGGAACAGGTGCTTATGCCATGGAAAACTCTAACGATGGTACAACTACTCCATTAGTGCAAGGTAAAGTAACTTATGCGTATATCAAAGGGGTATTTGCACCTAAAGCAGTATTGAATGCTGATGGTACTGACGGTTCTGCAAGTACTGACGGAACTTTCTACCGTTTGTATGATGAAACAGCCAAAGCCTTTACTGCCGGTTTCTACAATGCGGAACCTTCTGTTGTTCCTGCTGATCATAAGGTAGCAAAATACGACAAAGGTGAATGTTACTATGGTTTCTGGATGAATCCTACAGGTAAATACACAATTAACCGTAATAACCTTTACAATGTAACTTTGAAGTTTGTAAACGAAATCGGTACTAATAGCGAAGCTGGTGATGTAGATGAAAACGGTGATCCGCTTGATCCTACCAACCCAAACCCTCCTATCAAACCAACAGACCCGATTGAAGAAGAAACTAAACTGCAAGCTACTATCGAAGTTCTTGACTGGAATCCGGTTGAACAAAACGGTGGTATCTAATTCTATCGTGTGACCCAACCTATTTGAAGGTGTGTCTTTGACGCACCTTCTTCCCCTTATTTTTCTATAAATCCCGAGAACAATGAAACATTTACGACCGATAAAAAAGAACCTGCTGCAATTCTTCTGCGCAACCATAAGTTTGCTGCTGCTCAGTGGCTGTCTGAACGATGATACCGACCACTGTTCGCCAGGTGCGCAAGAAATATCCGTTTTACTTAAATGCGATATAAACACCACGGGAACGGACGTGTTTACATCGGTTGTAAAACATGTCGACCTGTATATTTACAATGCCATTACAGGCATATTGCATCAAACAGAAACACTCAATAAAGAGCAACTGGAATCGGAAGATTACCTGCACAAACTCTCTCTATTGCCCGGCAACTATATATTGGTGGCCTGGATGAATCAAAACACAGAATATGAAAACAGCGATACCCGGCAGCTTACCGCCGCCCGTATGAAACTAAAGTTCGGCAAAACAGGCGAAATAACCACCGACACCGAACCCATTTACTTTGGTCGCAACTCCCTTTCCGTAGGCGAGAAGGATGAACACATCACCCTGAATCTGATGAAGAATACAAATTATATCAAGGTGAATGCTCACTTTAACCACATACTGCCCCCTTCTTCGGTTATCAACAGCTATATCGTGGGTACCAACGGGGTTTATGACTTTGACAACAACTGCCCGGGAGATGCTCCCGTGTATACATATATGCCTGTTCAGCATCCGGACACACGCGCAGCGTACACCCACCCGTTGAGCTTTACCACCCAGCGGCTGATGGTGGGCGACGACCTGCGGCTGATTGTCACCCTGCAGGATGAAGACCGCCCACTGGAAACCCTGATAGACATTTCTCTAACGGGAACCATTCGCAAGAATCCCGACTATGCCACCCAGCAAGCCTTAGACAGGAACGATACATACCAACTCGATTTCGATTTCGAATACAACGGCTATGCTCACGTGCTTACCGGTATTCAGGTAAACGACTGGAAAGTGGATAACTCCGTGGGAGGACTATAAGAGTTGAGAGTTGAAAATTAGAAATTACAAAATATATACGATATGAAAAGAATTACTCTATTAGTGAGCATTCTGTTGCTATTATTTTCCGCATGTTCCGAGGAAGCGCGTGAAGGTGGTAGTATAGAAAAGAACGGCGAAATGCTGTTGATGCTCGATTTGAAAGTTCCGGTATCTTCTTCTACTACCCGTGCTCTGGATAAAGACAAAGAAGATAAAGTACAAACAGTAGATGTGTTGGTTTTTGATGAAGCCGGCATCTACCAATACCGTAAATCGGCAGATGTAACAGATGCCTCATTTAAAGTATACCTTAAAAAGAGTGGGGAAGACAAGCACCGGCTGGTGGTACTGGCCAACCTGAAAAATGAAATCAACAGTATCGACCCCGATCTTACCGATGGCACATTTGGTGTTTCACAACACACACAAAAAGAAGATATTCTTAAACTCATCACTTTTGAAAGTACAGGAAACTGGGATACCGACAACCTGGCCTACACCGCTCTGCCCATGTGGGGAGAAACGGTGGCTAAAGAAATCTCCGCTTCTACTCCGTCCAATAGTTTTGGCACTATATACCTGTTGCGTGCCGTGGCTCGCATAGATGTAGGCCTAGATTTTGACCAGGGTAGCAACCTGCCACAAGGATTGTCGAACTTTGTATTGAAATCTGTTGAAATACGCAACAGCTACAGCCAAGGTTATGCCGCTCCGCTAACAGGGAAATGGTCGTCTACCCCGGAAGACCGCTTGCCAAGCATCCCCGATCCGGTTCCGGCTATCAATGAAGATGGCAGCAAACCGGTTTATAGTATTTCCGATAGCGAAACCGGTAAATATGGTTTTGTACACGAAATCTATGTAAGCGAATATGATAATAAAACAGCAGCGGATAACGACGCACGTTTTTGCTTAATTATAGGTGGCTTGTATGCTGGTGCTTCTGCCCCTACTTACTACCGCATCGATCTCCTGGATGCTCAAAACGCACCTTTAGATATTTTGCGCAACTACCACTACCGTATTAATATAACCAGAGTAAATGGCCCCGGCTACGGCAGTGAAGATACTGCCTTTGGTAGCGAACCCATTAATATGGAAACCGACGTATATGCCTGGGAAGAAGGAGGACTGAACGATATTGAGTCCGACGGGCAATATCAGCTTGCCGTAGACCGTAGCTCACTGACTTTATATAAAGAAGGAGAACCTGCCGAAACGGTAAACCTTTATGTTGATCATCCATCCGGCTGGGAGATTGAAATACCTCAGGCGTATGAAGACTGGCTACGGGTAAGCCCCGAAAGTGGAGATGCCAAACAACCGGTATCTATTGCTGTGACTGCAACTGCCATGACCAACGCTGCCGACCCAGACAGAGACGGGTACTTCTATATCAAATCGGGAAGACTCAAAAAGAAAATCACTGTGCAGCAGCTTAATAGCCAGGAACTAAGTATTGTGGTAACTCCTTCGGAATTGGTATTCCGCAAAAGTGGAACGCCTGCTCAAACAGTAGAGATAGCTACTTATCCATCGGATGCAACACGGTATTTTACCTACATTGGAGATTTTGGTACTACTTGGCCCTGGAAGCCTGCGGATGGCGCTGCAGATGCTACTTACAGCGTGCAACCACCTGTTAATGGAACTGGTCAGACCCGTACTTGTGTGGTGACTGTGCATATTAAAGATGCTACTGGTGTGATTATTGCCGCCCGTAACTTCACTGTGAAGCAATTAGCTACCGATATAAATTTTGTGCCTACAGTAGATGCTTTATATCCTGCCGAAGGTGGTCAGCAACAGTTCTTGGTTACTACCGACCTGATAGACTGGATTATGGAAATCACCGATGATCCGAAAAGTATATTATCGAATTTGGATGTAACCCAACAAGGACCTTGCACCGATCAGGCATATACTTTTGAACTTACGCCTAACGATACGTATGCACTTCGCGAAGCGATTATTAAGGTTTCTTCTTCTGAAAGTGATTTTGCGGACAGGAATATTGTAATTAAACAAGGGTATAATGCTCCGGCATTTACTGATGTGAGTGCAAGTAGTATTACATTAGATGGAACGGCTACGCAAACGCTAACTTTTAAAGTAAATGCTCCTTGGAAGTTTGAAACAGCAGGTGATTTTGATAAGGTAGTAGCAACAAGTGGCATTAAAATGGATGGCAATCCAATTACAGAAAGCACTGAATATGCAGGGGGTACGGCTACTGTACCAGAATCTGTAACGCTTACGCTTTATCCAAATACTGCAAACGGAGGAAATGCAACATTAAATCTGAGCACAGTAGCTATAGGAGTGGATTTGGATAAGCAGGGCACTCAACAAATTGCATTAAGTAGGGCTAATAATGTGTCTTCAGGGGGCAAGGAATATGAAATTGGTAAATCTTCCGGACTATTGCTGTATAGCAATGCGGAAACCTATTGTGCAGACGGTTGGACGCTTCCTACTGCAGCAATACTTAAAGCGTGGATGAATAGCAGTTTGTATGATCAAAATGATTCGAAAGCGTACTGGACAACTGCTACCAGGCAAAGTGATAAGGAGAACTATTATCCGATAACGGTAACAGCAACTACTACTTTTTCGATATTTACGACAGCATCAAAAGTGCAGAAAGGGAAGAGCGACGTAAAGATAAATGTGTTAGAGGAGAAGTGTAATGAACCATCTTATTTTAGTCCTGAGGTTGGGAATGGCATTCTATATAGATATCCTTTTATGCAATCGTTTCAGTATGAGTATACAGATGCAACAACGCTTGAGCAGAGGAGGGGATTACTTTTTAGTGTAACCAGTAAACAGTGGCATATAAGTGGTAACTCAGTTGCGGTGGTGAGTGGAACAAAGGATTCAGTATATAGTTCTGAAAAAGCATACGTTCGTTGTGTTAAACAAGTAAACTAACCATATCCTTTAAACTTCCCGTTCCCGTCGGGAAACATAAATCTCGGGAATTAGATGTCAGTGTATCCCCACTGCGAAGTGCGGTAATGATGTAAAATAGGTTTTTTGCTAAAGTGACCCTGCCAGGCGTGGCAGGGTTTTGCTATATTAAATAAAAGCTTTTATCTTTGAATCCAGAATTGGAAAGTCTACTCGGGAGAAATATGAAAGAAGAAAACAAAGGCGAAATACTTCTGTATCAAACAGCAGATGGCGAATCAAAGATAGAGGTAACACTATCTGACAATACCGTTTGGTTAACGTTAGACCAAATGGCAGAATTATTTCAACGCAATAAATCAACCATCTCACGACATATTAAGAATGTTTTTGAAACAGGGGAATTGCAACAAAGTTCAGTTGTTGCAAATTATGCAACAACTGCCAACGATGGTAAAACATATCAAGTTGCTTATTACAACCTCGACATGATAATCAGTGTTGGATACAGAGTCAACTCTCTTCGTGGCGTACAGTTCAGAATATGGGCTACACAGGTTTTGAAAGAGTATTTAGTAAAAGGCTTTGCTCTAAATGATGATTTGTTGAAACGCGCAGGAGGAGGCAACTACTTTGACGAATTATTATCTCGCATTCGGGATATCCGCTCCTCCGAAAAGCTTTTCTATCGCAAGATACTGGAGATATATGCCTTGAGTATAGACTACGACCCAAGAGCAGAAACTACAAAACACTTTTTTGCAACAGTTCAAAACAAAATGCACTTCTCTACTCATGGGCATACAGCCGCGGAAATAATTTATAGCCGGGCCGATGCAGAGAAAGATTTCATGGGACTCACTACTTGGAGTGGCGCTCTACCTCGCCGAGCAGATGCGGAATATGCCAAAAACTATTTGTCAGAACAAGAATTGGACACCTTAAACCGTATTGTGAACTTATATCTTGACTTTGCTGAGCTACAAGCACAAAGTCAAACACCCATGTACATGAAAGATTGGATACAGAAATTAGATGATTTCCTAAAGCTTTCGGGGAAAGAACTGTTAACTCATGCCGGGAAAATCTCGGCAGAAATGGCTAAGACAAGAGCAAACGATGAATTTAATAAGTTTCAGAAAAGAATAGAAAACCAACTGTCGCCCGTTGAAGTACATTTTCTGGAGAATTTCGAGCAAGAACATAAAAAGATTCTAAGGAGGAAATAACTAAAATCCGTTGGTGAATAAATTAATGCACCTATTCCAGCCCTTCTATCTCTTCTATCGACAAACCGGTTGCTTTAGCTATAATATCAGTAGCTACGCCAAGCTGCTTGAATTTTCGCGCATTAGCGATGTTTTGTTTTCTTGCACCTTGTTCGAGGCCTTGTTCGAGACCTTGTTCACGGCCTTCTTCACGACCTTGTTCGAGGCCTTCTTCACGACCTTGCTTTATACCTTTCTCCAAACCTTGCTTCAAGCCTTTTTCCATACCTGCTTTTAATCCTTTTCGCTCTGCACTACTGTATAGCGTTTTTTCCACACTAATAATATCCCAAAACTTCTCATAGCCCAGCAGTTGAGCATCAGTAAAGGCAGATTCCTCTAAGGCAGTAACAGCCTTTTTAATTTGTGGGTTATCCATTAACTCTTGCGGAACTTCTCGGGTATGTTGGCTGATCTCGGTAAGATAACGAAGCCACAATACCTGCATCTTCTTGGCAGCATAAGTGTTGGGTGTAAACTTGGGAAGCTCTACAAATATCAGGTGAAGACCGTTGATCACCTTTTCGGTATGCTCTACATGCACCAGTTTGTAATAATGGTAATAGCCCTCTAAATCCGATTCGAAGACTTCATTCACCAGATTGAGTGAATATACCGGTTGCAAAAGCTCATAATGTTCGCCGGTATCTATCTGCCGAACATAAGCTTTGGAAGCATTGAACAATACACGCTGTTTAAACTCGGGCGACCAGATCATTTGCATCTCTACAATAAACTGCCTGCCTTGTTTGTCTTTACAGCGAACGTCTACAATGCTATTCTTGCGCAATGGGTTTTCGGGCACCATCTCGCAAGCAAGGTACTCTATATCGGTTATCTCTTCTTCTTCGCTCAGAGGCAGAAGGGCGTTCAAGAGGCTCATCACCAAATCGGGATGTTCGCCAAATACACGTTTGAAGGTTAGATCAGCTTTAGGGTCGAGGTATCGCATATATGGGGTTGTTTTATTTCTATTACAAAAATAGCACTTTTATTTGGAAGGGCAAGGGAAGTTGAGTGAAAGCAGATGGCGAATCAAAGACAGAGGTTAAAACTATTTAATAAAGGAACAATACATCAAAAAATAACGTTAGATTTATAGAGTTAAGAATTAATTCAAAATAAGTATTAACTAAAAACAAATTGATTATGAAAGGATTAAATGTTTTAGCTGCATTCTTGGGTGGAGCAGCAGTCGGCGCAGCTCTTGGTGTATTATTTGCCCCCGAAAAAGGAGAAGATACTCGTGAAAGAATAGCTGCATTGTTGCGTAAAAAAGGTATTAAACTTCACGGTAGTGATTTAGACAATCTGGTAGATGAAATTGCAGCAGAGATTAAAGGTGAATAAATCGAAACAGAATTAAAACAGAACTATCATGTTCATAAGCGATAACAGTATCAAAGATATACGGGAATTAATAAGAGAGTTCAAGCAATATATAGAGCTCCAGAAAGAGTATACGAAACTTGAGTTAACAGAAAAACTTACTATTATTTTCTCTGCCATTATTTTGGCATTTGTACTGGTTACTCTTGGCATAGTAGTTCTGTTTTATCTATCTTTCTCATTAGCATATTTGTTGGCACCACATATTGGCGGGCTTATTGTTAGCTATGCCATTATTGCGGGTGTAATTATTTTGCTGATGATTATGGTTTATATTTTCAGAAAACCGCTTATTATAACCCCATTAGTAAACTTCTTTGCTAAACTATTTTCGAACGATTCTAAAACTAAGTAAACCATGAACTTAAGCAAAATAACCGGAAAAAAGACGAAAATAACGCTTGAGGATCTTACTCGGCGTAAAGAGGAAGTAATTAGAGAAATCAGGTTGGAAGAGGAGATTATGAGCGAATACTCTCAACGAATCTTCGCCCCATTCCTCCCCTCTATGAATAATAACCCTGTTTTAAAGAAATTCAATACCGGACTTGCTATTTTCGATGGCGTAATGTTAGGTATGAAAATATTCAAAGGAATCCGGAAAATCTTCAAAAAGAGTTAATAACTTAAACGTATGTTTCTAACAATTTAACCGCGCCTTCCGGTATTATTTGTACCTCTTGTGTGGTTGCAGGAAACAAAACTGTTTCACCGGCTTTCATTGTTATTTCATTCTTCTGATCATCAAACAAAGTACAAGCACCTTCCACACAAATAAAGATTACAAAGGAATCCAGCTCTGAATAATCGCAAGAGATTTCTTCCGTCATATCATACAATGAAGTGGTGAAATAAGGACAAGCCACCAACTCTACCGGCGCATTTTGTTCTGTCTCATACTGGGTGCGATAATCATCGAGAACCTCATAATTAATAGCTTCACGTGCTAAGTCGGTATGCAATTCGCGAGTTTTTCCTTCCGCATCTTTACGATTAAAATCATAAATACGATAGGTAATATTAGATGTTTGCTGAATCTCTGCAATAAAAGCTCCGGCACCTATACTATGTATACGCCCTGCCGGCAAGAAGAAAACATCTCCCGGATGTATATCATATTCCTGCAAAACATCCGTAATTGTATTATTATATACCCTTTCTTTGTATTCTTTAGAGGTAATCTCTTCAGAAAACCCAGAACGCAATTTAGCTCCTTTATCTGCATCTACTACATACCACATTTCTGTTTTTCCAAAAGAATTGTGACGCTTTTTAGCTAATTCATCGGTAGGATGAACCTGAATAGAAAGATCTTCTCTGGCATCAATAAACTTAATTAATAGAGGAAATTTGTTTCCAAACCTGGCATAGTTTGATTCGCCAACCAGTTCTTCACGATATTTCCTCACCATTTGAGTCAGGTTCAAACCTTTATCCGGTCCGTTTGCAACTATGGATTCATTGTCCTCCACATCTGAAATTTCCCAACTCTCTCCTACTCCTTTCATATCTGCACTTAAGTGCTTGAACGGAATAATTTTATCGCCACCCCAAAGCATCGGCTTTAGTATTGGTTCAAATTTTAGGGGATACATTTTACTTAATTATTAACGTTAAATTAAATATTTATCAAAATCAGGAACAAACTTACGAAAAATATTAAAACTGAAAAGTAAGTTGGAATAAAATATTCTCATTTTCTCAAAACTCTAAACTTTACTAAAAAGCACTATACATTTGCTAAGATTTATTTGGGAGTAAAGAAGAATTTGGTTTTATTTGCAATAAATTTAATAAAAAAGATCATGGTAAACACTTTTCCGACCGAAGAGAACAAAGCCGGGCTAAACCGGGAGGATTTTCAAAAGATTGTTAACGATAAGCAAACTGATTTATTTATTCTAAGAAACAAAAAAGGCATGGAAGTGGCCGTTACCAATTATGGATGTGCACTCCTTGCAATTATGGTACCGGATAAAAACGGAGAATATGCCAATGTTGTGTTAGGACACGATAGCATTGACCATGTTGTTAACAGCCCCGAACCTTTCTTAAGTACAGTTATCGGACGCTACGGTAACAGAATAGCCAAAGGAAAATTCACTTTATTCGGCGAAGAGTATAACCTGACAATCAATAATGGTCCTAACTCCTTACACGGAGGACCTACAGGCTTCCATGCCCGCGTTTGGGATGCAGAGCAATTGGATGAAGGTACTATTCAATTCAACTATTTCTCTCAAGATGGTGAAGAAGGTTTTCCCGGAAACCTGGAAGTTGAAATGGTGTACCGCCTTGAAGAAGAAGAAAATGCTTTAGTTATTGAATATAGAGCAAGCAGTGATAAAACGACTCTGGTTAACTTAACCAATCACGGTTTCTTTAACCTTGCAGGAATTACCAATCCTTCTCCCTCCATTGAAAGCAACATTGTAACCATCAATGCAGATTTCTATACTCCCATTGATGATGTATCGATTCCAACCGGAGAAATTCTGAAAGTAGAAGGAACGCCTATGGATTTCCGCACTCCTCATACCATTGGCGAACGTGTTAACGACAAGTTCCAACAACTTATTTATGGAGCCGGATATGATCACTGCTATGTACTCAACAAACCCGAAACAGGTGCTTTAACCCTTGCTGCTACATGTACAGACCCCGCAAGCGGAAGAGTAATGGAAGTATTCACCACCGAAGCAGGCGTTCAGCTTTATACAGGCAATTGGTTGAATGGATTTACCGGTGCGCACGGAGCTACTTTCCCGGCAAGAAGCGGTATTTGTTTCGAAGCACAGTGCTTCCCGGATACGCCCAACAAATCTTATTTTCCTTCTGCCACATTAATTGAAGGTGATGAGTACCAACAAGTTACCATCTATAAATTTGGAACACTATAAATATAAATACTAATCCTAAATAAATAAAACTAACCATTTAAACATTATCATGGAACAACAAAAAAAGAACAGTAACCTCGTAGCAATTATTACGATGTTTTTCATCTTTGCTATGATCTCTTTCGTAACTAACCTTGCCGCTCCTTTCGGCACAATCTGGAAAGGCCAATATGCCGGGTCGAACACATTAGGTATGATGGGAAATATGATGAACTTCCTCGCCTATCTGTTTATGGGAATCCCCGCCGGTAATATGCTTGTTAAAATTGGCTACAAGAAAACAGCCTTGATTGCAATGGCAGTAGGTGTACTCGGATTGCTTACTCAATACCTATCAAGCTTATTCGGAGCCGAAACCGGTGTTTTCTCGTTTGGCGATTACACCATTATGTTAAACTTCATTATCTATTTACTTGGAGCATTCATTTGCGGTATCTGTGTTTGTATGTTGAACACCGTAGTAAACCCCATGTTGAATCTTCTTGGTGGTGGCGGTAACAAAGGAAACCAATTAATCCAAACAGGTGGTGCACTTAACTCTTTATCAGGTACTTTGACTCCTTTCTTTGTAGGTGCTTTGATTGGTACAGTGACTTCAAAAACATCTATGTCAAACGTTGCTCCTCTTCTTTTCATTGCTATGGGTGTGTTTGCTGCTGCTTTTATTGTTATTTCATTTGTAGCTATTCCCGAACCACATCTTCAAAAGGGTGGAACTAAAAAAGAAAAATTCTCTCATAGCCCTTGGAGCTTCCGTCATACAGTAATGGGAGTAATCGGTATCTTTATTTATGTAGGTATCGAAATTGGTATCCCGGGTACTTTGAACTTCTACCTGTCTGATGCTACGGATAAAGGTGCCGGTATATTAATTAATGGTGCTGCAATTGGTGGTGCAATTGCTGCAATTTATTGGTTATTGATGCTTGTAGGTCGTACTATCAGTAGTGCAATCAGTGGAAAAGTTTCCAGCCGTGTTCAGTTAATCGTTGTATCTGTTACTGCTATTGTTTTTGTACTTATTGCCATCTTTACTCCAAAAAATGTGGGAGTGGAAGTTCCGTCTTTCATCTATAATCCTGTATCAAAAACAACAGGTATATTAACCAATGCAGGCGTTCCTGCCGATAAAATAGATGCATTTATTGCCAATCCGGCTTCAGTAGATCTTTCTGCTTATGCTGAAGGGTTAATGGCAGAAGGTAATCTAAAGGTAGAAGATGTACCTAACTCGCTGAATGCTCCTAAAGTACCTATCAGTGCATTTTTCCTCATTCTTTGTGGTCTTTGTACTTCTGTAATGTGGGGTGGTATCTTTAATCTTGCTGTAGAAGGCTTAGGTAAATATACTGCGCAAGCTTCGGGTATCTTTATGATGATGGTTGTAGGAGGTGGCGTATTGCCATTAATACAACAAGGGCTTGCTGATGCTTTCGGCTACATGGCTAGTTACTGGCTCATTATCGCTGCACTTGCTTATCTATTATATTACGGTTTGGTAGGTTGCAAAAACGTTAATAAAAATATTCCGGTAGAATAAACTACTATTATTAATAACCATATTTAAATAAGGAGAAAATACCATGGATATAGATCATGTAAGAAGTCGCTTCGCTAAACACTTTGATGGTGCCACAGGATATGTATACGCATCGCCCGGACGTATTAACCTAATTGGTGAGCACACCGATTATAATGGAGGTTTCGTATTTCCCGGTGCAGTAGACAAAGGTATTATTGCCGAAATCAAACCTAATGGAACCAACAAAGTGCGTGCTTATTCTATCGACCTGAAAGATAAAGTTGAATTCGGTTTAAACGAAGAGGATAAGCCACGTACCAGCTGGGCGAAATATATATTTGGTGTATGCCGCGAAATGATCAAACGCGGAGTAAAAGTAGAAGGTTTTGATACTGCTTTTGCAGGCGATGTTCCCCTTGGAGCGGGAATGTCTTCATCGGCAGCCTTGGAAAGTACTTATGCTTTTGCTTTGAATGAATTATTTGGAGAAAACAAAATAGACAAATTCGAACTGGCTAAAGTTGGTCAAGCTACAGAACACAACTATGTAGGTGTAAACTGTGGTATCATGGACCAGTTTGCTTCTATATTCGGTAAAGCCGGTAGTCTGATTCGGTTGGATTGTCGTTCATTAGAGTATCAATACTTCCCATTCAACCCTAAAGGTTATCGCCTTGTATTAGTTGATTCGGTTGTAAAACACGAACTTGCTTCTTCTGCTTATAACAAACGTCGTCAATCTTGCGAGAATGTAGTAGCCGTTATGCAAAAGAAACATCCTCATGTACAATTCCTTCGTGATGCCAACATGTCGATGCTCGAAGAAGTAAAGAACGAAGTGAGTGCTGAAGATTACATGCGCGCAGAATATGTAATTGAAGAAATACAAAGAGTACTCGACGTTTGCGACGCTCTGGAAGCAGGTGATTACGAAACTGTAGGACAGAAAATGTATGAAACTCATCACGGTATGAGTAAACTCTACGAAGTAAGCTGCGAAGAACTCGACTTCCTTAATGATGTAGCCAAAGAATGTGGTGTAACCGGTTCTCGCGTAATGGGCGGTGGATTTGGTGGTTGTACCATCAACTTGGTGAAAGAAGAGCTTTACGATGGCTTTATAAACAAAGCTACAGAAGCGTTCACAGCCAAATTTGGTAGAAGCCCGAAAGTGTACGATGTGGTAATCTCTGATGGTTCAAGAAAACTTGCGTAAGTAGTTTCTACATACCAGCATTAAATACCAAAAAGAAAAGACTGCCTCAAATCGTTGAGACAGTCTTTTTGTATTAATAGGTTTCTGCTTTCTTTAGTTCATTTCAATTATTTGGATAAAGATACCAATCTGCATCTACAGTGCCACAACCTTTATTTACCCAATTTGTATATTTAGGATAAGTAAAGTCTATCGGTCTTGTTTCTACAGGAATAGTAAAGTCGTCAACTTCGCTAAGATGTATAGCAAACGGATAATAAATATTTTCTGCATTGGCATAATACGCCTCATTTGCAACATCCGAACAATCAGCTTCGCTTCCAAACAAGTTCATATCTGCACGTTCGGTTGGAGGATAGAAAGGTAAATGAACTTCTATATTTTCGGAAGCAATTTTTGGATTGGTTGGCTGAATGAAAGGATTATAAGGAGCTGCCAATGCATCAAAACCTGCCTGAAGCACTTTCTTTGTATTAAATTCAATGGTAACCTTGTAATCAGTACCAACTACTTCTTTTACATCAGCACACAAATCAATAATAAAACCATTACCATCAACCACCGGAGTATACGAATTATTGTCTACCTTAACATTCTTCACCAAATCCGAAGCAATATTTACTTTATAAGAGAAGGCATTCTTGAAAGTTGCTCCGGCATGAGCCATAGAGAAAATATCTTCTACTTGTTTTATGGTAGCATCACCATATTCAACCATCGGACCATCTTCAACCTCTTGCTTAGCATCCCATATATAAGTAATAGTTGAGTTATATTTAACTACCGCATCGTTCAAATCATAGTCACCTTTTTTGGGCCAGTTATCTTCAAAAGCTAAAACTCCTTTTTTGGTTATTGTTTTTTCCACAGTACCTTCTTCCGGAATGAATTTAGGAGGATCAATAGCATCAATCGGATCTGTCAACACATTAAAGATTACATCGTTACAGTCATTATCGCCTCCCAATATCATATCTTCAAAGCCGAAGAAATTATAGGGATTTCCGTTTTTATCTTTTGCACCAAAGTAGATTGTTTTTTTTACATTATTATTATTCCAACTTGCAATAGAGTAAATTTTGGTAGCGTCTTTTTTAACATTAAAATCCGATTCATTAAAGCCACCAGCATGTAGTACAAAACCAATTTGTGCACCTACAGGGAATGTTTCAGAATATGTTCCTTTGTCATCTACATACAACAACTGCACGGCCTTTCCGGATTTTAGTCCTTTTCCTTTGTTGAAAGAACTTGTATATACATCTGCATATTGGAATATATTTATCAATTTCAGATCCTTTCTTTCTTCTTTTGTCAAGTCTTCCAATTTCTTATTTCCCTGATAAACAAAGTAACTTAAGGAATTATTATTCAGACATCCGGCATGTGCAACCGATACATAAACCCGCACTCCGTTTCCTTTATTATCACTCTCTATCTTTACCAAAGCATCCTTATAAAAATCGCCCTTAGCCGCAGTTTTTTCAGGAAAAGTCTGATTGATAGCATTCAATATTTCTGCCGGAAAATTAACCGTCTTAATGGGGTTCTTGAGGTCGTACTTCGACTCTAATATCCCCCATTGCAGGAAGCCAACCCATCCTTCTTTATTCTTTAAGTAATAATCATCCTTTACTGTCAGGTATTTATTAATCTTTCCATTGCCAATAGTTCTTGTAGTTTGATTTTCATTTTCTACTTTTGTTTCCTGAATAGCAACTTGCTCAAATACAACTTTACCACCTTCAATAGTACCTTTCATTAATTGAGGCACAAATAAATCCGAAGAATAAACATATAAGTCTTTCACATAAGCAGGGATCGTTCTATTCAGTTTCGATACTCCTGCAACGTTAATACCACCAGTAATTGGTTTCAGATCGGTACGTAAACAGCCTTCTTTTGTTAAAGGGTTTTCCGTATAAACATCAAATGTAGACACAAATCCGGCTGCAACATCATAATTCAACAACAGTTCAACACTTTGAGTTGTTGAATAATCGAGTGTAGAAGACCCTCCCCTAACCTCCTTAGGGTTTCCGGCATCCGGATCAAAATAATTTTTATCCTCACATCCTGTGAAAACAGATAAACTGGCAATAATACATGCCAAAGCAAATAGGTTTAATGCTTTTCTCATAATAATTAAAAAAAATGTAAATAAATAGTTTTCTTGCTAAGGTTTAACACCTTTACGGCGCAAAGATATACAAATATTCAATACGCAAGATCAATATATGCAACTTTTTATAAAAAAGATTCACAACTAAATACTATAAAGATAGAAATAACAGACAAAAAAAACCGAAACAAAAAAAGAATACTACATCACTAATACAACACAAATAACTGAATATAAGAAATTTAGATCAATTTACAAGAATCCAATTATTCATACATGAAAAATTTGCCCTAACATCTGCTTCACAAGAAATAACGATAATAAAACATACAAATCAACCAGATAATACAACTTTAGAACAATATATTCTAAAAACAAAACCACAAATAGGAGTATTAAAGGAATAATCCCCTCTTAGAAAAGAAGGAATATACAAGTTTACGGAAATAAATAACAAAAGGGTGAAGTACAAAAAAGCCCGAATATATCTACAAAGACATACCCAGGCTTAAACAAAAACTAACCTATTTATAATCTACTAATATGATCTCAACTTACCAAATCCCCTCCGAAGTCATCTGAACACGTTTCATCGTACCATCCTTGTTATAATACAGCTTATCTATACATACCGAACGCCTAAAGCTACCCCCATCTACATTAATACTACCATTGTGATATACAAAATACCATTCTCCTTTAAACTCAATAATCGACTGATGGTTCGTATTACTGTTCCCTGCAATTTCATTGAGGATTCCTTTATACTCCCAGGGGCCATTCAGATTCTTACTCATAGCATAGCATATCTTCTCCGGAAACTCAGAGGCATACGACAGGTAGTACCACTTGCCACGCTTGTGTACCCAAGGAGCTTCGGTAAAGCGAGGAAGATCAACCGTCATGATGGGGCTATCTAATTCTATCATATTTTCTTTGAGTTTAGCATAATAGCATTGGGTATTCCCCCAGAAAAGGTAAGCTTGACCGTCGTCATCAATATATACGGTTGGATCAATATCATCCCAGGAAATTTTGGTATATTCGGTGGTCATATCATTGGTGATGATAGCGCTGCCTCTCGCGTCTTTGAAAGGACCGATGGGAGAATCGGCCACTGCTACGCCGATGGACTTGCCATGTATATCTTTATGTTGCACGGTTACATACCAGTAAAATTTACCATTGCGTTCTATTACCTGGCTCGCCCAAGCTTCACCTTTAGCCCAGCTAAAGTCTTTGGCACTTAAAGGTGTGGGGTGCTCTGTCCATGTTTTCAAGTCGGAAGAAGAGAATACACACCACTTATTCAACACATAACGTTGCTGTGGAGGAGGACATTCGTCATGACCTGCATAGATGTACACCTTATTATTATGTACTAAGGCAGCCGGATCGGCAGTATATTTATATTTCACAAGGGGATTTCCGGTAGCAACAAAGGTAGTATCATTTTGCGCGAGTAGCCCTGAACAGGCTACTAACGCAACTGAAAACATTCCTAACTTACTCCATATATTACTAATATCTTTTCTCATGACTATTTTTGTGACTTGGTAAATTTATAAACCGCAAATGTATGAGGTTCTAATTCCGCATTGAAAATATGCCCTTCGATATTCACCGGACTTTCTTGAGGTGTAATGGCAGAAGGTTCTTCAATTGTATTGTCTTTATTCAAATCTGCTGAACGTAATTTGATACAAATACCATTGGTTAATGCATCGTTTTTCTTTAATCCCGAGAAATTAAGTGCGATGCTTTGTGCCTTATCAGAGGTATTCACTACTTTTACGATATAAGAATTATCTGCTTTTTCCCAAACTGCGCTGGCGAAAAGTCCGTTCTGTCCTTCGGCACCTGTTACATTCTTCTTATCCATAGTCAATGTTAGGGTATTGCTACCTTTATTGAGCGCGAATAATTGTTGTACATAATAGCTAACCGTACGAACTGAATTCAAATTATCAAACCAGATCATATCGGGACGCCATTGCCAACCTTCCACATGAGCAAACAGCGGAGCATAAGTAGCCATGTGTACAATATCCGCATTACGTTCCAATCCTGTCATAAATGCGGCTTCCAACAATGCCGCATTGAAATGATTCCATTTCTTTCCTTTACCGTGACAAGCATATTCACCCGCGAATACTTTCGGACCTTTACGATCATAGTTATCATAACGTGCCCCCTGACTCAAGAACCAGCTTTCAGGGCGATAGAAATGTTCATCTACCAAATCCACTTTCAAACGTTTCATTTCAGGCCACAAATAGTCAAACTGTTTACCTTCGGAGTCCGGACCGGAGCTTCCGATAATCTTCATACCCGGATATGCCTTACGAATGGCTTTTACGAAAGGTTCTAAATGTTCGGGATATTCAGGTCCCCATTGCTCGTTACCTACACCGATGAATTTAAGATTGAAAGGAGCCGGATGTCCCATCTCCGCACGCAGTTTACCCCAAGTAGTGTTTACATCACCATTGGCAAACTCTATCAGGTCGAGTGCGTCTTGTATGTAACAGTCAAGTTCTCCTACCGGCACATGTGCATGCATATCTTTATTCTGGAATTGACAAGCCAATCCGCAACTTATTACAGGAAGAGGCTCTGCTCCTATTTCTTCGGAAAGTAGAAAGAATTCATAGAAGCCCATTCCGTAACTTTGATAGTAATCGGGATAAAAACGATGAGGGAACGTATAATGCCAACGGTTTTCATTTAAAGGACGATTCTCAACCGGGCCTACACTCTTTTTCCAGTCGTAGCGGGTTTCGAGATCGGTTCCTTCTACAATACATCCTCCGGGGAAACGGAATACGCCGGGGTTCGTTTCTGCTAAAGCCTGTGCCAGATCTTTGCGCAATCCGTTTTCATGTCCTTTCCAGGTATCTACCGGAAACAGTGAAACGTGTTCCAGATCGACAGTATTTGGAGAAGCCAGGAAGATACGAAGCACTGATTTAGCTTCTGTTCTGCCCGGTTTCAGAATCACCTGATATTTCTTCCACTCTTTTGAGTCAATCGTCAGTTCTGCATTGGCAAAGGCATGACGCTCGCCCATTGTATTGGGTTTAACGAGTTCGATACGTATTTTCGATGCCTTTTCACCTTCGGGAAGGCGTGCCCATACCGAGAAACGATATTCTTCGCCTTTCTTTACTCCAATCCCGAAAAAGCCTTCGTTCTCTATACCTGTGCGCTTATGAGCATGTTGCGGATCGGCCAGACGCACATAATGAGGATTCCGTTCAAATGGTCCGTCATCTTGCAACGATACTTTTCCAAAGGTTTTCCATCCCATCAGGTTCTGTGGGAACTCGAACGAACGATTCTTAACTAACTCAGCATAGAGTCCGCCATCGGCCCCATAATTAATATCTTCAAAAAACAGACCATACATAGTAGGCTGAATTTCGGCTCCTACTTTTTTGGTTTGAATAACCATCTCATTGGTTTGCGCACTTAGTGTCATCCCTACTGATAACGCTAATGCAGCAAAAATACTTTTGTGCATTCTCATGATTCAAATTATCTATTAAATTATTTCACTCTTTTTCCCCAGACTGAACGTCCCCGACTGTCTAAACCGGTGAACAGAATGGTTTCTTTTTCATTCTCCCAATCTTGTCCTGCAAAAATAAAGAGTTCATTTAGTTCTTCTCCTTTTAAATTCAACTTTAAGGACTGTTTTTCGGTCAAAAAAGACCACATTTCATTCAATCCGGTCAATCCTCCCTCTAATAAGTTAATAGAGAAAGATTTATTCCATTCCTGGTCTTTCAGCTCGCCCTCTCCCCAAAGAATCTGACCGGCCTCCAATTGACGTTCGTGCAGGGGTTCAATGACGCGAAGCACCTCCCACTCTCCTACTAAATCGGCGGCATTAAAAGTACGTTTCTTCGTAGCTGCATATCTTTCGGGAGATACCACAGGCCATCCTTCCGAATTAAAGAAAGTTTCCCTTACATGCAGCACCATCATTTGGTTTTGGGGCGACAAACGTGCCTGATGAAACATATAATATTTACCGTTGTCTTCCAACATGGCACAGTGAGCCGTACCTGCCCATCCGGGGTGATGTTTGAACTGGTAAGGAGCGGTTAATATCGGAAAATTATTCTGGGTATCTTTCAAGTCTTGTCCCAGGAAATCGGTAAAAGGTCCTTCCGGCTTATCCGAACGTCCGACTCTCACATTGTATGTAGTCATCAACGGATCATAAGACATAAAAAGGAAGTATTGTTTTAACTCCGGATTATAAATAATTTCGGGAGCTTCCAGATTATCTTTCTTATAATTGGCTCGGCGTGCTACCAAATGTCCTTGGTCATCTTTTACCTTCGTTAATCCTGTAGCCTCATCCAGTTCCACACAGAATAATCCGCCGAAGTAAGAGCCGTAGTGCATCCACCATTTACCGGTTGCGGGATCAACAATCACGCTGGGGTCTATGGCGTTCATTACACTCTCATTATTTGTTTTTACCACACATCCTTTTTGTATCCAGGGTCCTTCGGGAGAATCGGATTCAGCCAATCCGATATAGGATATTTTCTTTCCAAAAGCCGATACACAATAATACAACCGGTACGTATCTTCATATTTAATGATATAAGGTGCCCAAATGTTGGTAGCCCCTTTTCCGTCGGCATGTTCGCGTACCCATGTTACTGCCTCCTGAGGTATTTCAGGAAAAGCCCAGCCTACAAAGTCCCAGTTTATCAGGTCTTTCGACTTCCGTACTTGTATAAAGCCTAAAGGGACTCCCTTTTCTTTGGCCTCTTTTTGGTTTTCGGCGTAAATGGCATCGGTAGAGTACATATAATAAAAATCGCCAAACTTCTTACAAGCGGGGTCGTGTACATTGTAGGTGCCCCATTGTCGGTAATCTTCCATCCGGGCTACAGAACGATAATTGTCTTTCCACGGATTTTCGGAAGGAATAGGAGTAAAAGCTGCTTGTTTACAAGCAAACAAGCAAAGCAGGAAAGTTGTACTTAGTAAAAGGTTTCTTCTCATGGTATTTAATGGTTATAGCTCTGCCTGCAAAAATAAAGATTAATATAGCCTTGGGAGGTGGACAAATACGCAATATAGGTGGACAAATGTGCGCAGACACAAAAAGAGCACCCTCGCCACTTGATTAATCTTTTTTTATCCTCTACATTTGTATAACATTGACACTAATGCTATGGTGAAAACATTTCTTTTATCTGCCTTTATATGTATATGGATGCTGGTTCCTATGGCAGCCGGTGCGCAGGAACAATTCTCCTCCCGATACAACACCACGTATGTAACCATGGAGAATGGGCTACTGCATAATTTCATTGACGACATATACAAAGACTCCCAAGGATTTCTCTGGTTTTCGACCGGAGGAGGCGGCTTATCCCGTTACGACGGATACGAATTTGTGCATTATAGCATCAATACTTCGCCGGTTAAACTCAAAAGCAATTTTATAAGAACGGTATGCGAAGATAACTTTAGTCGTCTATGGATTGTTTCAGAAGGAGGTACCGATATCTTAGATTTAAAGAAACTACAATTAATTATTCCCCCCAAAGAACACAGTGCTTTTACAGCCATTCTTTCGCAACCCATTATTAATGTAACTAAAGACAGTCTGGGAGCCATCTGGCTGTGCGGCCATTCCAGCCTCTACAAAATAACTTTTAAAACGAATGGAGAGGTAGCAGACATCTACACACTGTCTAACATCTCGATTAATACACAGGCGGTGGCACTTTCCGATATTGATAAAGATGGTCACATCTGGATTGGCATAGAAAATAAAGTCTGCAAGGTATATCCGGCCGAGAAGAATACACTAAAAGCAGTTCTCATCTCTCCACTATTAGAATTTGAGCAAGGTACTTTAATATCAGCTTTCTGTTCCAAAGAGAACGAAGTGTGGATAGGTACCAATAAAGGGCTGTTTCGCTACAATCAGTCCGAAGAAATCATTAAACGATATGAATACGAGAAGGGAAATCCTCATTCCATCACACAAAGCTTTATTACAGACATTAAAATAACCAAAGACAAACAGTTGCTGGTAAGCACACTGCGAGGTATCAATGTTTACAACCAAACAAGCAATGATTTTGAGCAGATTACGCAAGAAGTCAAACACTCCCGAAAGCAGTTAAACTCCAACTTCATTAACTGTATGTATATAGATGGTGACATTATTTGGATAGGTAGTGAAACGGGGGGAGTCAACAAAATGACTCCACGAAGATTGTCGGCTCGCAGTTATATATATAATAAGGATGAAGCCTCCTCCATTTCGCCCAATCCGGTGAATGCCATATTCGAGGATCAAAAAGGTAACCTATGGGTAGGAACTGTAGAAGGCGGCCTCAACCGCAAAGCAAACGGTAGCGATCATTTTGTGCATTACACCGCCGATGCTCCTGCTTTTCTAAGCCACAATTCGGTAAGTGCCATCACTGCCGATGACAAAGATCGCCTCTGGGTAGGTACCTGGGGAAATGGAGTTACATTGCTCAACCTAAACTCGCCTACGTATGCAACCGGCAAGTATATTTCTTCCCAAACACACCAAGGAGCACCTATCGATTTTATAGGAAGTTTATGTTACGACCCTATTAATAACGGTATATGGATTGGAACAAATCCCGGTATTTATTTTTATGATTTAGCAACCGACTCTATACATGCCCCTTTCAGCGAAGAGGTAACCCGCTCTATTCATGGTTCTATAGGTTCAATGATCGACCCATCGGGCAATTTATGGATGGGTTCTATGGAGGGTGTTTACCTGATTCATCTCCACAGCCGGAAAGACAATCGTTTTCAATACACCCACTTAAAGTTCAAGTTGGACAATCCTTCCTCCGGACTGATAGAAAAGAGTGCCTGTTTTTGCCTGACCTCCAATGGTACCATCTGGGTAGGTAGTAACGGAAATGGCATATACAAATATTTCCCCACAGAAAAAGATGGAAAAGGCACTTTCATTACTTATACCACCGAACAGGGGTTGATAAACAACAACATCCGGGGCATACTCGAAGATGAAAGAGGCCGCCTGTGGATCAGCACTAACAACGGTCTGTCTTGCTTCGATCCTTTAACCGAACGTTTCACCAATTATACCAAAGAAGATGGTCTTACCGGCAATCAATTTTATTGGAATGCTTATTGTAAATCGCAAAAAGGCTTATTGTACTTTGGAGGACTGACCGGCTTAACTGTTATCGAAGCCAACCGAAAGGAAACAACGCCGGCGCCTGCCCACATTACCCTGACCCGTTTATTGGTGGCCAACGAAGAAATATACCCCGGCAATAAGTATATCGACACCAATATTTCCATTGCCAAAACTCTTCATTTACATGAGAGTGATAAGTCTTTCTCTCTGGAATTCTCAGCCTTAAACTACGAAGCGCAATTGGCTTCGGTTTATAGCTATCGATTATTGGGTTTTGACGATAATTGGGTGGAAGTACCTTCTACTCGCCGCTTTGCCAGCTACACTAATATTCCATCGGGAAAATACACTTTCCAGGTAAGATACAGTTCACAAGATTTCGCCAACGAGGATATTCAGAAAGAGCTGGAAGTAATTGTCACTCCTTTCTTTTATAAAACCTGGTGGTTTATCCTGAGTGTAATCCTGACCTTAGGTTGTTCGGTTGCCTATTATTACATACGGCGTATTCATTTGCTACAAAAACAACAAAAGTTATTGCACCAAATGGTAGAAGAGCGCACCCGCGAACTGAAAGAACAGAACGAGAAAATTACCAAACAGAAGTCTCAGCTCATACAAATGTCTAAAAAGGTACAGGAGCTAACTTTAGATAAATTATCTTTCTTCACCAACATCACCCACGAATTTCGCACCCCTATTACCTTAATTATAGGACCAATTGAGCGGGCACTGAAACTGAGCTACAACCCACAGGTTATTGAACAGTTGCATTTTGTGGAACGAAATTCTAAATACCTGTTGTCGTTGGTTAATCAATTGATGGACTTCCGGAAAGTGGAATCGGGGAAATTAGAGATTGTACAAGGAAGAGGTAATTTCCTGAAATTCATTGACTCTTTGGTGTTACCTTTCGAAGCTTTCGCCGGAGAAAGAAACATTCAACTCCGTAAACTTTATCACCTGACCGACCCTTTCTTACTGTTCGATCAGGATGCAATGCACAAAGTAATCACCAACCTACTCTCCAACGCCATTAAGTTTACGCCCGACAATGGTATCGTAACCCTTTATGTTGCTTCATGTAGCGACAAGGAAAGTGATACAGAGAAGTTGTATATCAGCGTATCCGATACCGGGATAGGTATTTCGGAAGAGGATTTGCCTAAAATATTTAACCGTTTCTACCAATCGAACGACCATTCCAAATTTCCGGTATATGGACAAAGTGGCACAGGAATTGGTCTGTACTTATCCAAACGAATCGTGAAACTGCACGGCGGCACCATCACTGCTCGCAATCATAAGAAAACAGGCAGTACTTTTTCCATCGTGCTTCCTTTGTTGCGAGAAGACAAGAACAATCCGGTCCCCCTTTCGGGCATTCATCCGCAGCTTTCCACCGAGGCCGGTGTACAACCTCCTATAGATTTTGTTCCCGGAAAGTTAACCATACTTATCGTAGAAGACAACAAAGATATGCGTGCTTATATCCGCTCCATTCTTTCCGAACAATACAACATATTCGAGGCAGAAAATGGAGAAGAAGCACTCCATATACTCGCACAAAGCAACGTAGACTTTATCATCAGCGACCTGATGATGCCTGTTATGGATGGCATTGAATTATCCAAAAAAGTCAAAGAGAATTTTTCGATCTCTCACATTCCTTTTCTGATGCTTACTGCTAAGACTGCTCAGGAATCGCGCATAGAGAGCTATAAAATGGGGGTAGACGAATATCTATTAAAACCATTCAACGAAGAACTCTTATTAACCCGCATCACCAATATTCTGGAAAACCGCAAGCGTTATCAAAAGCGTTTTGCTATGAGCATGGAGGTGAAAGAATTGCAAATAGAAGAGGAATCCAGCGATAAAAAGTTCTTAGACAAAGCATTGGACATTCTAAAAGCCAACTATAAGAATTCATATTATGAAGCTTCCGATTTTATAGAAGCTATGGGCGTAAGCAAAAGTTTACTCAATAAAAAGATGCAGAGTCTCACCGGACAGTCCATTGGGCAGTTTATACGGAATTACCGCCTCAGCATCGCACGAGAACTGATTGAAAGAAACAAAATTACCAAAAATCTGAATATCTCAGAGATTGCTTATGAAGTAGGCTTCAACGATCCTAAATACTTCACTCGCTGTTTTACTAAAAGATACAACACTACTCCCAGTAGTTTAATGGAATAAGGCTTAAATGAGCCTTTTATCAAATTCAAAAGTGATCATATATAATAGGTACGCGTACATTATTATATATAGATATATGTAAGAATTGTTTAAGTGTACACCTAATGGTTGCAAAGGTATATACCTAAGGGTCGCTTAAGTGTACACCTAATGGTTACAAAGGTATATACTTACAGACTGCTTAGGTATATACCTTTGTATCTCATGGATATATACCTACAAAGTGCCAAGGTGTATAGGCTAAGAGGGTAAAGGTGTATAGGTTAAAAGAGTAAAGGTATATGTCTTTTTTTACCAAAACAGCAACTTTTATTCATTTATCCACTATCAAAACACAAACGTCCACCACTCAAACACATAGTCGAACTATATTTGCAGGTATAAATACGTCGTTTTTATTCTCCTTCGAGAAAGAAGGATGTATTTAATGTGTAATTTTAATCTTAATATCATGAAGAATAGCAAAAGAATGATTGCCGCATTGCACGTGGCATCGACCAAGTTCAACCTTCCCCTATTAATTCCATTACATCTATTAAATCTATAACCCGGCTATCTTTGGTAGGGTTAATAAGAAGTCTAATCTATTAAATTAACAACCTTAATACTTTTAAAGATGAGGAAACATTTATTCTTTTCCGCAATGCTTAGTCTGTGTACTTTTGGCAGCATGGCGGTATATTCTACACCCGCAATGGCTACCGTGGCACAAGCTCCGACTATCAAGGTTCGTGGCCAAGTAGTCGACGAGCAAGGCGAACCCCTGATAGGGGCTACCATTAAAGTGAAAGGCGGACAAGACGGAACCATTACCGATATGGACGGAAACTTCCAATTACAGGTTCCCGGAAACGCTACCCTTTTAATAAGCTATGTGGGGTACAAGGAACGCGAAGTGGCTGTTCGCAATCGTGCCATCATTGAAACCATTCAGTTACAATCCGACAGCCAGATACTTGACCAAGTGGTGGTGGTAGGATACGGTACACAGAAGAAATCCGACTTAACCGGTTCTGTTGCCATAGTAGATGCGGAAGCCTTGAAACAGACATCACACTCCAACATCTCTACCATGCTCGAAGGTAAGGTTTCCGGCGTGCAAATCACCTCCGACGGACAGCCCGGTGCCGATCCGAGCGTGCGCATCCGTGGGGTTGGCTCTTTTGGTAGCACAGCTCCGCTGTATGTGATCGACGGTGTTCCGATGGGAACTACCATCCGCGATTTCTCTTCGAACGATATTGAAACCATTCAGGTACTAAAGGATGCTTCGGCTGCTGCTATCTACGGTTCGCGCGCTGCTAATGGTGTGATTATCATCACCACCAAACGCGGACAAAAAGATCAACCGCTGAAAGTGGATTACAACGGATACTTCGGCGTGGATAATATTCCTAATGATGTTTATGATGTAATGAATGCCGACCAATACAGCCAATACCTCGGCCAAGCAGCCGCAAACTCCAACACGCCGTTGCCATCGGGATATAAGTTTAATAACGAAACCGGAAAATATCAATTCCAGGACGACACTAACACCAATTGGTTTAAAGAGGTATTCAAAACAGGTATCCGTCAGAACCACAACGTGAACCTCTCCGGAGGTGGTGCCAATAACACCTATAATATATCATTAGATTATTTCAACCAAAAAGGAACGCTCGAAGGTGCCGGTCCTAATTACGAACGTTATACCGCGCGTGTAAATAACACCATGGATACCAAGTTCATCAAGTTCCATACCAGCCTTGTTTACTCTCACTCCAATCAGGACAATATGGGCTTGTCGAACGCTTCCGAATACGTTCAAGGTTTGTATGGTGACGTAACCAATGTGCTGCGCGGCACCTTGCTCATGCAGCCCACCATCAAGGCTTATGATTCTTCGACATGGGTACTTGATAACCTGGTAGGAATTGCCAACAACTATAATTATGACGCTTACGGCTATGGTGTTTATTACGATACTGTGCATGGTGACATCTCCGCTTCCAACCCATTGCTGATAAATCACCTGATGGAACGCAACACGCGCGTAGATCGCTTGGTGGGAACCGGATCGGCCGACGTGGATCTGCTCAAGATGGTTGGCATCAATAGTAAAAATCATAAACTCAACTATAAAGTGAACCTCTCTTACAGTAAAACCAATGCCAAGGATCATACCTGGATTCCCGCATGGGTGCAAAGTAACCGTGTGTACTTGTCTAAAAGCAACGAACGGCTTACCAAGGCATCACGCAGCTATTCGGATGCACTGATAGAGAATGTACTTACTTACGATGGTACAATAGGCAAACATCACATCAACGTAGTGGCAGGGCAGACTTACCAACAGGAAAACACCGACCTATTGACCGGATGGGGCATCAACTTCACTGAGCCCTACTTCCTACAGCTCCAAAATGCTGCCAGTACGTATTCTGAAAGTTACGAATACAAACATACCCTCTCGTCTTATATTGGTCGTATCAACTACAATTACGATGACAGATACTTGCTCTCGGCCACCGTACGCCGGGATGGTAGTTCCCGCCTGACCAGAAGCATCCGTTGGGGCACCTTCCCTTCTGTTTCTGTGGGTTGGCGCTTTGACAAAGAGAACTTCTTCCCTTTCGATACAAATACCGTGAACATGTTCAAAGTACGTGGTAGCTATGGTGAACTCGGTAACGAGAATATAGGTGAGTATATGTATCAGGCGGTGATGTCGCGCAACAACATGACGTACAATTTCAACGGTAGCGTAGTGACCGGTTCTGCCGTTTCCACTTTCGTGGACAATAACCTAGCATGGGAGAAGAAGAAGACCTACAACGTAGGTATCGACCTCGCTTTGTTCCGCAACCGCCTGGAGTTTACAGCCGAGTATTACAAGAATACCAGCGAAGACCTTTTGTATGCCGTTCCTGTTCCGGAACAAGCCGGTGTGTCTAATACCACCGTTACAATGAATGCCGCCTCGATGAACAACTCCGGTTTTGAGTTTTCGGCTACCTACCGCAACCGCGACCGCGCTTTTAAGTATGAAGTTTCGGCCAACCTCAGCACGTTGCGCAACCGTGTAACTTCGTTAGGTTTTGGTACCGACCAATACATCACCGGGGCTTACATTACCAAAGTAGGCCAGGAAATCGGGCAGTTCTACGGCTGGGTTTACGAGGGTATTGCCCGCACGCAAGCAGACTTGGACAGCCATGCCACGCAAGAGGGTGCTCAGATTGGCGACTGCCTGTATAAGGACGTGAGCGGACCGGACGGTGTACCCGACGGTAAAGTAGACGGCGACGACCAAGTAGTGTTAGGCAGTGGTATGCCTAAGATTAACTTCGGCCTTAGTGCCCGCTTTGAATACAAACGTTTTGATTTGAGCATCGCTACGTTCGGTGCGATGAACTATCACGTGAGCGATGACATCTACAACTCGCTGAACTCGGCCTACGGCTGGGGAAACAAAGCAGTGGGTATGCTCGATGCCAACCGCTGGAGCGAAGACGGCAGCACTTACCTCTCTAACGTGCCGCGCACGTATGTTACCAACAGTGCCAGCCTGGGTTGGAACGACCTCTTCAGTTCACGCAAAATTCAGAACGCAGCCTACTGGAAGATTGCCAATATAGAATTGGGCTACAACTTCCCGAACGAGTGGTTCGGCAAATATGTATCTGATGTACGTCTATACGTATCGGCACAGAATCTACACACATTCACCGGTTATCACGGTTATAATGTTGACTATGCGGGAGGAACTTTCACTCCGGGATATAATTTCTGTTCTTATCCTACTGCACGCACTTTCATGTGTGGCGTTCATTTTACATTTTAATTGAAACACAGCCTCACCCCGGCCCTCTCCAAAGGAGAGGGGGAAGGGGAGTTACAACGAGCGCATGGATAGCGCAGCCATCCCCCTCTCCTTTGGAGAGGGTTGGGGTGAGGCTTTTAAAAACATATTTTATGAAACTATATAAATATTCACTTGCTCTCATTTTGGGATTTAGCACGCTGTTTTCTTGCAGTGACGAGTTGGATTTGTTGAATCCCAACCAGCAAACTTCCAGTACTTTCGGCTTTAATCCCGATGACTTGGAGGAATCCGTGATTGCCGCCTACAACCACATTCGTATGGAGGGTTCGTACGCCCGTGTAGGTTACACTATCGACGTGTGCCGTGGAGATGAAGCCTGGAACTCTTCACAAGTGTGGTATATGCCTTTCGATGACCTGAACGCAGAAGTCACTTCGGACATTACGTGGTGGCCCTGGCGGGAATGGTACTACACCATCAACGTATGCAACTTCGCCCTTTCACGTTGCGGCGAAGATAACACTCAACTTTCCGATAAGATGAAACGCATCAAAGGACAAGTGCTTTTCCTGCGCGGACTGTCGTACTACAACCTGGTAGGTTATTATCAGAATCCGCCCCTTATTACGGACTACGCCTCCTACTCCACACTCGAAGGACTTTACGGAGGTAACAGTACCTACGATGCCGTATTGGACCAGGTAGAAAAAGATTTTAAGGAAGCGATGGGATTGCTTCCCTCGCGCGATGAAGGCGGCGAGTGGGCCGGCGGACGTGCTACCTGCGGTGCTGCGGCAGGCTATTATGCCCGCGCCCTTATGATGCGCCATAAATACAGCGATGCACTCCCGGTGTTGAAAGACATCATCAGTAAAAAGTATGGCACGTATAGCCTGATGAAGAACTATGGAGATAATTTCCGCGAAGGTTCAGCCTACGAGAACAACGCAGAGAGCCTTTTCGAAGTGCAGTACCTCGATTATGGAGCGCAAGGCACTGACGACGAATGGACGCCGGTAAACACCAGCCCCAATGCCACACAAGGGTCGGCCATTGAGAGCAACTTTGCTCCCGGCAATTATGGCGGTTGGGCCGACATCTCAGCTTCGCCCTGGCTCTACCATCTTTTTAAAGAAGAGCGCACCACGAAAGGTACACTCGACCCCCGTCTTTACTGGACCATCGGAACCTACGAACCCGACTGGGCAGACTTCGAATATGGTAATGTAGCTTATACGCAAACACTTACAGCCACCGACAATATCGTGACTAACAACACTTACGGTGGTCTACCCATTGCTAAATTCACAAATCTCCGTACCGGTTTGTACAGTACCGTCGTTACAGGCTTGCGCGATGGTATCAACCTGCGCCTGATGCGTTATTCCGATGTACTACTCCGTGCTGCTGAATGCGAAAACGAGGTGAATGGCCCCACACAGCAGGCTATCGACTGGATCAACGAGGTGCGAGGCCGCGCCAATCTGGCCGACTTAGAGCTCAAGGACTTCGGCAACGCCGACAAACTCTTCGAACAGATAGCCAATGTAGAACGTCCGAAGGAGTTCGGCTGCGAATTCGGTCGAGGCTTCGATCTCATCCGCTGGGGCTTCTTTTACAACAACAGCCGCTTGCAGCAACTCAAGGAACACGGCACGGTACGCCTCTCTAAAGAGGGAATAAAGAACCCGGTGAGTTATAGCAATGTAGCAAACGATTCTGAGCTGAAGAGCACGTATGATACCTATTTGCCGGGACACGAATTCCTGCCCATCGTGCAACAGTTGATGAACAACAACCCCAACCTGAGAGGTAATTCTGCCAACTATAGCACGGATAACTCCTCTTATTTCAGTGGCAATGGTTGGACAGTTCGTCCGGTGGTTGATTTAAGCAGATAAAACCAGCCCCCTCCGCCCTTTGGGCACCTCCCCCTTGCAGGGGAGGAATTCCTGCGGCACCGATTCCTCCCCTGCAAGGGGGAGGTGCCCAAAGGGCGGAGGGGGCTATTTCAATTATGAAAAGTTACTTACCAAAACAATTACACTCTTTAAATTTAAAACAATGAGATTAATCAAAAAAATAGCATACGCTTGCTTTGCACTAATGGCATTGACAGGCTGCGAAGGTGGCGATCTTTACGACGTAAACGCCCCCGACTGGATTTCGGATAAAATACAGGAAATCGAAGACTCGAAGAAACCACCCGAAGAAGAAGATCTTGAAGGTATGCAGGAAGATGTATACACCTTCGGAAATACGGATTATACTTCCGGCTTCTGGTCGGCCTTTTCCAAGTATTACGTAGTGCCCGATGGCGAGAAGTGGAATGCGGTGTTCAACCTCCACATCAACCCGGCCGACAATACGTATTACAAGAACTTTGCCCTTATCATCACCAACGATGTGGAACGTGGAGGTACAGGATATACCGAATACGGAGCCATCCGCTTTGACGTTACAGGCAGCCCCGAAACGTACAATTCGCAGTGGGGCGATCATATCAATTTCCAGTACATCTCGGGCACGCTGCTTCTCGATCCTGTTGACAATATAGATGCTAACATACAACGCCTGGGCGGTAAAATAACACTTACCGTTGACCGTACCAGCGCAAGCGCATTCACCGTAAAAATGTACAACAGCGAAGCCACCAAGATGTACGAGCAACCCTACAAGGAGGAAAATCTGAATGCAGATGCGAGCAACACCAACATCCGCTGCTTCCTGGTTCCCGAAGGTTCGTACATCGACTTCCAGCAGACGAATATCGTTCCTATTGGTGGTCTCACTTCTGCCGAAGACAAGAACCCGGTATCCATGGTACTACAAAATGTACCCGACCAGGTGAACGTGGGTACCTCGCTCGAAGAAGCCATGGCCAATGTTTCGGCCATCGTTACCTTCGAAGAGGGAGTGACCAAAACCGTATCGGCTTCCGAACTCCACTTTTCTGCCATTCCCGACATGGAGCAACTGGGCGCAAAAACCCTTGTAGCCATCTACAACAAGACCTTTAAGGGCGAGAATTGCGACCAACCGATTGTGGCTAATGCTACCTTCGAAGTCGTGGAAAAGATTGAATCCATCGAGGTAACTACCCAACCCTCGTGCACACAATACTATTACTACACCTCGCCTGCCACCGAGACTTTGACAGACCGCACGCTGACCTTCGACCCAACAGGCATGGTGGTTACAGCCACTTACGCCGACGGAAGCACAAGAGCCGTAGACAATGCGAAACTCACGTTCTCTGCCGTTCCTGCGAAGACTGGTTCTCAGACCGTTACTATTACCACCGAAGATGGCCCCACAGCAACCGTAGGGGTTACCGTATCCGCGTCAACAGCATCTGCTGTGACCAACACTGCCAATATGGTAGGAGCCGCCGACAACTCAACGGCCTTCTTTGGAGCCACCTCTGACGACTTCAATGTACCTGTGGGTGCAACAAAATCCATCACCTTCACCAACTACAGTAATCTGGCCGGAAACTGGAACAACTTCGTTGTGGCTCTCCGCAAAGCCAATCTTGCCGAATACGCAGTAGTTCGCGCCGACAACTACGGATGGGGCGACGGATATGCTGCCTGCCTCCCTGGCGGAACACAAGGCGACTGGGCCACTTGGCTTGCCGGTATGAATGGAGCCAAAGTTACGGTTTACGTAACCAACTGCGGCAATGGAACCGCCGATGTTCAGGCAGTGATGGAGGGTACAACAGGCACCACCTCCACGCAGTACTATTTAGGTATCAACACAGTAGATCCCAATGATCTGAACTTCGCATTGACCGTTGACGCTTGTCATCTCGTCTTTAACCCTTAATAACTTACCAATCCAATGAAAAAACAAACATTTTTCTTAATATCCCTATTGATGGCCTTTGGTTTCACGGCTTGCTCCGATGGGCTAGACGATATCGAATACAATAGAAACAGCGATATAGTCGTGACCACTCCCCAGGTAGCTGCAACTACAGGCACGTCACTGACCATTAATTCATCGGTCACCGGCAATCTGAATAACATAGTCAAGAAGGGATTCTGCTATAGTGTAAACGCCCAGAATCCTACTATCAAAGACAATGTAGTGGAAGTCGACGAGGATTTCAGTGCAACGATCTCCGGCTTGATGGGCAGTACCACTTACTATATCCGTGCTTATGCCTACGGCAACAGTCGTTACACCTACTCGGATGCACTCACGGCAACCACAGAAAGCCTAAGCCTTGACGAACAGCTCAAAAACTACGTGGCACCCGCATACGAAGATAACTACACCGGCATAGCCGGCTGGGACCAACGCAGTAAATGGAACTTGGCAAATGTACACGACCCCACTGTGATGCTGGCCGAAGACGGATATTACTATATGTATCAGACGGATGCCTCCTACGGCAATGCACATACAGCCGGCGGACACTTCCACGGCCGTCGTTCCAAAGACCTCGTAAACTGGGAATACTTAGGCGGAGTGATGCCATCACTACCCAGTTGGGTAATTCCGAAGTTGAATGAAATCCGCGGTGAAATGGGTTTGAACGAAGTTTCGCCCGCAACCACCGACTTCGGTTACTGGGCACCCTGTGTGCGTAAAGTGAAAGACGGGCTCTACCGTATGTACTACTCCATCGTCTGCCCCGGCCTTTTAGACGGGCCCAACTCTTGGAGCGAACGCGCCTTCATCGGCCTATTGGAGAACTCAAACCCTGCCAACAACGACGGCTGGGAAGATAAGGGCTATGTCATCACCAATGCCTCGGACAAAGGGCTGAACTTCTATGTCAAACCCGACAACTGGGGTGGCTGTTACTACAAGTGGAACGCCATCGACCCAAGCTATCTGATAGACAACGAAGGGAAGCATTACCTGATTTACGGTTCCTGGCACAGTGGTATAGCCGCCTTGGAAGTAAGCGCCGAAACAGGCAAACCGCTGAATACGCTACCACTCCCCTGGGGAACCGACGGAGACATTGCTGCATACGGTTCATTGATTACCACCCGAAAAATGGGAAATCGCTGGCAAGCCTCGGAAGGACCGGAGATCGTTTACAATGCCGCCACCGGCTACTATTATCTGTTTATGGCTTATGACGCATTGGATGTGCCTTACAACACCCGCGTCTGTCGCTCCAAAAACATCTATGGTCCCTACCTCGGCATAGACGGCGTTAACCAGACCGAAACCGGAGGGGAGATGCTGCCGGTAGTCACCCACCCCTACAAATTCAATAACGATTACGGTTGGGTAGGTATCGCACATTGTGCCATCTTCGATGACGGTGCCGGCAACTGGTACTACGCATCGCAAGGTCGCCTTCCTAAAGACATTAGCGGTATTAATGCCAGTAATGCCATCATGATGGGACATGTGCGCAGTATCCGCTGGACGGAAGACGGATGGCCACTCGTTATGCCCGAACGCTACGGAGCTGTTCCGCAAGTAGCCATTACGGAAGACGAACTGGTAGGCAACTGGGAACACATCGATCTGTCTTATAAGTATGAGAAACAGAAAGAATCGAGCAACATGACCCTCGCGGCCGACCATACCATTACAGCCGGCACCTGGAAAGGGGGGACATGGAGTTACGATGCAAAGAATCAAATACTGACAGCCAACGGTGTAAAACTCTACCTGCAACGTGAAACCGATTGGGAAGCAAATCCAAGAACGCATACCATCGTATATGCCGGATATACAACTTCCAAAACCTATTGGGGAAAGAAAAGTAAATAAAAGCACATTTATCCCCTTCACATTGCTTATCTAAAAGCTAAAGATGGCTTCATTTTTTTATCCCCCAGCTGTGGGCTTATAAGCCCTCGACTGGGGGATTTATCTTCTATGTTCTACAACATACAGCATAAGTGTACAACTTACACTTAATAGTGTTACTTTTACACTCAAATCAATCTAATTATCTCATTTACATTAACTAACAAATACCGCGAAGAACATGAAAAAGCTCTTATTGCCACTTGGTATTGCCGCCTTGATGATGTCATCATGTGGAAGCAAGCCTGCTTCGGAACTTACACTATCGGGGCTGAACCCCAAAGATTTTCAGACTGAAGTAAATACCCAACCTGTAAGTCTTTATACCCTTAAAAACAAAGCAGGCATGGAAGTATGCATCACAAACTTCGGTGCAAGAATCGTATCTATTATGACCCCCGATAAAGATGGAGCAATGAAAGATGTTGTTCTTGGATTCGATAACATCAAGGATTATATTAATGTACCAAGCGACTTCGGAGCTGCTATCGGTCGTTATGCCAACCGCATCAAAGACGGTAAGTTCGAACTCGACGGAGAAATCATTCAACTGCCTCAAAACAACTTTGGACACAGCTTACACGGCGGTCCCGAAGGATGGCAATATCAGGTTTTCAAAGCTAAACCGATTAATGAAACAACCATTCAGATGACTCGTTTCTCGCCCGATGGAGATGCCAATTATCCGGGTAATGTAACCGCTGTAGTTACATACACGTTAACAGAAGACAATGCTATCGACATTAAATATGAAGCTACCACAGATAAGAAGACGATTATCAATATGACCAACCACTCCTATTTCAATCTGTCGGGAGATGCTTCAACACCTATCACAGACGATATACTTTACATCAATGCAGATAACTTCACTCCTGTAGACAGCACCTTTATGACTACCGGAGAAATTCTCCCTGTTGCCGATACCCCAATGAACTTTATGACTCCTAAAGCCGTAGGTGCAGAAATCAACAACTATGATTATGAGCAATTGAAGAATGGAAACGGTTATGATCATAACTGGGTATTAAATACAAACGGAGATATCACCAAATTAGCAACCAAAGTAACTTCTAAAGTTTCCGGCATCAGTGTAGAAGTTTATACCAATGAGCCAGGTATTCAAGTATATACAGGCAACTTCCTCGATGGTACCGTAAAAGGCAAAAAAGGCATTGTATACAACATGCGCAGTGGTATTTGCTTAGAAGTACAACATTACCCCGACAGCCCCAACAAAGCAGATTGGCCTTCGGTAGTGCTTGAACCGGGACAGACTTATAACAGTCGTTGTATCTATAAATTTACAGTAGAAAAATAATATTAACACTTAAATCATTTTAGTATGCAATCATTAGATTGGATTGTTATTGGAGTCTTTTGTCTGGCTCTTATTGGAATTATCGTATGGGTAATGAAACAAAAGCAGAACGACTCTGCTGATTACTTCTTGGGCGGACGTGATGCTACATGGATTGCTATCGGTGCTTCTATCTTCGCTTCGAATATTGGTTCCGAACACTTAATAGGTCTTGCAGGAGCCGGAGCCAGCAGCGGTATGGCTATGGCACACTGGGAAATTCAAGGATGGATGATCCTTATTTTAGGATGGGTATTTGTACCTTTCTACTCACGAAGCATGGTTTATACGATGCCGGAGTTCCTGGAACGTCGTTATAATTCACAATCCAGAACCATACTTTCCATCATATCTTTAGTTAGTTATGTGTTAACCAAAGTAGCAGTAACCGTATATGCCGGAGGTTTGGTATTCCAACAAGTATTCGGTATCGAATCTCTTTGGGGCATTGACTTCTTCTGGATTGCAGCTATCGGCTTGGTACTTATCACAGCATTATATACAATCTTCGGAGGTATGAAGTCGGTACTTTACACTTCTGTACTTCAAACACCTATCTTATTATTAGGTTCATTAATCATTCTTGTACTTGGATTGAAAGAACTTGGCGGATGGGATGAAATGATGAGAATTACCGGATTAACCACAGTAAATGCAGAAGGCGATACAATGGTTAATCTAATCCGCAGTAATAACGACCCCAACTTCCCATGGTTGGGTGCATTGGTTGGTTCTGCTATCATCGGTTTCTGGTATTGGTGTACCGACCAATTTATTGTGCAACGTGTACTTTCCGGTAAGAATCAAAAAGAAGCCCGTAGAGGTACTATCTTTGGTGCTTATTTAAAATTATTACCTGTATTCTTATTCCTTATTCCGGGTATGATTGCCTTCGCTTTGCACCAAAAAACATTGGATGATGGAGGTTTTTTACCTATGCTTGCAAATGGAGCAACCAATGCCGATGCAGCCTTCCCAACCTTGGTAGCTAAATTATTGCCTGCCGGTGTAAAAGGTTTAGTGGTTTGTGGTATCCTGGCTGCTTTAATGAGTTCGTTAGCTTCTTTATTTAACTCATCAGCTATGTTATTTACTATCGACTTTTATAAACGTTTCAAACCTAATACACCAGAAAAGAAGTTGGTAGGTATCGGCCAGGCAGCTACAGTTGTTATCGTTATTTTAGGTATCCTTTGGATTCCAATTATGCGTAGCGTAGGAGATGTATTGTACACTTACCTGCAAGATGTTCAATCTGTATTGGCTCCGGGCATCGCAGCGGCCTTCTTACTGGGTATCTGCTGGAAACGTACTACTGCCAAAGGAGGACAATGGGGACTACTTTCAGGTATGATTATCGGTCTAACCCGTCTGGGTGCCAAAGTATATTACAGTAATGTTTCCGGAGCAGCAGATTCATTGTTCAAATATCTGTTCTATGATTTGAACTGGTTATTCTTCTGTGGATGGATGTTCCTTTTCTGTATTATCGTAGTGGTACTGGTAAGTTTAGCTACTCCTGCTCCATCGGCAGAAAAAATACAAGGATTGGTATTCGGAACATCAACTCCCGAACAACGTGCCGAAACACGTGCCAGTTGGGGTAAATGGGACGTTATCCACTCTGTTATCATCTTAGGTATAACCGTAGCATTCTACATCTACTTCTGGTAGTGGCGAGCCGCCACAGGCAGATTTCCATGCGGATGGATAAGGTGACTATAATTAAAATACTAAAAAACGAATGAACTCTTACTACAGCCATAATCCTAAGTTCTATGTAGCAGTAGACTGCATCATCTTTGGCTTCAAAGAAGGAGAATTATTTCTGCTATTACTAAAACGTAATTTTGAGCCGTGTAAAGGAGGCTGGTCACTGATGGGGGGATTCACGCAGGAAAGCGAAAGCACAGATGATGCCGCAAAACGCGTACTGCTCGAATTAACCGGATTAGAGAAAGTCTACATGGAACAAGTGGGCGCTTTTAGTGCAATTGATCGCGAACCAAATGAACGTGTTATTTCCGTTGCCTATTACGCTCTCATCAACATTGATGAATATGACCGTAAATTGGTACAAGAGCATAATGCTTATTGGGTAAACGTAAATGAACTTCCTTTGCTTCTTTTCGACCATCAACAAATGGTCGATAAAGCCCGGAAAATCATGCAACAGAAAGCCTCTACCAAACCGATAGGCTTTAACTTGTTACCCAAATTATTCACACTGTCTCAATTGCAAAGCCTATATGAAGTTATATATGGGGAGGAAATGGACAAACGGAATTTCCGGAAACGCGTAGCAGAAATGGACTATATCGAAAAAACGGATAAAATAGATAAGTATAGTTCCAAACGAGGAGCAGCACTATACCAGTTTAACAGTAAAGCTTATCGAAAAGATCCTAAGTTTAAACTTTAGTTACAAGTTACAAGTTACGAGTTACAAGACTCACTTACTCGTAACTTGTAACCCGTAACTCGTAACTAATAACACCATGTTAGAAAAATTAAAAGAAGAAGTATTTCGCGCCAACCTTGACCTTGTAAAGCATGGGTTGGTTATCTTCACATGGGGAAATGTATCGGCTATTGACCGTGAATCAGGTTTAGTGGTGATCAAACCCAGCGGAGTATCTTACGATGACATGAAAGCATCGGATATGGTAGTAGTAGATTTAGACGGAAATGTAGTGGAAGGTAAACTGAAACCCTCATCCGATACTCCTACCCATCTGGTTCTTTATAAAGCATTCCCGGAAATCGGGGGCGTTGTTCATACCCACTCAACTTATGCTACAGCATGGGCACAAGCCGGTTTGGATATCCCCAACATTGGTACTACACATGCCGACTACTTCCATGATGCCATACCCTGCACCGCAGATATGACCAAAGAAGAAGTTGAAGGGGCATACGAACTGGAAACCGGTAACGTGATCGTGAAGAGATTTGAAGGCCTAAACCCCGTTCACACTCCCGGAGTACTGGTAAAGAACCACGGCCCTTTCTCCTGGGGAAAAGACGCACACGACGCCGTTCACAATGCTGTTGTCATGGAACAAGTGGCCAAAATGGCAAGCATTGCATACGCTGCAAACCCTAATTTAACCATGAACCCTCTTTTAATAGAGAAGCATTTTAGCCGTAAACACGGCCCCAACGCCTACTACGGCCAGCGGTAAGATGCCGCAACCAAGCTCCATGCGGAGCCCAACGACCTAATTTACAAAGCGTCAAACGAGCAACCACAGTGAAGCGTTAAAAAAGTCCTTCTGTTTGAGCGCACAGCGCGAGTTTAAGGTCTTTTAGCGAAACGCAGGGCGCGAGTAGCGAAGTAAATTCAGTCTTGATCTTTTCTTTTTGGTATCTTTTTCTTTTGTATCAAGACAAAAGAAAAAGTACAAGTAACAATAAACAATAACCTAATAAAAAGAATATTATGTTCGAAAATTATGAAGTATGGTTCGTAACCGGAGCACAGCTCCTATACGGAGGTGATGCAGTAATCGCAGTAGACGCACACTCAAATGAAATGGTAAAAGGATTAAATGACTCCGGTCGTCTTCCTGTAAAAGTAGTATATAAAGGCACAGCAAACTCATCTAAAGAAGTAACCGCTGTAATGAAAGCCGCCAACAACGACGAAAAATGTATCGGTATAATCACTTGGATGCACACATTCTCGCCTGCCAAAATGTGGATTCATGGCTTGCAAGCACTGAACAAACCATTGTGCCACTTCCATACACAGTTCAACAAAGAAATTCCATGGGATACGATGAACATGGACTTCATGAACCTGAACCAATCCGCTCATGGCGACCGTGAGTTCGGACATATCACCGCTCGCTTGCGCAAACCTCGCAAAGTAGTTGTAGGTCACTGGCAAGATGCTTCAGCACAAGATAAGATTGCTGTTTGGATGCGCGTATCCGCTGCCTGGGCAGACGCTCAAGATATGCTTATCGTTCGTTTCGGCGATCAAATGAATAACGTAGCCGTAACCGATGGAGACAAAGTAGAAGCAGAAATGCAGTTAGGTTATCATGTGGACTATGTTCCTGTAAATGACCTGATGGAATACTACAAGGCAGTATCAGATGCCGACGTAAAAGCATTAGTAAAAGAATATTTCGCTGACTACGACCATAGCCCTGAATTGGAAAAAGAAGGCACAGAAGCATATACTAAAGTATGGAACTCTGCAAAAGCAGAAATTGCCATTCGTCGTCTATTGAAAGATATGGGAGCAAAAGGATTTACATCCAACTTCAATGATTTAGGTTTGATGGATCAAATACCTGGTCTTGCCAGTCAACGCCTGATGGCAGAAGGTTACGGATTCGGGGGCGAAGGTGACTGGAAAACAGCAGCTTTGTACCGCACCATGTGGTTCATGAGCCAGGGCATGCCTAAAGGCTGTTCATTCCTGGAAGACTACACATTACACTTCGACGGAGAAAAGAGCGCCATTCTTCAGGCACACATGCTTGAAATTTGTCCGCTAATTGCTGCCGAGAAACCTAAATTGGAAGTACACCGCCTAAGCATTGGTATCGACAGCGAAACTGCTCGTCTGGTATTTACTTCTAAAGAAGGTGAAGGTATCGCAGCTACAATCGTTGATATGGGTAATCGTTTCCGCATGATCGTAAATAAGGTGGATTGTATCAAGAGTAAAGCACTTCCCAAACTTCCGGTTGCTTCTGCTTTATGGATTCCACGTCCAAACTTAGAAGTAGGTGCAGGTGCATGGATTATGGCAGGTGGTACACACCACACCAGCTTCTCTTATGACCTGACTGTAGAATATATGGAAGACTACGCCGAAATCGCAGGTATCGAATTGGTTGTCATCGACGAAAATACCACTATGCCTGAATTCAAGAAAGAACTTCGCATGAACGAAGTATTTTACATGCTTAAATAATCCAGTTGAGAGTTGAGAGTTGAAAGTTGAGAGTTACGATGCCGCATGGTAACTTTCAGCTTAACTCTCAACTCTCAACTCTCAACTCTCAACTAATATGATAAATGCAAAATCAACCATCGAAGCAGGCAAAGCCATTCTGGGGATAGAGCTTGGTTCTACACGAATCAAGGCTGTTTTGATCGACCAGGAGAACAAACCCATCGCCCAAGGAAGTCACACCTGGGAGAACCAATTGGTCGACGGACTTTGGACATACAGCATGGATGCCATCTGGAATGGCCTGCAAGATTGTTATGCCGATCTTCGTTCCAACGTACAGCGTGCTTATGGTATCGAAATAGAGAATCTGGCAGCCATCGGCGTAAGTGCCATGATGCACGGTTACATGGCATTCAATGAGAAAGAAGAAATTCTCGTGCCCTTCCGTACCTGGAGAAATACCAACACGGGACAGGCAGCAGCTACTTTGTCGGAACTGTTTGTTTATAACATCCCTTTGCGATGGAGTATTTCTCACTTGTATCAAGCCATCTTGAACAATGAGCAGCATGTGAAAGACATCAATTTCCTGACAACGCTTGCAGGATATATCCATTGGCAGATGACCGGTAAAAAGGTATTGGGTGTAGGCGATGCATCGGGCATGCTTCCCATAGACCCTGATACCAAGGATTATTATGCTCACATGGTGACGAAGTTTGACAACCTGATTGCCGGCAAAGGATATGGTTGGAAACTACTTGACATTTTACCCAAGGTATTATCCGCAGGTGAAGATGCCGGAACACTTACCACAGAAGGAGCTAAGAGACTCGACGTATCAGGAAACCTGAAAGCAGGAGTACCCGTTTGTCCACCCGAAGGAGATGCCGGCACCGGTATGGTAGCAACCAACGCTGTAGAGCAACGTACAGGAAATGTATCGGCTGGCACCTCATCTTTCTCTATGATTGTATTGGAGAAAGACTTGTCTAAACCTCACGAAGAGATTGATATGGTAACAACTCCCGACGGAAGTTTAGTGGCCATGGTACATTGTAACAATTGCACCTCCGACCTCAACGACTGGGTAAACCTCTTCAAAGAATATCAGGAACTACTGGGCATACCTGTAGATATGGATAAAGTATACGAAAAGCTCTACAACCATGCACTTACCGGCGATACGGATTGTGGAGGATTGCTTTCATTCAACTATATCTCGGGCGAACCCATAACAGGATTTGCCGAAGGTAGACCCTTGTTTGTACGCTCTGCCAACGATAAGTTTAACCTGGCTAACTTCATGCGGACACACTTACAAGCTTCTGTGGGTGTTCTAAAGATGGGTAATGACATTCTCTTCAATGAAGAAAAGGTTAAAGTGGATAGAATTACCGCTCATGGCGGATTATTCAGAACCAAGACCGTAGGCCAAAGAATACTTGCAGCAGCATTAAACTCGCCCATCTCTGTGATGGAGACGGCTGGCGAAGGAGGTGCCTGGGGCATTGCTCTGTTAGGTTCTTACTTAGTGAACAATGACAAGAAGCAATCTCTTGCCGATTTCCTTCATGAACATGTGTTTGGTGGAGAAGCCGGTATTGAGATCTCACCTTCGGCAGAAGATGTAGAAGGCTTTAACGTATACATCGAAAGCTACAAGGCAGCCCTGCCCGTCGAAGAAGCAGCTGTAAAATTTAAGAAGTAGCGGCAACGTACCGCAGCGAAGTTATCGCTATATAGATCAGGGATAAAAGTTCGTCATTCTGAGTGAGCCTCACTCAGAATGATCGGCTTCCCCTTATCCTTTATCATCCCTTTTTTTACACCAACATCTCCTATTTAAACACCCTGATATAATATGAAAATAACCTTCATCATTAACATACTCCTTTTCTGTTTTCTTCTTAACGGAAAAGCCCAAACCCCCAAAGTAGTTTCCTACTTCCCCCTTCAAAAGGTAAAGCTACTGGAAAGCCCCTTTTTAAATGCACAACAAAAAGACCTTCAATACATCCTTGCGATGGAACCGGACAGGTTACTCGCACCTTACTTACGTGAAGCCGGACTCACTCCCAAAGCTCCCTCTTATACCAATTGGGAAAATACCGGATTAGACGGACACATCGGCGGACATTATCTGTCGGCACTTTCCATGATGTATGCAAGTACAGGCAACGAAGAAATGAAGCAACGTCTTGACTACATGATTGATGAGCTCAAGAAATGTCAAGATGCCGTCGGAACCGGATTCATAGGGGGCACCCCCGGAAGTATCCCGATGTGGAAAGAAATTAAGGAAGGAAACATTCGCGCTTCCGGTTTCGGACTGAATGGCAAATGGGTACCTTTATACAATATACATAAGACGTATGCCGGTTTGCGTGATGCCTATCTCTTTGCCGGAAATGAAACCGCAAAAGAACTGCTGATAAAACTTACAGATTGGATGATAGACATTACCGGTCAATTAAGTGACGAGCAGATGCAGGATATGCTTCGCAGCGAACACGGCGGACTAAACGAAACCTTTGCCGATGTATATGAAATAACCGGGGATAAGAAATATCTTACACTCGCTAAACGTTTCTCTCATCTGTTTATTCTTAATCCGCTGCTTGAAAAGAAAGATAAACTCACCGGTCTGCATGCCAATACTCAAATTCCCAAAGTCATCGGTTACAAGCGGATTGCTGACCTGGAGGGGAATAAAGCCTGGGACGATGCCTCTTCTTTCTTCTGGCAAACAGTCATTCAAAACCGCAGTGTCAGTATCGGGGGCAATAGCGTTCGCGAACATTTTCACTCGGCAGATAACTTTGAGCCCATGGTAACAGATATCGAAGGACCCGAAACATGCAATACTTATAACATGCTTCGCCTCAGCAATATGTTCTATCAAACGACTTGTGATACGCACTATCTGGATTATTACGAACGGGCACTTTATAACCACATTCTTTCTTCTCAGGAACCAGAAAAAGGAGGCTTTGTTTATTTCACCTCCATGAGACCGGGGCATTACCGTGTCTATTCTCAACCTCATACAAGTATGTGGTGTTGCGTAGGCTCGGGACTGGAAAATCACACCAAATACGGTGAACTGATATATGCACATACCGATGATGCTTTATTCGTCAACCTTTTTATTCCCTCACGCCTACAGTGGGATGCAAAGAAAGTGGTGCTTACGCAGGAAACCCGTTTCCCGGATGAGGAAGAGGTTCGTATCCGCATCGAAGAAAGTAAAAAGAAAGCATTTACCTTGCATATAAGATATCCTAATTGGGTAGATTCAAGTAAAGCAGTTTCTATAAGTATCAATGGAAAGAAAGTCGAAGATACTCCAACTGCCGAGAACGGCTATATCTCTTTGCATCGTAAATGGAAAAAGGGAGATGAAGTAACGATCCAACTTCCCATGTCACTTACGATGGAGCAATTACCCGATCAATCCAATTTCTATTCCTTCAAATACGGTCCGATTGTATTAGCAGCGAAGATGGGTACGGAAGATCTGAAAGGGCTTTATGCCGATGACAGCCGGGGCGGACACATTGCCCACGGAAAGCAAATCCCTTTGCAAAACGTTCCATTATTGGTAGGAGAAGCAGACCAGTTATTATCTTTCTTTCGCAAACAAGAAGATAAATTGGCTTTTACTTACACAGGAACGACTTTCCCCGAAAAGACCATCGAATTTATTCCTTTCTTCCGACTGCATAATGCACGGTATGCGGTTTACTTCCGTCAGGTAACGGGCGCAGACCTGCAAACCATCAAAGAAGAAATTACTAAACGGGAAGAGGTTGCCGCCCGATTAGCCGCCCGCACGGTAGATTTAATATATCCCGGAGAACAACAGCCTGAATCCGATCACTTCATTAAATACGAGGACTCGCAAACAGGCACCCGCGATAATCGCCATTTCCGCAGCGCCAAGGGCTGGTTTGGTTACGAGCTTAAAGTAAAAGATACGGCGGAAAGTATAGCGCTGGTTCTTCATAAGAAGGATCGCAATCCTGATACACGCATTTTAATAAATGATGTGGAAATTGTTTCCGAGCCATCTACATCGGATATAGACGAGAATTTTATTCGGGTGATGTATAAGTTGCCTCAGGAACTAAAGGAAGGAGTACATCAGATTAAGTTTATGCCTAAAGCTGCGAATAGTGAGACAGCACGTATTTATGAAGTTAGATTGATTAAATAAACACCAGAACAAACAATGAAGAAAAAACTATTAACCATGTTATGCATAGTACCCGGAATGCTATGTGCACAGCAAGTTGAAAGCCCGGATGGCAAGTTAAAGATTCAACTGCAACTGAATGAAGGTAAACCCTCCTATTCAGTCACTTACAATAACAAAGTTATGCTGGAGCCATCTCCATTGGGAGTAGAAACTTCGATTGGAAGCTTCGCCGAAAAGCTTGTATCCGTAAAATCAACCACACGGAAGATTGATGAAACGTATAGTTTGACTCACGCCAAAGCAAGTCGCGTGCATTATACAGCCAATGAGCTGACGAGTATTTATACCAATCCAAAGAATGATACGCTACAAATTATCTTTCGCGTAGCTAATAATGATATTTCTTTGGTATACCGTATCACATCTCCCAAAAGTACTCATTGTACAATCAACCGTGAACTTACCGGATTTGATTTCCCGGCACATACCACCACCTTTATTACTCCGCAAGCTCCCTGGGGAGAAGGCTGGATGAGAACCAAACCCAGTTATGAAGAAGAGTACACACTCGATGAACCCATCGGTACACCTTCTAAATATGGAATCGGATACACTTTCCCGGCTTTATTCCACCTCGGAAACCATGGCTGGGTAATGCTCTCCGAAACAGGCGTAAGTAGCCTTTATGCCGGAACAAGATTAAGCGAAGGCACCAAAGATGGTCTCTATACCATTGCATTTCCCGAAAAAGAAGAGAATCACGGAGTAGGCGATGCAACGGCAACAGCAAGACTTCCTTTCTTAACTTCCTGGAAAACAATTACTATAGGAGAGACTTTGAAGCCTATTGTAGAAACCACCTCTGCTTACGATGTAGTAAAACCACTCTATGAACCTTCACAAGTTTATAAGCCCGGCAAATCTACCTGGAGCTGGATTCTGTGGCAAGATATAAGTTGCAATTATCAAGATCAGGTTATATTTATCGATTTGGCAGCAGATCTTGGTTATGAATACATTCTTATTGATGCTCTTTGGGATAAACAAATCGGCTATGAAAATATGCCTTCTCTCATTGCTTATGCTCAATCCAAAGGAGTAGACGTTATTTTATGGTATAACTCAAATGGTTCATGGAATGACGCCCCACAAGGGCCTCACAACCGAATGGATACGGCTCCGGCACGTCGTAAAGAGATGAAATGGATGCAGTCTTTAGGTGTAAAAGGTATTAAGGTTGACTTCTTTGGAGGAGATAAACAGGTAACCATGAAACTTTATGAGGATATATTAACTGATGCCAATGAATATGGCATCTCTGTTAACTTCCATGGCACTACCCTTCCTCGAGGATGGGAACGTATGTATCCAAATCACATGACCAGCGAAGCGGCGCTTGTTTCTGAGAACCTGGTATTTAATCAATATCATACAGATAGAGAAGCATACAGTTCTACGATATTGCCATTCACCCGGAATGCTGTATCAGGCATGGACTTTGGTCCTGTATTCTTCAACAAGAAATACTCCAAAGATCAGGTAAAAGGAACGATACGCAAAACAACCGATGCTTTTCAGGTAGCCAGTTCAGTAATCTATCAATCAGCTATACAGCACATGGGCATCACCCCCAACAATTTGAATGAGCAACCGGATTACGTACTCGATTTTATCAAGAAAGTGCCTACCGTATGGGATGAAACCCGGTTTATAGACGGATACCCCGGTAAATACTTCGTGGTTGCCCGCCGATATGGTAATAAATGGTATATAGCCGGTAGCAATGCAGAAGAACAAACAAAGAAGTTAACACTTTCTTTACCCTGGCTGGCGGGAGAGGAATTAGCGGTTATCTATGATAAGGAAGATCGTGCTGCCGGATTTAAAACAATGAAAGTAGATAAGAAAGGGAATCTTGTGATTGAGATGAAGAACCTGGGAGGATTTACGATTTATACGAAATAATTTATTAAGCCACAGATTACACGGATTACACGGATTTTAATGCACGGATAAAATAACCCTTTCAGATATTAAGTAGATGTTCATAATTAGTTTATATCATTACCCCCTCCGCCCTTTGGGCACCTCCCCCTTGCAGGGGAGGAATTCCTGCGGCATCGACTCCTCCCCTGCAAGGGGGAGGTGCCCAAAGGGCGGAGGGGGACTTTCTCATATTATGAATTAATTTTGAATACCTACTTATAAATTAAAATCCGTGTTTTAAATCCGCACAATCCGCGTCATCCAAGGCTAAAACCATTAAACAATAAACAAATGATGAAAAGACAAATTTTACTTGGTACAGCATTAGTAGCTTCCATGTCTATCTTTGCACAAAAAAGTGCATCAATCACCGTAAAGGTAGATGAAGGAAAACAAATTATCCCAAAGGAAATCTACGGACAGTTTGCCGAACATTTAGGTACTTGCATCTATGGCGGATTATGGGTAGGCGAAAACTCCCCTATCCCTAATACCAACGGCTATCGTACAGATGTACTAAACGCATTGAAGGATTTAAAAATCCCTGTATTACGCTGGCCGGGAGGATGTTTTGCCGATGAATATCATTGGATGGATGGTATCGGTCCCAAAGAAAACCGTCCTAAAATGGTAAACAATAACTGGGGAGGAACCATTGAAGATAACAGCTTCGGAACTCACGAATTCTTAAATCTGTGCGAATTGCTTAACTGCGAACCTTACATCAGCGGAAATATAGGTAGCGGAACCGTAGAAGAACTTGCCAAATGGGTAGAATATATGACTTCGGATGGAGACTCGCCTATGGCTAACCTTCGTCGTACAAACGGTCGTGATAAAGCATGGAAAGTAAAATACCTGGGAGTAGGCAACGAAAGCTGGGGATGTGGTGGAAGCATGCGCCCTGAATATTATGCAGATCTTTATCGCCGCTATTCCACTTATTGCCGCAATTACGATAGTAACCGTCTTTATAAAATTGCCAGTGGTGCCAGCGATTATGATTACAACTGGACAGAAGTATTAATGAATCGAGTGGGTGGACGCATGCACGGGCTTTCACTACATTATTATACTGTAACCGGCTGGAGCGGCAGTAAAGGATCGGCCATCAACTTCACTGATGAAGATTACTATTGGGCTATGGGTAAATGTCGTGAAGTGGAAGATGTGCTTAAAAAACACATCGCCATCATGGATAAACATGATCCTAAGAAAAGAGTAAACCTCTTATTAGATGAATGGGGTACCTGGTGGGATGAAGAACCGGGAACTATTCGTGGACACCTGTATCAGCAAAATGCTTTGCGCGATGCCTTTGTGGCTTCTCTTTCATTCGATATTTTCCACAAATACACAGAACGCTTAACTATGGCTAACATCGCTCAGATTGTGAATGTACTTCAATCTATGATTCTGACCAATGACAAAGGAATGGTGTTGACTCCTACCTATCATGTGTTCAATATGTATAAAGTTCATCAGGATGCTACTTATATTCCTCTGGATATTACATGCGATGAAATGAAAGTACGCGACAACCGCACTGTGCCCATGATTAGTGCTACTGCTTCTAAAGATAAAGAAGGAAAGATACACATTTCTCTTTCTAATATTGATCTGGATAATAGTCAGGAGATCTCTATCAATCTGCCCAATGTGAAAGCGAAAAATGTAAGTGGACAGATTTTAACTTCAAAAAATATCACCGACCACAACACTTTCGAGTCTCCCAATGTTGTAAACGTGAAAGAGTTTAAAGGAGCTAAATTCAATAAAGGAACGCTGACGGTGAAAATGCCGGCAAAATCTATTGTTACGCTGGAGTTAAACTAACTACTAAATAATTATCTTTGCAAGAAATTAAATTAATATTTGAATTATGAATGACATCAAGCTTATGAACCGTGCGGCCGACAACATCCGTATCCTTGCCGCCTCAATGGTTGAAAAGGCAAAGTCCGGCCACCCGGGAGGTGCTATGGGAGGTGCGGATTTCATCAATGTACTATTCTCCGAGTTTTTAATATACGATCCTCAAAACCCACGTTGGGAAGGACGCGACCGCTTCTTCCTTGATCCGGGACACATGTCGCCCATGTTATACTCTGCACTTGCATTAACAGGCAAGTACACATTAGATGAACTATCGCAGTTCCGTCAATGGGGAAGCCCTACTCCGGGACATCCCGAAGTAGACATTATGCGAGGGGTTGAAAACACCTCCGGTCCACTCGGACAAGGTCATACCTTTGCTGTAGGTGCCGCTATTGCTGCTAAATTCCTGAAAGCACGTTTTGGCAATGTAATGAGCCAAACCATCTATGCTTATATTTCCGATGGTGGTATACAAGAGGAAATCTCTCAAGGATCGGGCCGTATAGCCGGAACATTAGGACTTGATAATCTTGTTATGTTCTATGATTCAAACGACATTCAACTGTCAACAGCTACCAGCGCTGTTACCAACGAGGATGTTGAAATGAAATACAAAGCATGGGGATGGCATGTTATCAACATCGATGGTAACGATGCACAATCTATCCGCGATGCATTGAACGAAGCTAAAAAAGAAACAGAACGTCCTACACTTATTATCGGTAAAACCGTAATGGGTAAGGGTGCCCGCAAAGCCGATGGAACAAGCTACGAAGCATGTTGCGAAACACACGGCGCACCATTAGGAGGCGATGCTTATAAAAACTCCATCAAGAACTTACAGGGCGATCCAGAAAATCCTTTCGTTATTTTCCCGGAAGTGGCAGAACTATATGCCGCACGTGCCGAAGAGCTGAAATACATTGTTGCTGATAAGTATGCCGAAAAAGAAACGTGGGCAAAATCAAATGCTGAATTAGCCACCAAATTAGAAGCATTCTTTAGTGGCAAAGCTCCTCAGGTAGATTGGGCTGCTATTGAGCAAAAACCGGGAGCAGCTACCCGTAATGCATCGGCTACCGTATTAGGTGCACTGGCTACCCAAGTAGAAAATATGATTGTGGCTTCGGCCGACCTTTCCAACTCTGATAAAACAGATGGATTCCTGAAAAAGACACACGCTTTCACCAAAGGAGATTTCAGCGGTGCTTTCTTCCAGGCAGGAGTTTCTGAACTAACCATGGCATGCGTTTGCATTGGTATGGCTCTTCATGGTGGTGTTATTTCTGCATGTGGTACCTTCTTTGTGTTCTCCGATTATATGAAACCTGCTGTACGTATGGCAGCATTGATGGAATTGCCCGTTAAGTTTATCTGGACGCATGATGCCTTCCGCGTAGGCGAAGACGGTCCGACTCACGAACCGGTAGAACAGGAAGCTCAAATCCGTTTGATGGAAAAACTCAAAAACCACAAAGGACATAATTCAATGTTGGTACTTCGTCCGGCTGATGCAGACGAAACCACTCAGGCATGGAAAATGGCCATGGAAAATATTTCTACACCTACCGGATTGATTTTCTCGCGTCAGGATATAACCAAGCTTCCGGAAGGAACAGATTATACTCAAGCTGAAAAAGGCGCTTACATTGTAGCCGGAGCAGATGAAAACCCGGATGTAATTCTGGTAGCATCAGGTTCCGAAGTATCTACCTTGGTGGCAGGAGCAGAATTACTACGCAAAGATGGTTTGAAAGTACGTATTGTTTCGGCACCTTCCGAAGGTTTATTCCGTAGCCAGAGCAAAGAATATCAGGAATCTGTTATTCCTTCCAACGCCAAGGTATTTGGTTTAACCGCCGGATTGCCTGTAAACTTACAAGGACTGGTAGGATGTCATGGCAAAGTATTCGGATTGGAATCATTTGGTTTCTCGGCTCCTTACAAAGTACTTGACGAGAAACTTGGCTTTACTGCTGAAAATGTATATAAACAAGTGAAGGAGATGTTCTAAAGATTAAGTTTAGATAACTTAAAGTAAATAAGGTGAGGTAAAGATAGGTGAAGTAAACGCCTAACTTTACCTCACTTTTCTATTTAGGAAATCACTTCTCACCTTATTTTATTTGACTATTCCCTTAGCGTCTTCTCACACTATCCAATAAAAATATATTTTCATCGAATGCTTAATTCGACGACACCCGGGTATCGCATACTACGACATGGGGGTGTCGTATACCATGACACCCGGGTGTCATCTACTCTTTGATCGGCTAAAGACAGAATCATACAGCAGTTTCTTTTTCTTTGAACAAATGAAACCTTAGATAAGATTATATGAAAGAAACAGGAAGACACCAATATAGGGATGGAAAAACCAATTATAACACTCATTCTGTCAAAATATACATATTGTTATCAATTATCAACTGTATTTTTGTAATTACTAATATCAAATTTAGAATATCATGAAGAAAACATCTGTAACATTACTCCTATTATTATTCTGTATCATCTCCTGGGCTAATCCTATTGATAAAGCATTCAAAGAAAGCGCTAAAATCGAAAAGCAAATCAAAAGAACATCCTTTCCTAAAAAGGTATACAATATCATCGACTTTGGCGCTACTCCAGATAATCCTACTGAGCCATGTCATGAAGCCATTAATCTTGCAATCATCACTTGTAATCAGAATGGAGGGGGTACAGTGCTTGTACCTAAAGGCACTTTTTATACAGGTCCTATCACACTGAAGAGCAATGTGAACCTCCATGTAGAAGAAGGAGCTACCTTAAAGTTCGACACTAATCAGAATTTATATTTCCCGGCCGTTGTCACTCGTTGGGAAGGGGTCGACTGTTACAATGCCCGCCCTTTAATATATGCTTATGGAGAAACCAATATTGCCATCACAGGAAAGGGAACTATTGATGGGCAAGGCTCTAAGGAAACATGGTGGCCTATGTGTGGCGCTGCCAAATATGGTTGGAAAGAGGGAATGACAGCACAAAGAAATGGTGGACGTGAAAAGCTTTTAATGTATGCAGAAACCTTTGCCCCCATCTATAAGAGAATAATGACACCCGAAGATGGCCTCCGTCCACAATTAATCAATCTATACTCTTGCCATACTGTTTTAATTGAAGATGTGACCCTCTTAAACTCTCCGTTCTGGGTAATCCATCCTCTATTTTGCGAGAGCTTAATTGTACGTGGAGTGAATATCTTCAATAGAGGACCTAACGGAGACGGATGCGATCCTGAATCATGTAAAAATGTCCTTATAGAGAACTGCATTTTTGATACAGGTGATGATTGTATTGCTATTAAATCGGGCAGGAATGCAGATGGTCGTAAATGGAATATCCCAAGCGAAAATATTATTGTACGCAACTGTCAAATGAAAAATGGACATGGCGGTGTAGTAATCGGAAGTGAGATTTCAGGGGGGTATCGCAATTTATTTGTCGAGAATTGCCAAATGGACAGTCCTTTACTTGATCGCGTTATCCGCATCAAAACAAGTACTTGCCGTGGAGGATTAATAGAAAATGTATTTGTACGCAATGTTACTGTTGGACAATGTCGCGAAGCTGTATTAAGGATCAATCTGCAATATGAGAATCGCGAGAATTGCAAACGGGGCTTCACCCCTACTGTAAGAAATGTGCATCTCAAAAATGTTACCTGCGAGAAAAGTGATCTTGGAGTACTTATTATCGGCTTGGATGATTCTGAAAGCGTTTATAATGTAAGTGTGGAAGATTGCCATTTTAATAACGTCAAAAAAGGCACAAACAGAATAGATGGAAAAGTGAAAGATCTCACTTTCAAGAATTTATATATTAATGAAGAATTAATTGAGCAATAATACAGTTAGATACAAACGATGAAAGGGATCCGAATAGATCCCTTCATTATTTAATACTGCCTTTAATACAGTACATTGTTTTTATCTTGCACCAAGCTCATTATTCACAAAATAAAGCCCTGCATCACCTGCAATTTTTATTCTCTTAACAATGCTGCGTGCTGTAGCTTCTTCTTCTACTTGCTCATTTACAAACCAGGATAAAAAGTCTTGTGTGGCATAGTCTTTCTCATTTTCTGCCATTTCTACAAGTTTATTAATCATTTCAGAGACTCTTTTCTCATGCTCAAAGGTATGTTCGAAAGCTTCGAGGGGAGTTCCCCAACCGGTTGGAACAACATCCAGCTTATCAAGTTTCACAGTGCCTTCACGGTCAATCAGGTAATCGGCCAATTTATAAGCATGTTCCATTTCTTCTTGAGATTGCTTTTTCATCCATGACGCGAACCCGGTGTATCCTTCTTTTGCTAAATAATATGACATTGACAAATAAAGGTTTGCAGACCACATCTCTGCATTAATTTGCATATTAATCGCATCTTGTAGTTTTTTTGAGATCATAATCTTTTTCTTTTTAAGTGTTATATGTAGATTAACAAATCACAAGATCCTTTGTTCACAAAACACCGAACAAACTTAGATAAAGATTACGATTCATTATCGAGCCTAATAATACTGAAGTATAAACACAGAGACACAAAGAAGCGGAGTTTTAATTATTCTCTGCGTCTTTGTGTCTCTGTGTTCAACTTATTTTAGAGAAAATCTAAATAAATTCTTCCGAAGTATAACCTTGAGGTAATTCGCGACAGTTATAAGTACTTGCCATAATCTCACCATAAGCACCGGCAGAACGAAGAGCAATTAGATCTCCACGTTTTACTTTATTCAGGTCAATGGCTTTTCCGAATACATCGGAAGATTCGCAAATAGGTCCTACCACATCATAAGCCTCTACAGGTTCTTCCGAAGATATATTTTCTATTTTATGAAAGGCCTGATACAATGCCGGACGAATAAGATCCGTCATACCGGCATCCAACACAGCAAATTGCTTGTTGGTTCCTTGCTTCACATAAAGTACACGACTAATTAAGCTTCCGCACTGACCTACAATGGCTCTTCCCAATTCAAAATGCACCGTCTGTCGAGGGCGAAGCTTCAAGTGCTGGGCATACGTAGCAAAATATGCAGCAAAGTCCGGAATAGATTGACGGTTAGGATGTTTATAGTCAATACCTAATCCACCTCCTACATTGATATGTTCTACTATAATCTGACGGGCAAATAACTTTTCCTGAAGTTCATTCACACGATTACATAAAGCCACAAAATCGCTCATATCTAATATTTGGGAACCAATATGGAAATGCAATCCGACAAACTTAATGTTCGACATCGTAAGGGCTACATCTATCACCTTATCCATATCTCCCATACTGATACCGAATTTATTTTCAGCCAGTCCGGTAGTAATGTTTGCATGTGTATGAGCACCGACATTCGGATTAATACGGAAAGCCACATTAGCCACTTTTCCTTGTACGCCTGCAAGTTCATTAATGATTTCAAGTTCAGGTATAGACTCTACATTGAAACAGAAGATGCCATATTCCAAACCTAAATTAATTTCCCAGTCGGCTTTGCCTACTCCTGCAAAAACAATTTTATTGGCAGGAATTCCGGCTTTAACGGCAGCACGTATTTCACCACCACTCACACAATCGGCTCCAAGACCGCTTTCTCTGATAATTGATAAGACCTTATGGTTAGCATTTGCTTTCACCGCATAATGAACACTGAATTTTTCATACTTTGCGGCTTCTTTATTTACTGTATTCAAAGTTTCGCGCAGCACCTTTGTATCATAGTAATAAAAAGGTGTTCTTACATCCTTGAACTTTTCTACAGGAAACGCTCCTTTCATATTCTTTTTCAATTATTATAGTTAGCTATTGAACAAAACGTCACTCAAAGATTGAAGTGCAATTTTCTTATCAGATTCGCGAATCAGGAAAGAGATATTATAATTACTTCCTCCATAAGAAATCATACGAACCGGAACATCTCTCATGGCATCCAACGCTTTTGCTTCGAAGCCTACATTTTCCCATTCCAAATCACCTACTACACATACAATACACATGTCTGTGTCTACTGTAACTGTACCGTATTTTTTCAGATCATCTACAATTTCATTTAAATGACGAGGGTTATCTATGGAAACAGAAACTCCTACTTCGGAAGTACAAACCATATCAATAGAAGTTTGGTAACTTTCAAAGATCTCAAATACTTTACGAAGGAAACCGTGAGCCAGCAACATGCGACTTGATTTAATCTTAATAGCCATGATATTATCTTTTGCGGCTACTGCTTTAATCTTTCCTTTTTCGGTATCGTTAGAAATTAATGTTCCCGGAGCAGTTGGCTCTATTGTATTTAATAAACGTACAGGAATATTAGCGTATTTAGCTGGCTGAATACAAGTAGGATGCAGAATCTTCGCGCCGAAATAGGCAAGCTCTGCTGCTTCTTCAAAATGCAACTGACGGACAGGTGCTGTTTTATCCACAATACGCGGATCGTTATTATGCATACCGTCAATGTCAGTCCAAATCTGTATTTCGGAAGCATTCACTGCGGCACCAATCAAAGAGGCTGTATAATCACTGCCTCCACGTTGCAGGTTATCTATCTCGCCATACGCATTGCGGCATATAAATCCTTGTGTGATATATATTTCTGCATCCGGATTAATTTCCAGTTGCACCTGCAATTTATCTTTGATATAGATAGGATCCGGTTCCGAGTTTTTATCAGTACGCATAAACTCCAAGGCAGGAAGCAATACCGATTTCACGCCAGACTCCAACAAGTAGTTGTTCACCATAGCAGTAGAGATAAGTTCGCCTTGTGCCAACACTACTTTTTCTTCGAACAGTGTAAAAAGATCCTTTGTGAAGGAACGAATATAATCGAAATGAGATTTTATAATTTCAAGGCCTTTTTGTTTATACTCATCTGTTGTATAAAGCTCATCTACATGGACTCTGTATTTAGCTTCCAGTCTGTTGATGACCTCATTGGCACCATCCGGATTCTTTTTATACAGGTAATCCGAAATTTCAACCAAAGAATTTGTTGTCCCCGACATTGCTGAAAGGACTACTATTTTTCTTTCACCATCGGTAATTAATTTGGCAACTTCTTTCATTCTCTGAGCAGATCCAACCGAAGTTCCTCCAAACTTTAAAACTTTCATTTTCGTTACTGTGTTAAAATATTATCTATTAATTTTCCTTTTTCGGTAAATTCATCCGTTACATCCGAAATCCGGTGTCCTTCGCATCGATATACTTTCCCCGGGAATTCTTTCAATAACTGCAAATTATGAGTAGACATGATTACTGATGAACCGGATAAACAAATGGAATGCAGCAAACCTGCTATGGATCTTCCTGTTTCCACATCCAGATTGCCGGTAGGTTCATCGGCTAAAACAATTTCGGGAGAGTTCAATATGGCACGTGCTATCACAATGCGTTGCTGTTCTCCTCCGGAAAGTTCATTAGGCATTTTATACCCTTTATTTTGCATACCAACTTCTAAAAGAACTGACTCTATGCGTTCTTGCATCAATTTCTTATTCTTCCAGCCGGTAGCTTTAAGTACAAACATCAGATTGTCATAAACTGTACGGTCTGTCAGCAGCTGAAAATCCTGGAATATTACTCCTAACTTACGTCTGAGTTGAGGGATATGTTTCCGTTTAAGCTTCTTCAGGTTAAAATTTAAAACCTCTGCTTCTCCGGAAGCTATATCCAGTTCGGCATAAATCGTTTTCAGCAGACTGGACTTTCCTGTTCCAACCTTACCTATCAGATAGATAAACTCACCTCTGCCTAATTGGAGATTTACATTCTCCAATACGCAGTGTTCCTGCTGATGTATCTCTACATTCTTATATCGAATCAGTGTTTCTTCCATGAATCACTATGTCTCACCATTAACTCTTTTACTAAATCTTCAATGCGATATCCTTTGGATGTAAGCATTACAATGAGATGATAAATCATATCAGACCCTTCATAGATCATACGTTCATCAGTTCCGTTCGTTGCTTCGATAATCATTTCTACAGCTTCTTCTCCTACTTTCTGAGCCATACGATTGATTCCGGATTCGAAAAGGCTTGTTGTATATGATTTCTCCGGCATTTCCGCCTTGCGTTTATTTATAAATTCCTGCAAATGCTTCAGGAATAGAATATCTTCTTCATTCTTTTCGCCCCAACAGGTATCTGTTCCTGTATGACAAACCGGACCCACCGGATTTACTTTAATAAGCAACGTATCTTTGTCACAATCTTCTTTGATAGATACTACCTGAAGGAAGTTTCCACTCTCCTCTCCTTTTGTCCACAAACGGTTCTTTGTACGACTAAAAAACGTTACTTTGCCGGTTTCCACAGTTTTGTCGAATGCTTCTTTATTCATGTAGCCCAACATCAATACTTTAGAAGTATTATCATCCTGTATAATTGCCGGAACAAGTCCGTTCATCTTATTAAAGTCCAAATCCATTTCTATATTTATGTTTTAAAGGGATTATAATCTTATACTTATACCTTCTGCGCAAAGATACGATTTTAAATCCGGAATTTTTATTTCTCCAAAATGAAAAACGCTGGCAGCCAGTGCCGCATCCGCTTTTCCGAGCGTAAACACATCGCGGAAATGTTCTGGTTTTCCTGCTCCTCCGGAAGCTATGACAGGTATTGACAAACGATTATGTAATTCGGCCAACGCCTCATTGGCATAACCGGTTTTAACCCCATCATGATTCATACTGGTAAACAATATTTCGCCGGCTCCACGCTCCTGAGCTTCGGAGGTCCAAGCAAACAATTCCTTGCCTGTTTCCAAACGCCCCCCGTTAAGATAACATTTCCATCCTTCCTCTGTCTGCTTAGCATCTACAGCCAATACACAAACCTGAGAACCAAAGTGCTTAGCTATTTCATCAATCAGTTGGGGATTCCGGATGGCCGAAGAATTTATTGATACCTTATCGGCTCCTGCATTTAGCAAACGATCTACATCACTTAACTCATTTATACCCCCTCCCACAGTAAATGGAATGTTTATATTGGCAGCAATACGAGTAACAAGCTCCGTAAAGGTTTTGCGCCCTTCGTGACTGGCAGTGATATCCAGAAAAACCAATTCATCAACGCCTTGTTCGCTATAGGCTTTGCTCAACTCCACAGGATCGCCTGCCTGACGCAAGTTTACAAAATTTGTTCCTTTTACAGTTTGCCCGTCTTTTATATCTAAACAGGAGATTATTCTTTTTGCTAACACAATTCTATTTACTTTTTAATGGTTTACTTTTTACGATTAGAACTGCCATAAATATCCTATATGTTTCCTGACTATAGGTAATCATATAATTCTTTCATGGTAATATGTCCTTCATAAAGCGCCTTTCCAAAGATTACTCCGGGGACTCCTGCTTTATCCAAAGCTATTATATCGGCCATACAACTTACGCCTCCGCTTGCTATTAAATAAAGATTGGAGTATTCTTCAAGAATTTCTTTATACAATTCAATAGAAGGTCCTTCCAACATACCATCTCTGCTGATATCTGTACAAATCACTTTTTCCACTCCTTTATGAATATAATCTCCCAGAAATGGGAAAAGTTCCTGAGCCGTTTCATCCTTCCATCCATTTACGGCAATCATTTTATTCTTTACATCAGCTCCTAAAACAATTTTTCCGCTACCATAATGCTCCAACCATTTCTGAAAGAGCGCTGGACTTTTTACTGCTAAACTACCCACTGTAACCATTTCGGCACCATTATCAAAAGCGAGCACCAAATCTTCATCACTCTTTATTCCGCCCCCGAAATCAATTATCAAAGAGGTACGAGAGGCTATCTGCTCCAGTGTTCGATAATTTACGATATGATGAGAAGCTGCCCCATCAAGGTCAACTACATGTAAACGACAAATACCATTTGCTTCAAACTCTTTAGCTACTTCCACCGGGTCTTCATTATAAACCTTCTTGGAAGCATAATCTCCTTGAGAGAGGCGTACACATTTTCCGTCGATAATATCAATGGCTGGAATTAGTTCTATCATTTTGAGTTTATAGTTTTGAGTTTATAGTTTTTAGGAGAAGGGATTAGAGTTCTAAGAAGTTTTGCAGAATCTTACTACCCACCGAACCACTCTTCTCCGGATGAAACTGCGTAGCATAAAAGTTATCTTTATGCAATGCCGCACTAAATGGAAGAATGTAGTTTGTTTGCGCAGCAGTATAATCGTTCACCGGCACATAGAAACTATGTACAAAATAAACAAATTCATTTCCACTGAATCCGTTGAACATGGAGCTTTTCAAATTATCTATTGTATTCCAGCCTATATGAGGCACTTTATCTTTGTGGCGTTTGGGTATAAAAAGCTTCACATCGGTATCAAAGATGCCTAATCCTTCCACTCCCCCTCCTTCTTCCAAAGAACGACACATTAACTGCATGCCTAAACAAATGCCCAATACCGGCTGACGAAGTTCTTTTATGAGCTTATCCAACCCGGTCTGCTTTAAATGCTTCATGGTTGTTCCGGCCTCTCCTACTCCCGGAAAGATTACTTTATCGGCAGATAATAACTCTTCTTTATCTCCTGTAATAACAGCATCAACCCCCAAACGCTTTAAAGCGTAATCAACAGAGCGAATATTGCCGGCATTGTATTTAACAATAGCTATTTTCATCTAATTAAATATAACTGTCTTATTTTTATAGGCCAATACTTTGCGTTCGATATGCTTTTGTACGGCTCTGGAAAGTACAATTTTCTCCAAGTCTTTTCCTTTATTCACCAAATCGGTAATGGTATCTTTATGTGTAATACGCACTACATCCTGCTCAAGGATTGGGCCGGCATCCAGTTCTGTTGTTACATAATGGCTGGTTGCACCAATAATCTTCACCCCTCTTTCATAAGCTGCGTGATAGGGCTTGGCACCCACAAAAGCCGGTAGGAAAGAATGATGTATATTGATAATTCTATTGGGATAGCTCTCAATCATTTTCTCGGAGATAATCTGCATATAACGCGCAAGTACAATGAAACTAATACGATGTTCTTTCAATAATTCCATTTCTTTTTGCTCTTGCTCTTCCTTATTCTCCTTAGTGATTGGAAATACATAGAAAGGAATATTAAAGCGATCGGCCACATGTTTCATGTCCGGATGATTACTGATAATCAGTGGAATTTCCACATTCCACTCTCCGGCAGTATAACGTGCCAACATATCATACAAACAGTGAGACATTTTAGAAACAAAGATAGCCATACGAGGTTTCACATCAGAAAAATACAGCCGAAAGTTCATCTCATATTTTTGTGCGTAAAGTGTTTCGAAGTAATCTTCTATTTTCTCTTTGGGAATCAGGAAGCGATCCAACTCCCACTCAATACGCATAAAAAACATATTTTCCACATGATCTACATACTGATCAAGGTAGACGATATTTCCTTTATTCACTGTAATAAAGTCTGTTACTTCGGCAAGAATCCCGGGTTTATCAGGACAGTGCAATAACAACTTTGCTGTATTCATAATATATATGAGTTATATCGTTGATTTGTTGATAATTTATTCTTAGTTCGCAAAAATAGCTAATTATTGCCAAAATACATCATTCAAGAACAAGAAGTTTAAAATAAAAGCGCATAAGATTGCAGATAGAAAGATTTAAATACTCATTTCAAGCAAAAACACTCATCGAGAGATATATTAAAAAACTCATTAATCTGTTAGCTCATATTCGTTATTTCATAGCATTCACAACAAAGAATAGATACTTTTACAGAAGATGATGATATTATTTCTCTAAAAAAGCATTTATTCTTTTGCATAATTCAAAAAAAAGCATACCTTTGCATCCGCAATCGAGAGAGATTGCTTTAAAAGCAAATTTTGGTTCGGTAGTTCAGTTGGTTAGAATACCTGCCTGTCACGCAGGGGGTCGCGGGTTCGAGTCCCGTCCGTACCGCGGAAAGCCTAAGTCAATAGGCGCCAAAAAAGAGACAAGTCCTTCATATTCAGTGAATATGAGGGACTTTTTTTATTTATGTTGTCTTAGGAAAAAGCCAAAATAAAGCCAAAAAAAGACATTTAGTGTGTCCCATTTCATACCCCAAACCAAAAAGGGACACAGGGGGTACGAGAAATCAAAGAAAAAGGGGTACGAATTGTCCAAAATTGGCAGTGTGTTGTCGGGAATTGGCAGTCTGCATAAAACTCATTAACAGATAGTTTACTTTAATTTTGTAACATTAAAAAATGAGTTTATGAAAAGTACATTTAAAGTTCTTTTCTTTTTGAAAAGAGACAAGCAAAAATCCGATGGCAGTGTTCCTATCATGTGCCGGATTACAATCGACGGACAAATAAGCCGTTTCAGTACCAAATTAAATGTGCATCCTAAATCATGGGATGTAAAGTCGTCAATGGCTCTGGGCAGAACAAAAGAAGCTGTCGAGATAAATACCTTTCTGGAAACAATTAAAACAGGCTTATACAACGTTTACCATGATTTACTCACCAAAGAGAACAATGTTAATCCTGATCGGGTTAAAAATATCTTTCTTGGTCTTGAAATTAAAAACCAAACCGTACTCGAATTATTCCAACGGCATGTTGATGATATCGCTAAATTGGTTGGTATAAGCAGGGCAAAAGGTACACTTCAAAAATATGACGTAGCCCGTAGGCACATGGCTAATTTTATTAAAGAGTATTATAATGTTGCTGATATTTCTTTGAAAGAGGTAAATCACTCCTTTTTGAGAAATTTTGAAGTGTACCTAATGACAAGCTGCAAATGTAAGGAAAATACTACTGCTAAATTCTTACAGCGATTCCGCACTATTATTCTTTTCGCCAAAAATAACGGTTGGATTCACATTGATCCTTTTGCCAACTATAAAATAAAGTTTAAGAAAGTCGATAGAGGCTATTTAATGCAAGAACAAATAGACGAAATCATGAAGAAACAATTCTCTTCTGAACGTTTGGAGCGAGTAAGAGATATCTTTATTTTTAGCTGTTATACCGGACTTTCCTATATAGACGTAAAAGGATTGGATGAAAGTAATATCCGCATTTCATTTGATAATAATTTGTGGATAATGGGGAAACGTGAAAAGACAGGTACAAGCTACAATATTCCATTACTCGACATTCCAAAGCAAATTATTGAGAAGTATAAAGGGACGATGCCCAATAAGAAAGTTCTCCCTGTTCCAAGCAATCAAAAAGTGAATGAATATCTCAAAGAAATCGGAGCTGTTTGCGGTATTGACAAAGATTTAACATTTCATCTTGCAAGACATATAAAATCCTTCAATCATGTGTATTTCAACGCATTGCAAAGTCGAATTTGCAGATAGGTAACGATTTAGAAACCAGCTATCATTATTCGCTGATTAGCTTCGTTTTCAACAATATATTAAGAGCGACTTAATAGATACAAAGATACGCAATTATCCCTATATTGCCAATATTCTTATAATATATTATCTCCTACTATTGAGGAATATATTCTTTTATTTCCCCCACAATAATTCTCCTTACAAATCATAGTTTATCGGTAATAGAAAGCACTTTATTATCGACTCACTTTTTATCATCAGAAAAAAAGTCAAATAAAAATTTTGTTGTGACCGAATAGTTACATATCTTTGTGCCCGGATGGTCACAAATAATAAATGTATGATATGGTAAAAGAAAGGGATCGGCAACAGTCCGAAGAAAAATTGATTAATGCTGTCGGAGAATTAATAGAGGAAATTGGTTTTGAAAACCTCGGAATTAATCAGGTTGCAAAAAAAGCAGGGTTTTCCAAGAATCTTATCTATCGGTATTTCGAATCGTTAGACGGTCTTATTTATGCTTACATGAAAAAGCATGATTTCTGGGTAAATGCTTATGATGCGAAGCCTAACACCTCTGATATTAAAGCATATCTGAAAGAATTTTATCGTCGGGAAATAGCCGAATATAGAAGAAGTATTGCCCTGAAACGATTAAGAAGGTGGGAACTGTCCACAGATAAAGATTTTGTGGTGGAAATCCGCGCTCAACGCGAAAAAAACGGAGTACGATTCATGGACGCAATGTCCGGCTTTGCTAAAATAGACAAAGAAAAACTGCAAGCCATATCCGCCCTTATGGACGCAGGAATAGCCTATTTAGCCATGTTTGAGGACAACTGCCAAATGTATAACGGCATTGATATTCAAAGCGACAAAGGCTGGGAGCAGATAGCTAAAGGGATTGATATGCTTATAGATATTATGATAAAGTAATTTGTAATGAAAAAAAGAATTTTAAGCATGACTTTAGCATTAGCAACATTGGGTTGCAGTGGACAAAGCAATCAAGCTCTGGAATTTGGTAGTGGTAATATCAAAGTTTCGGTAGAACAAGGCAGTGAATGGTTGCATGACTTTCCTTTGTTTTGGTTCATAAAAAAGAAAAATGCTCCGCAAATTGCAATGTGGATAGAAGATTTAGACGGAAATTTTCTTTCCACAATCTATGTCAGTGAAAAGCTGGCTAAACAATCATGGACAGCAGCCGGAGGGAACAGGCGCAAAGAATCTCTTCCCTGTTGGAGTTACGCACAAGGCAAACAATATGCCGATGGGCTTTATCTCCCAACTAAAGATGAACCATTGCCCGATGCAGTAACAGGTGCAACTCCTAAAGGTAGTTTTACGACAAATATTCAAATGGATGAAGACATAAAACTCTTTGTGATAAAATGTGAGTTTAATCATTCGGTCGATTTTAATAAGTTCTATCCAAAAGATGCCAAAGAAGGAGATTCTAATTATTCCGGTGGTAAAATGGGAAGCGGTCAACCTGCAATCGTTTATCAGGTAATGGTAGATTTGAATAACAAACAGAGAGAATTCAAAGGCGAACTTATTGGTCATAGTAGTCCTGATGGTTCCGACGGGAAAGTATATTCTGATACCTCCCAACTAACTACAGCTTTGGATATTATTAAGGGCATTACTGTTTATATTAATCAATAAACTCATTAAGCTATGTTCCCTTTCTTATTATATGGTTCTGCTGGATGCGATGAAAAAAGCCAATACCATGTATTGTCAGGTCAAAAGCATACTTATTACAGGGTAACTTATAACCACCCTCATGATTTGAGTGAGGGTATCCGGTTTATCTATGATGTTTTCTATGAATCGCTCAACCCATTCGATCCGCAATCGACTATATCTAAAGTGAACAATAATGAAGAAATTGCTCTTGACGAAATTTTTATAGAAGCATTTACTCGCTCGATAGAGCTTGCAGAGAAGACAAAAGGAGCATTCGATCCGACTTGTTCGCCATTAATCAACTTGTGGGGATTTGGTTTTGAAAAATCAAAAGAGCCTTCCGATAGTTTAATTAATGAAATAAAAGAATATGTCGGTTATGATAAGATTGTGTTTAAAGATGGATTTGTTGTAAAGAAGGATTCCCGTATTCAACTAAACTTCTCCGCTATTGGGGACGGATTTTCATGTGATATCATTGCCAGCTACCTCGACAGCAAAGGCGTGAGTGACTATATGGTTGATATTGGCGGCGAGATTGTGACAAAAGGTAAAAACAAAGCGGGTATAGATTGGTCTGTCGGAATTATCAAACCGCCCAAATGTTTGGGAGCGGATAAACCTACCGAATTTGAAACAATTATTCGCATGAAAGGCAGAATGGCTCTTGCCACTTCTGGAAACTACAATAATTATCGCATGAGAAATGGAAAGCGATATGGACATGCGATTAATCCGGCGACGGGGTGTCCGGTAGATAACCGCATTTTAAGCGCGACAGTTATTGCCCCTGATTGTATTACCGCTGATGCTTATGCTACGGCAATCATGGCTGTCGAATCGGAAAAACTGAATGAACTACTGCAAGTAGACAGCACATTGGAATACTATATCATTTATTTAGATGAACTGGATAATTACAGCATAATAAAGTCCAAAGGAATAAAAGCATATATGTGACATTTTTTTACCTGCAATGTGACCGATTGGATACATTTTTAATAACATAAAACAAAAGAGAAATGAAAGCAAAAATTTTAGTAGTAGCGGGCATTACAGCATTGGGAATGCTGACCTCGTGTGACAAAGATTTAATAAGCTACGATCAAGGAGATATTAAAGTCTTCGTAAAGAAAGGTGATGAGTGGTTACATGATTTTCCGGCTCTCTTGGGAATAAACAAGAAGAATCCACCCCAAATTGCAATATGGGTTGAAGATATGAGTGGTAATTATATGACTACAATCTATGCTACCCATAAAATAGCGACTGAATCATGGCAATCCAATGGGGGTAACAGACGGAAAGAATCATTGCCGGTATGGTGTTACGCTCGTGGGGTTCAGTATTCGGACGGGTTATACTTACCGACAAAATCAGAACCTTTGGTTGACGGTATCTCCGGTGCAACACCACATGGAAGTTTTGATGTAAAAATGCGTCCTATTGGTGATTTGAAACAATTCGTTGTGAAAATAGAGCTGAACCATTCTACGGACTGGAACGATAATTACCCCAAAAACGCAAAAGAAGGGGATGTAAATTATTCAGGCGGTAAAGAAGGGAGCGGACAACCCGCCGTAGTTTATTCGGCAGAAATAGACCTTGATTCCAATAAGAAGCAATATTCGGCAACAATCATTGGGCATAGTAGTCCTGACGGAAGCAATGGGAATATTTATTCTGACACATCTTCTTTGACATCCGCATTAAACATCGCAAAAGAAATAACCATTAATATTCAATGATATGAAACGATTTATCTTTATTATACTTCTGTGTATTGCAGTTAGTAGCGTGAAAGCGCAAACCAATGGCGAAAGTAAAATATCTTTCGCAACGACTATCGGAACGGGATTATCCATGAGTACACCGTCCTCCACTCCTTTCACATGGCAGGTCTTGGGGTATTACAAGCTGACCGATAGATGGTCTGCCGGAGTAGGAACGGGCTTATCATTTTATGAGAAAACGCTTATCCCTGTGTATGGAAGTGTAAGGTTTCAAATCGGCAGGGAAAGAAAGTTTACGCCTTATGCCGAATGTGCTACCGGATATTCTTTTGCCCCGTCCGATAATGCCAACGGCGGATATTTCATGAATCCCTCTATCGGGATTCAATACCCACTAAAAAACAAAATGAAACTGCAACTGGCTGTCGGTTATGAGTTACAGGAATTAGAACGGCTGAAAAAACATACTGATAGCTTCTTCCTGAAAGAGTTTGAGGAGAAGCTAAGTCATCATTCTATTTCTTTTAAGATAGGTTTAAGATTCTAATGATTTAGACAACTTTCATTATTCAGATACTCTTATGAAAGATAAAATAGAAAAAATAGTCAGCGAGTTGAGTGCTTCAATTCAAGTAGGAGAATTGGAATTGTATGATATAGTTCAAAACACTCCGTCCATGATATTGACGATGGAAAATACTTTTGAAGAACTGAAAGCAACGGTTTCGGAGTACGAGTTTCCAACCCGACAGGAGGAAATAACATTCTTCAAAGAAACCAAGCCCAAAGCGTTCAGTAAGTTGATATATCTTCGTAAGATATATTACCTTGAGGTCAATCGCCCTGTTTCAAACTATACTACCATAAGAACATATTTGGAAAAAGAGCATAACCAAATAAACGATTTCTGTAATAAGAATACTGAATTTATTCAGTATTACCGTTCAGGACAGAACTGTTTTGACGAAGTTTATTTTTTAAGAGGTCGCCACGAAATAGATTTGAATCTGGAAAGCTTCTATTTCGAACGAGACCCCAAATTTTCTACCAACTTCGATTTTAAGGTCGCTAAATTACTTGCCAATGATATGTTGGCGGCTTATCTGAATTGCGAGTTGTCGAAATTGAAATATCAGGAAGAAAACGGCTATCAAATAGATGATGAACTACCTTTGGCAAAATGGACGGACAAGAAAACGGCACTCGGAGAGATTATTTATGGTATACATGAAGAAAAGAGCATCAATGCGGGAATGATAGAAATAAAAGCATTGGCAACCATTTTCGGACGAATATTCAAAGTCGATTTGAGTGACATTTACCACATCTTTTTAGAAATCAGAAGTCGTAAAACTAATCGGACGGAATACCTGAGCCGCTTGATCAAAGCGTTGAACCGCAGAATGGATGAGGCTGATAGCAGATGAACCGATTAAATATATTATCTTTGTATGCGTAAAATAAAGAAACATAGAAGTATATCAGATACTTCATAAGTATATAACATAACGTTCACTGAACGTCTCGGCATAGAAAACTGGTAATTTTTTGAAGAACGAGGCGAAATGTGCAATGTTCATGCTATACGAAAGTATAGTGTGGACTTGTTTGTTTCGTTCTTCGGGTATACCAGTACCTCTATGTCGGATCAATGCAAGCTCCACACTTCTTTTTTATAATATAGCAGAACATTAAAATCATGAAGAAAATAAAATTATACATAGCAACTTCCATCGACGGGTACATTGCCCGGAGCGATGGCGATTTAGATTGGTTAATGAAATATCCCATTAACTCGGAAACAAATTACGGATATGATGATTTCTACAAATCCATTGATACGGTTGTCATGGGTGGACGGACATATAGGGACATTCATAACATGGATGTTACTTGGCCGTACAAGGATAAGGAAACGTATGTAATAACCCGCAATCCGCTGGGAGCAAAAGAAAATATCCACTTTATCACAGAAAATGTGATTGAGAATATATCCAATCTCCGCAATGAAAACGGAAAAGACATTTGGCTTGTCGGTGGCGGTAAAATAACAGCCATGCTGCTTAATGAGAATATGGTTGATGAAATGATAATAACCGTTATTCCTGTTATTCTCGGAAGCGGAATCTCCTTGTTCCCCGATAATCCGAAAGAATCGTGTTGGGAATTGCAAAGTAGTGAGAGTTATAAAAATGGAGTTGTACAAATGGTATATAAAAAGCCATAAAGTCTATTTCAGCACTTTTAAAACAAAAAAAAACGAGGTATGAATCTAAAAATAAGCAAAGTAACAGAGAACTATCCTTATGACCTGCTTCTATTGGCGGACGAAACAATAGAAGGAATTAACAAATATCTTTTCAACTCAAATGTATATGTCGCTAAACTGTCTGATAGTGATACTTCTATTGGTGCATTTTGCATGTACCCTATAAATGTTGACACAATAGAAATAATGAACATAGCTGTTTCAGAACAATATCAAGGCACGGGAATCGGCAGTCAGTTGTTAGCAGAATCATTTAGGATTGCCGAAGAGCAAGGTTATAAAGAAGTTATTGTCGGAACAGCTGATTGCGGGATAAAACAAATACGTTTTTATGAAAAGAACGGATTTGTTAAATATGACATAAAGAGGAATTACTTTACGGATATTTATGACACTCCAATCTATGAAAATGGCGTTCAAATGAAAGATATGGTAATGCTAAAAAACAGCTTGGGGAAGTAAGGTTTGCACAATTACAACTATTGATGGAACACGATTACGTTTTTTTTAATAGATAGGAAATATGCAGAAAAGCAGTTACATATTACCAGCTATTGCTGTAATTATTTTCAATGAAAAAGGAGAAATTCTTTTGCAGAAAAGAAGAGATACCGGTAAGTGGTGTATTATCAGCGGACACGTAGAATACGGAGAAACGATTGAGAATACCGTAATAAGAGAAATTAAAGAAGAAACTGCTTGTGATGCTATTATCAAGCGTCTTATTGGAATTTATTCAAGCCCAAAATCTCAAGCCTATTACTATCCTGAAAGAAATGTACAGTATATCACGTCTTATTTTGAAGCCAAGTTGACAGAAAAGATTCAGTCAAACTTTTCAAATGAAGAAACGGAAGAACTTAGATTCTTTCAGTATGATAGGTTGCCTGATAACATGGGACAGTTAAACGAAAACTGGCTTCATGATGCCCTTAGTAAAAGCATTGTTCCCTTTATAAGGTAAACGAAGCTATGCAAAAGAAATTTTCTAATATGTAAATAGGCAATATCAGAGAAATCAGGAACAGAGATAAAGGCTTCTGTCGAATAAAACCAATATCTTTGTGCCTGAAAAGAAATGGATGAACTAAGTATAAACCGCCCAATAAGGACGCAAAACATAAGAAAATGAGTAAAGCATTGGTAGTAATAGATATTCAAAATGATATAACAAAGAATTACAAGGAAGTAATCGGCAATATAAATACAGCCATCGACTGGGCGACCAGTAATGGTATTCACGTTGTTTATATAAGGCACGAAAATTTATCAGACGGTACAAGGACTTTCAAACCAAATACACGTGGGGCTGAATTAGTTCCAGATATGAAAATAGTATCGGAGAATATTTTCACGAAATACAAAGGAAATGCATTGACCAGTGAAGAGTTCGCAGGCTTTATTCGTAAAAACGGAATAGATGAGTTCTACATAACAGGAGCAGATGCTATTGCTTGTGTTAAATCAACCTGCTATAACATGAGTAAGGCTGGTTATACGGTTAATGTCTTGTCTGATTGTATTACGAGTTACGACAAAAGGAAAATTGATGAGATGCTTCATTATTACGAGAGTAAAGGCTGCAAAATAATTAGCTTGAAAGACCTGTTGTTATGACAACAAAAGCCACAGTAACGAGACGCAGAAACTGTATATGATTAAGTATGGAAATAGACTTAAACATTTTGGGATATAAATTCACACATAAACCTTTGTTGATCGGCGGAAAAGCAATGGAATATTATGGCTTGCGTAAATCCGGGTTAGATATTGATTTTGTAGTACATAGTGAAGACCATGAAGCACTAAAGAATAAATATCCAAATAACATCAAGGATCTGTGTGGTGATATCGGAATATGCGAATATAGTTTTGAAATGTGGAACCAAATATGCACGTTTGATTATGATTATCTGAAAGAAAACGGTGTAGTTGAGCAGAACTATATTGCGATTTCTTTAGAAAAATTATTATTCTTGAAGGCTTTGGCAATGGAACTTCCGAAGTATCACAAAGATTTGGAATTAGTTGTTGAACTAATACTGGAAAAAGCATATAAACAAGATAAACGATGAAGTTGACTTTTGATGAAATAGAGAATACAACGGGAGTTAAGATAGATCATTATTTTCTAATAGCAAGCAAGAATTGATTCTGTATAGATATTCCCAAGTTTTATTGATCACGTCATAAATATATCAAACATCCAAGTTCACCCAACTTGGGTGTTTGTCTTTTTAGGGGTATTTACACTATTTTTCACTTGATTGTCTTACTGGCAATGATGGCTAAAAATGACAATAAAAAGAGTAATTATTTATACAATAGCATATTACCGTTAAATCGAAGAAAATTCGTACCCAACTTGGGTAAACTTGTGAAATCGACATTTCATTACTTCCGACCTTTGCATCGAATCAATAAGTTAGGAACATGAAAGTAATAACCATAGAATCGGAAGCCTATAAAAGTTTGGTGCGAAAAATCGAACGTATTCATTCCGAAATGAAAAAGCAGGCGAAAGAGAACGCAACCCCGCAACCCAATCCTTCGGAAGTTTGGGTAAGCGATCAAGAAGCCGCAACCATATTGCAAGTGAGCCGCCGCACCATGCAGCGATTACGCAGTAATGGGAATATAACCTATTCAATTAGGGGAAATAAAGCGTGGTATACGCTGGCAGAAGTCAAACGGTTGCTATCCGGTCGTGTGGTAAAAACGATAAACAAGAAGGAGGCAAGCCATGAGTGAGGAAGACGAAGGATTGAGAGATTGGATGCGAGAATGGTTCGAGCAATTCATGGGGCGTTTCGACCGATTGGATAAGTTTATGGATATAATGAGCGGACGGCATAACGTACTGAATGGCGAACGGCTACTGGATAATCAGGACTTGTGCCAACTGCTGAACGTGAGTAAGCGAACTTTGCAGCGTTATCGTTCTGCGGGTGAATTGACCTACATCACTATCCATCACAAGATATTTTACACAGAGAAAAATGTAGAGAAATTTATCCGCGACCATTTTTCCAAAGGTGATAATAATAGCGAAACAGAACTTGAACCAAAACCAACTGGTTAGTTTTTCTGATTTATCCATTGTTAAGACCCCGTTTTGTCGTGAGATAGAGCGGGGTTTGTTATTTATGACTGACAGACACTAAAAAAGGCGGATTGCTCCGCCTTGAAAACCGTTTCCGGTAAGTTTATGAGTGCCGGAACACATAACCGTCATCGAACCAGTAGTCGGTCATAAACAAATCGCGGGCGAACTTTTCATAGTCGAAGTAAGTTTTCGCAAATTCCGGCAGGTCGTAGCATTCTTCAACGACTTCGTAGGCATAATCTTCTTCATCCTTGTATGCGCCCTGAAAGTCATCCTCGAAAGAGGAAATCAGGTCGTTTATATCTTTGGAACTAAGATCGTAGCTTTCGTGGTTCAGCCAGACCTCGAATGCCTCTTTTTTCGTATCATCCATATCGTCTATGGCTTCGATAATTTCAAATATGTTATCGGACAGCCAGCTTTCACCTATTAGACCGGAGGGTATATACTCCCAATCCTGAAACATCAGTTCCGGATCTTCCTCGTCTTTGTGCAGTTCACGGCAAGCCTCGTAAAATTCTTCTTTATCGGAGTAATCCGAAAGGTCTAACCACTTACCGAAAATTGAACCTTCATTATACTTAGCGTAAGTTCCTACATAAATCCGTGCTTCTGATATATTTTCCATAACCTTAATTTTTAATCGGCATCTGCCGGGTTGATTTTTTATTCAGGTGCATTTCCGGTGTAGGAATTAGGGCTGTCAAGTATTCACGGATAAAATACTACCCTGAACTTATGCGGCGTGGAGATTTTTCCGGGAACCTGCAAGGCTTGTACTTTACTGACCGTTAAGATTCCGTAAACACCTTTGCGCCATGATAGAAAATAACCCACCGGGGCAGTTGCCGTATGCATTAAGGTGGAAAATGAAAGAAGCCGGATTTTCAATGCTTACGCCTATGGATGATGGTTCTTATTTAATATAATGTGGTTGCCTGCCGTAACCGATAAAGAAGATAAAAGAGGCTGCCGTATCAACCTGACGAAAAGAGAGCCGTTAATAGTAAAAGATTGGGAATACCCGATTTATAGGGGGAAAACGATGTCGCTTTATTTATAAATGCGAGCCTTTGATATGGACGAAAAAAAGGCATCCGAAGCCTTGCCCCGGATGCCCACCACTAAAAGATCAATGTTAAACGACTATTCCGAATCGTAAAACAAAGTCTTTCAGTGGCAAAGATAATGAAGATTTTACTTAGAACGTCGTTTTTTGCTACCTCCTTTAATTTGCGGGAACTCAAAGACTGTTTTATAGTCCGCATCAAATTTGATTGCTGCCTCGAAAGTATTTCCGGTCTTACTGCTTACGAAACCTTTAATAAAGGCGGTCTTGCCGTTCATGAAAAGGTCTGTCAGTTGCCCGTCCGTCAGTTCCTTTTTAGCAATGGAACGCCATACGGTAAGCCCGCAGTTTTCATCCTGACACTTGGCGACTTTATTGTAGATAACCACATTCCCGCTCTTGCATTTCGGGCAAGGGCATGACTGGCGGTTATCCTGCCGCTCAAAGGTCATATCAAGCAATTCGGACGTTATCTGTGAAGCATAAACCTCTATTGCTTTATGGAATGTCGATGCCTCCATATCGCCCGATGCGATCTTATTCAGGGCTTGTTCCCACTGCCCTGTCATGGCGACGTCCGCAATCTTTTTGTCCTTCACCGCCAGATAGACTACCAGCCCTTTGTTTGTCGGGACAAGGGATTTCTTTTCACGGGTGATATACTCGCGGGAAAACAGGGTTTCAATGATAGCCGCGCGGGTAGCGGGTGTTCCGATACCGCAGTCTTTCATCGCTTCGCGTTCTTCTTCGTTCTCTACTTCCTTACCTGCGCTCTCCATCGCGGCCAGCAATGAACTCTCCGTGTGAAGCGGTCGGGGCTTGGTCTGCTTCTCCTGAATTTCGCAATCGCGGACAGATAGACTATCGCCTTCAATGAGGGCGGGTAAAACTGTCGTATCGTCCTCATCGTTTGGCTCGTCCTTAGAGTTAAACACTGACCTCCAACCGGGGACGAGCGTAACGCTCCCTTTGCAGGAGAAGTGTACGCCGCCCGCGTCAAGCGAAACGGTGGTGTTCTCTTTGATGCAACGTTCGCCGAAGGCTTCAAGCATACGCCCGGCAACCATATCGTAGATAAGCTGTTCATCTTTGGATAATCCGGTAGCCGGATCTTCCGTAATAATCAGCGCATGGTGGTCGGTAACTTTCGTATCGTCCACCGAACGGGTATTGAGCGTTGTATCGAATCTGCTGTCAATATACGCACCAAAAAGAGGATGCGAGCGAAGCGTAGCGATCAGGTGCGGTATTTCCTCCAGTACGTCTTCGGAGATATAACGGCTGCCTGTTCGTGGGTACGATATTTTCTTCGCTTCGTACAATGCTTGCGCTATCGTCAGGGTTTTATCTGCCGAAAACCCATGTTTGCTATTGGCTTCCTTTTGAAGCGTGGTAAGGTCGTACAAAAGCGGTGGTTCTTGTTTGACCTCCTTACGTTCCACGCCTGTAACCTTAACTGCTCCGGCAGTTTTGACCTGTGCCGTTATTTCTTCGGCAATGCTTCGTGTAACGAATTTATCCACCGAAAGGGCAGGAAAAGCCACAGCATCTTTCGCCGTATGGAGTTTCAGGCGGAAATAGGTTTGCGGTTTGAAATCCTTGTTTTCAAGGTATCGGCTGCAAATAATCGCCAGTGTCGGGGTCTGTACCCTGCCGAGCGACCAGACACCATAACCTGCCGAAATAGAAAGCGCCTGACTTGCGTTAATGCCGACAAGCCAATCAGCGGTACTGCGGGCTTTCGCCGAAGCATAGAGGTTATCGTAATCACTTCCGGGACGTAGGGTTTGGAAACCGTCTTTGATTGCTCTGTCGGTAAGTGAGTTAATCCACAAACGGCGGAACGGAAGTGAACTGCCTATATACTCAAATATAGTAGGCTCGGCACCCGGCGCCTTGCCGCCTTGCGACGGTAGGTTTCCGGGAGCCTGCCCCCGAACCGTACGTACAAGTCTCCTCGTATACGGCT
>NZ_QVMK01000028.1 GCF_010500995.1 Bacteroides sp. 224 | reverse complement strand
AATGCTTTCAAAATCAAATTCTTCTTTCATAAAAAAAACTGTGTTAGTAAAGTTAATAATTTATTCTTTACTGACACAGTTTAAATTACAGTCTCGAAGTTTCTTACGTTTTCCTGTCTTTTACTATTCACTTTTCACTATTTACTTTTCACTTATTTCACCCACACATTTATTATCTCTCCAATAAACATCTTATGTAGTTGTTTGCCGGTCCATTCTTCTTTGATAGCCGGATCAGAGATTGCTTCGGGCATTAGAGATTGAGAAACAAGCTTCTTACATTCAATAATTAACCAAGCTTCGGAAAAAGCTTTGCTTCCTTGCGGAGTGGTGATAGGAGTAAGTCCTGATCCTTTTACTTTATCCGCATTTTTCCCGCTGTTACTTCCGCAATACTTTAATGCATCTCGGTAGGCTTCTGTATAGAAAGTGAATGTATAAGTGTCATTCTTCTCCATTAGCTGGTAAGTGAATCTTGTAGGATTGATAAAACAAGTTGCGATAGGCTTGCCATATAAAACACCCAAACCTCCCCAACTGGCAGTCATCATATTGAATTGGCTATCGTTACCGGCAGTGATAAGCATCCAGTTTTCATTTAGCATTTTGATGATATTGCCCGGAATTTTGTCTGGTGCTATTTGTTTGTACCCTTGTAGTTCGGTAGATGATACATTGCTTACTGTAACAGGCGCTACCACAGGAGCAGTCGCTGCCGATGTAGTAACAACAGGCGTAGTTGTCACAGGAGCAGAAGTTACTAATGGAGGTTGAACATTGCTTGGTGTAGTCACTACAGCTTTCTGAACTCCCAATGCTGCTTGTGCTTCATCGAATAATTCATTGGCGAAATCAACTGTTTTAACACGGAATTTTTTATATCCACGGTAAATCTTCGTTTTATCCTTATTCAGAGCTATTTCATCACTGATATATTCTTCTGCTGTAAACTTATCTTTTTCTTGATATACATAGCGTATTTTTTCTATTTCCAAAGCACATTTACCAGGAGTACAAGTTGCAGTGATCTGATAATTAATAAGTGCGCGATCTAAAGAAAGGGCTTTTGCTGTGAAAACTAAATACTCTGTGCCCAATCCGGCAACAATACCTTCTGGCTTTTCAGCATATACAATCCGGCTGTCATTCTGATTCTTTTTCATACTTTTCTCCATCCAGGAGTGTATGCGATCGTAAATAGCATCTTTACTGGCGCCGGGTAAATCGATTTCTCTGGAAAATACAACTTTATCGTTTACCATAGGCACAGCGCCTGCAAGGTATTGGCTTTCATTCTGTCCATATAATAAGGTTGGAATAGATGCCAGAAGAATAAGAAAAATGTGAGTTAATTTTTTCATGGTTCTATACTGTTACTAACTAAATTTTAAATGCAATAATACGAAAAATGGAGGATAAACAAATAAACCCCTTCCGGAAAATTTCCGAAAGAGGTTAAAAAAGGGACATAATTTGCAGATATTATAACATTGGCACTTCCATTAACAATATATGGGAGTCTTTCATTGTTTCTATGCTGAAATGATCTGTATCATATATGCCTAATCCGTCGCGGCGTGAAAGAACGGTGCCATCCACTTTGATTTCTCCTTCAATCAGGAAGATATATACACCCATTACTTTTCCATGCATTTTGTAGTCAATGGTTTTTCCGACTTCAAACTCTCCAATGGAGAACCAAGTGTCTTGCAGCATGGATGCAGGTGCGCTACCATCTGGTGCTACGATTAGAGCTAATTCATTTTTCTTTAGTAATGGCCTTATATCATAATCTTTATAAATGGGGTGGGTGTTCTTAGTTCTGGGCAATACCCAGATTTGCAGAAATTCCACAGCTTCTGTTTGGCTATGATTCATCTCGCTATGATAAATACCGGTACCCGCACTCATGGTCTGAATATCTCCGGGAGTCACAACCTTGCTGTTGTTATGACTATCGCCATGTTGCAAAGCTCCTTTTAGGGGGATGGATATGATTTCCATGTTTTTATGCGGATGCGTACCAAATCCTTCGCCGGGAGCCACCCAATCGTCATTCAATACACGAAGGGCGCCGAAGTTTACTCTTTCAGGGTCGTAATATTGGTCGAAACTGAAAGTGTGGTGGCTATTAAGCCAGTTATACAGAGAATGTCCTCTTGTATTTGCTTTGTGTAAAATCGTTTTCATGATGATCTTTATATTTTGGTGATGATTATTTATAAAACAACTAAAAGTTCGGAAAGTTCTATTCTGACTCAACCCACTTTATGAAACTGAGTATAAATAATTCAAGTTAGTTTCTGTTGAAACAGTTGTGTTCAATAATAAAGGATGTGTTTTTTTTGAAGATAAATGCACAAGATTGTTTTTAATGTGCAATTTTGTTGTACCTTTAGCGCCGAATTTTAATTAAAACGATTTAAAATGAGAAAACAAATTCTGATAAGTGCGGTGATGTTGATTGTTTCAATTTCAACTTTCGCAGGAGGTATATTAACGAATACCAATCAACATGTTTCATTTCTTAGAATGATAGCACGTGGTGCTTCTATTGATATTGATGGGGTATATTCTAATCCAGCAGGTTTAGGGTTTTTGGAGGAAGGATTCTATTTGTCTTTGAATGGACAGAGTGCCTATCAAACCAGAACAATTAATGCTACCTTTCCGCTTTTTGGAACGGAGCCTCGCAAATATAAAGGTACAGCATCAGCACCATTTATTCCAAGTGTACAGGCTGCTTATAAAAACGGAGATTGGACTTTCTCCGGTAGTTTTGCCGTAACAGGTGGTGGTGGTAAAGCTTCATTTGATACAGGTCTTCCTATGTTTGATTCGAAGATTATGGGATTATTAGCTCAAGGAGGGCTTAATTCTAGTATGTATACTATAAATAGTGCAATGGATGGCAAACAATATATTTATGGCCTTCAGTTAGGAGCTACTTATAGGGTTAATGACTATTTATCTGTTTTTGCCGGTGGTAGGATGAACTATGTGAAGAGTGGTTATGAAGGTTATCTGAGAACTACAGCAAATACAGGTTATGAAAATGCTATTCCTTCTGCATACTTACCGGTTATTGAACTTGATTGTGATCAGACTGGTTGGGGAGTTACTCCTATAATCGGGGCAGATGTGAAACTTGGCAAATGGAATTTGGGTTTAAAATATGAATTCATGACGAATGTTAATATTGAGAATAAAACAAAGATGTCTTACTCTCCTAGTAACCCAAATCTTCAAGAAGCACTGAAACCTTATGAGCATGGTGTAAATACTCCTAATGATATTCCGGCATTATTAACTGCTGCTCTTGGTTATGAAATTCTTCCTACTTTACGTGCTACCATTGAATACCATCAATTTTTCGATAAAGATGCAGGGATGGCTAATGATAAACAAAAAGCATTAAACGGAAATACACATGAATACCTGATTGGAGCTGAATGGGATGCACATAAAAGAGTAACAGTAAGCGCTGGTTATCAAAAAACAGATTATGGCTTATCTGATAACTTCCAAAGTGATACAAGTTTCTCTTGCGATTCTTACTCAGTAGGTCTTGGTGCTGCCATTAAACTATCTTCGAAATTGAAATTAAATGTTGCCTATTTCTGGACTGATTATCGCGATTACACCAAAGAAAGTACAAACTATAATGGATTGCCAATGCCAGGTAAAGATGTATATAGCCGTACCAACAAAGTATTTGGTTTAGGTATCGACTATAAATTCTGATGGTTAATAACATAAATGTGCAGAGAGACTACTTCTTGAAGAGGTAGTCTCTTTTTTTATATTCTATCATCTCTTGTAGCAAAATAAAAACTACCTTTGTATTTAAATAGACTTATTAAGATGAAAATTAATACAAAACATAAAGTCATTAATGGAGATAGCAGGCAGATGATTGAACTTCCGGATAAAAGTGTTCATTTGATTGTTACTTCTCCTCCTTATTGGCAATTGAAAGATTATGGAACTGATGATCAAATTGGATTTAATGATGACTATGAAACTTATATCAATCATTTGAACCTGACATGGAAAGAGTGTTATAGAGTGTTACATGATGGTTGTAGGCTGTGTATAAATATCGGAGATCAGTTTGCTCGTTCTACTTATTATGGACGCTATAAAATCATCCCCATTCATAGTGAAATAATTAGATTTTGTGAAACTATAGGGCTTGATTTTATGGGACAAATCATTTGGCAGAAAACTACAACAATGAATACCTCTGGTGGAGCTAGTATTATGGGAAGTTTTCCTTATCCTCGCAATGGTATTGTTAAGTTGGATTTTGAATATATTCTGCTCTTCAAAAAACAAGGAAAATCTCCACAACCAACGAAAGAACAAAAGGAAAATTCAGTGATGTCTAATGAGGAATGGAATACATTCTTTAATGGACACTGGTACTTCCCAGGCGCAAAACAGGATAAGCACTTAGCGATGTTTCCGGAAGAATTGCCATATAGATTGATTCGTATGTTTTCATTTCCTGGTGAAATTGTTCTTGATCCTTTTATGGGTAGTGGAACAACTGCTTGTGTTGCAAAGAAATTGAATCGTAATTCTGTGGGTTATGAGATTAATCCTGAATTTATTTCCATTATTGAGGAAAGAATAGGAAAAGGAGACATGTTTGCTGCAACAGAAATAGAAATTGTGAAGCAACAAACTGTCACAACTGACTTTGTGAAAAGGATCGCTCAATTGCCCTATCAATTTATTGATACTCATAAATTAGATAAAAAGATTGATGTGAAGAAAATCCAATATGGTTCTAAAATTGATACTAATAGTTCAGGAAGAAGAGAGGAATATTTCTCTGTGAAAGAAATTATATCTCCAGAATTGCTAAAACTGAATAATGATTTAGTAATTCGCTTGATTGGAATAAAGCAAGATCCTGCTGTTAATGGAGAGGCGACAGCCTTTTTATATAAGAAACTGAAAGGAAAAAAAGTCTTTCTAAAATATGATGAAATTAAGTATGATGTTGAAAATAACATGATGGTCTATTTATATTTAGAAAATAAGACTTTTATAAATGCTCATTTGTTGAAGCAGAAATTGGCATTGGTGGATTGTTCCATTGATTTTAAATATAAAAGTAAATTCCTGAATCTTAAAGATAAGAACAATGAGTAAAAAGGAAATAAAGCGATACTCCTTAGAATTCGGAAAAAAAGAGAAGGTATTAAATTACGCTTGTCAAACCTACCAACTCTCCAGACCAAATAAAGTAGGAGCAGTAATGGCCTTAATTAGAGAGTGTCAACCCCAGACAATCGAACAGTGGGAGAAATGGTATTTTGATAATGCTTCTACTACAGGAAAACAGCCTTTTAAGATAACCAAGGAAAGCTTATTTGAGTTGGGAGAAAGACTTTATACAAAGATTACCGAAGTAGTTATTCCAGAGTGGAAGGAAGCTTTTAGCAAATTAACGAAAGAAGATTGTGTAAACTATATTTATAATTTAACAATAAACAGAACTTTTGATGGTTATCTAAGAGAGAAATCAGTAGTAAATGATGGTTTGGCAAAACGCTTTCCGGATATTCGATTTGAAGAGAGTCCTTCAGAATTAGATCATGCAGGTGATATAGATTATTTGGGATATGTATCGGACGATATAGCATTCGGGATACAAATTAAACCTGTTACCTCTAAAGCTAATTTTGGGAACTATTCTGCTTCTGAAAGGATGAAAGATAGTTTTGAAGCGTTTAAAAATGAATTTGGGGGGAACGTTTTTATAGTGTATAGCCTTGACGGTGAAATAGCCAATGAGAATATTTTTGAAGTTATAGAATTAGAAATTCAACATTTGATTAATAAAAAATGAAACAAATCCTTATTCTGTCTTTTCTGGTTTCCTGTTTGTTAATATCCTGTATTACTGATGATAAAGAAATTCCGGACAATCCAGTAGATCCCATTGTCGCTGGAGATATAATTCCTGACTTCAAAATAGAAGAGCAAGATGGTACCGTTTTATCATCAGATGATTTTGCCGGTAAACGTTCTCTATTTGTGTTTTTTAACACATGGTGTGGCGACTGCAAGAGAGAATTGCCGGGATTAGAACTGGCGTATAAAGAGTTACAAGAAGATTCTGATTTTAAGATGGCTGCCATTGCTCGCAGTGAAGATCAAAAAGCAACAGACGAATATTGGACTACTAATGGATATACAATGACTAAGTATCACGACTCCAATAAAAAAATCTTTTTCGCATTTGGAGGTACTCGTGTTCCAACCCTCTATATAATAGATAAAGACAAAAAAGTAAGAGCTGTCTATATTGAGGATTTTAAAGAGTTAGGTGACACGCCAGCAACCAAAGCCAATAAAATTGTAGCTTTAGTGAAAGCTATTCCATAATAAATTCCTACCTTTGCCCCGATTTTAAAAACCCTTTGGTCGTTATAGACCACGTGTGCTTGGTAAACCACGTAAAAAACAAGAAATATGAAAAATAAAGTATCAGTACCCTTCATGCTGTTGGGCATTCTGTTTAATGTATGCCTTATTGCAGCTAATCTTTTAGAAACAAAAGTAATTCAAGTGTTCGGCCTCACAATAACAGCCGGCTTAATTGTGTTTCCCATCTCTTATATTATTAACGATTGTATAGCAGAGGTCTGGGGATTTAAAAAAGCACGTCTGATTATCTGGACAGGATTTGCCATGAACTTTTTTCTAGTAGCCGTAGCACAGATAGCTGTGGCGCTTCCTGCTGCTCCTTTTTGGGATGGTGAAGAAGGCTTTAACTTTGTGTTCGGTATGGCTCCCCGAATTGTTTTTGCTAGTCTGGCCGCCTTTCTGGTAGGATCTTTCCTGAATGCTTATGTCATGAGTAAAATGAAGATAGCAAGTAAAGGAAAGAATTTCTCGGCAAGAGCTATAGGCTCTACAGTAGTGGGCGAAACTGCCGATTCATTTATATTCTTTCCCTTAGCTTTTGGGGGAGTCATTCCTATGGAAGAATTGATGATGATGATTGGTATTCAAATAGTGTTGAAGTCGATGTACGAAGTAATCATTCTTCCTGTCACCATACATGTGGTGAAGTACATAAAGAAAGTAGAAGATGACGATGTGTACGACGAAGATATCTCTTACAACATTCTTAAAATAAAAGATTTGTAATGATGAATAATGACTCTGCCGTAGTACTCTTTAGTGGCGGACAGGATTCAACTACCTGTCTTTATTGGGCCAAAGAGAGATTTAAGAAAGTATATGCAGTTAGTTTTCGTTATGAACAAAAGCATGTTGATGAAGTAAGAGTGGCACGCGAGATAGCCGAAAAAGCCAATGTCGAGTTTCATTGCATAGACTTGCCATTTCTGGCAGGGCTAACTAATAACTCTCTGACGAATCCTGATTTGGAAGTTGATAAAGAAAAACCGACAGATGCACTCCCTAACACTTTTGTACCGGGACGGAATTTATTTTTTCTGGCCGTGGCGGCTGTTTTTGCTCGGGAGAGGGGAGTCAATCATTTGGTGACAGGCGTTTCTCAAACAGATTTCAGCGGTTATCCCGATTGTCGCGATTCGTTTATAAAGTCTATGAATGTAACACTAAATCTGGCAATGGAGGAACAGTTCGTTATACATACTCCGTTAATGTGGATTGATAAAGCGCAAACATGGGCTTTAGCTGATAAACTGGGGGTTTTCGAACTTGTGAAGAATCAAACTTTGACTTGCTATAATGGGATTGTGGGTGACGGGTGTGGTAACTGCCCTGCATGTAAACTAAGAAAAGAAGGATTGACGAAATATTCGGCTTCTAAAAAATGAAATCTTATGGATACGCGGAAAAAGCGGAAGGAGCGGATGAACGCGGAAAAATAATAAAGTAGAACTATAAGTTTGAAGTGATATTAAAATATAATTCCGCGTTCATCCGTTCCTTCCGCTTTTTCCGCGTATCGTTTTAATATATAACAATTATGAGTAAAGAATTAACAGAGCAACTATCCCTACTCGGAAATAAAACTGTATATAAACAAGATTATGCTCCCGAGGTATTAGAAGCCTTTGATAACAAGCATCCCGAGAACGATTACTGGGTACGTTTTAACTGTCCGGAATTTACGAGTCTTTGCCCCATTACCGGTCAGCCCGATTTTGCAGAAATACGCATTGATTATCTACCCGATATAAAAATGGTAGAAAGCAAAAGTCTGAAGCTATATCTCTTCAGCTTTCGCAATCACGGAGCCTTTCATGAAGACTGTGTAAATATCATCATGAAAGATCTTATTAAATTGATGAATCCTAAATATATTGAAGTAACCGGCATTTTTACTCCCCGCGGAGGGATTTCTATTTATCCATATACCAACTATGGTCGTCCGGGAACAAAATATGAAGAAATGGCACACTATAGATTAATGAATAGAAGTTTGTAATTTTATGCAGAAAATATACCTTTGTAGGTGAATAAAAACCTTTTGAATCATGAAAAACAAATTTATCTATTCTTTTCTTCTACTTTGTCTGATCATAAGTATCAGTAGCTGTCAAACTAATGTATCATCCGTTAAGATGATTAAGACAGATATTCCTCTTCGACCTTCCGGTCAATCAGATGTTTTGGGCTTACGTTGTGATCCTATCCCTACGGTTCGTGTTGGCTTTATTGGATTAGGAATGCGCGGTAAAGGAGCTGTCGATCGTTTTATGGCTATTGAAGGTGTAGAGGTCAAGGCTCTTTGCGACCTCGAACAATATAACCTGGATAAAGTACAAACATCTATTGCCAAACAAGAGCGTCCGGCTGCCCAAGAATACATCGGCGATGAAGCATGGAAAGAAGTTTGCGAAAGAGACGACATCGACCTTATTTATATTTGTACGGATTGGTTAACACATACTCCGATGGCTGTTTATGCTATGGAACACGGCAAACATGTAGCCATTGAGGTACCCGCAGCACTTACTTTAGATGAATGTTGGCAGTTGGTAAATACAGCCGAGAGAACAAGACTTCACTGTATGATGCTTGAAAATTGTTGCTATGATAAGTTTGAGCTGGCAACATTGAATATGGCTCAACAAGGAGTATTTGGTGAAATTGTACATGTAGAAGGAGCCTATATTCACGATCTTCGTTCTTTGAATTTTAATGATCGCCTTTCGCAAACCGAAGCTTATGAACCGGGCACCGGCACCGAAACCAAAAAAACACCGGGAGTTATTGGCTATTGGAATCATTGGCGTAAGAACTATAATATAGAACATACCGGAAATCCTTATCCTACTCATGGTTTAGGCCCCGTATGTCAAATCCTGAATATTCATCGCGGCGATAAAATGAATTATCTGGTATCTGTTTCTTCCAATCAGTTTGGGATGACTGAATATGCAGAAAAAAGATATGGAAAAGATTCTCCGGAAGCTAAACAAAGCTATGAATTAGGCGATATGAATACCACATTGATTAAGACCGAAAAGGGAAAGACAATGATGATTCAGCATGATGTAACCAGTCCTCGCCCTTACAGCCGTATTCACATGGTAAGTGGTACGCAAGGCTTTGCACAAAAATATCCGGCCAGACAGATTGCACTTAATAGTCATAGTGCCTTACCCCGTGCCGAAATGGATTCTGTATTGAATGTTTATGAACATCCATTTTATAAAGAAGCAGGAAAGCGCGCTGCCGAATTAGGGGCTATCGCTCATGGCGGAATGGATTACATTATGGACTATCGCCTTGTATATTGTTTACGCAATGGATTACCATTAGATCAGGATGTATATGATGCAGCAGAGTGGTCGTGCTTGATTCCTTTGACCGAATTGTCTGTGCAAAATAATGGAGCGCCTGTTGAAGTACCTGATTTTACCCGTGGTGCATGGAATAAATTGAAAGGGCTTCAGTTTGCTCAGTAAATGTGATTGATCTGACTGCTCATACACTGACAACTTGTTAAAAAGGATCTCTAATACATACAAAAATAGTCTATTCTTTGTATCTTTACACCAATCATTCATTCTATTTTCGGTGAAAAATATGTATAGACTAATTGTAGGCCTTATCTTTTTATATTCAACAACCTTTCTGAATGCACAGGATAATAGTTTCTTCACGCATTATTCTTCAGAAGATGGTTTGTCACAGAATACGGTTATGAGCATTTTGCAAGATCACAAAGGAGCTATGTGGTTTGCTACATGGGACGGACTGAATAAATTCGACGGATACACCTTTACTACTTATAAAGCAAGTCAGGGAAGCGAAATAAGTCTGACTAATAATCGGGTAGACCACATGCTGGAAGATAAATTCGGTTACTTTTGGCTTCAAACCTATGATAACCGAATTCATCGATTCAATCCTTCTACGGAAATATTCGAACAGGTGCCTGCTTCGGGAGACGGTGCTTTGATGAATATAACTTCCATCAAAGCACTCGATAATGGTACTGTATGGCTACTTACCGAAAAAGAAGGAGCTATTCGAGTACAAGTCAATCCGGAAGATCATTCATTAACATCAACTATCTTTTCGATTAAAACAGGAGGCTTTCCGGCGAATCATTTTTTTGATATTTGTTTGGACAGTTCCGGAAGCGAATGGCTATTGACAGACAATGGGCTGGGAATAATTCTCCCCGGAAAGCAAGAGGCAATATCATATTTCGCTGAAAGTAGAACATGTACAAGAGAAGATGACCATAAATTCTATTCTTTTGCAGAGAATGAGCAAGAGATATTTTTAGGAGCAGAACAGGGGCATGTTTGGCGATTCTTTAAGAAAGAGGAAAGATTTCAACTATTAGAATTACCCGCGAAATCATTCGTGGTAGCTATACGGTGCTTATCTGATGAACATATCTTATTTGTGACTTCTACAGATGGTTTTTTTGTTTATAATCCCCGAACAAATCAACATACACATTATTCTCCAACAACGTATAAAGAGTTACCTTGCGATCCTATTCTATCTGTTTATATAGATAAAGGAGGAGAAATTTGGTTTGAGCAGGAAGTGGCCGGATGTGTCACACACTTTCAGCCTTCTACACGTATTTTAAAACAAGAACGGCTAAAGGTTGAACCAGCCGGTGCCGACAGGGCGCGCCCGTCTTTTCATATACATGAAGACATTCGCGGGCGGGTATGGGTGCATCCGTTTGCCGGTGGTATGTCATATTATGATCGGGTAGAAAACAAACTCATACCCTTCTATAATGAGCCGGGGTCCAAAGAATGGAAATTCTCCAATAAGGTACACTCGGCTTTTTCCGACAGGCAAGGAAATCTCTGGATGGGAACACATTCCAAGGGATTGGAGAAAGTAAGTTTCCGACCTATTCAGTTCCATCTTAATACACCATATCCGGAACATTTGGAATCGTTAAGCAATGAAGTACGTGCTCTCCTGGCCGATAATGATAATAACATTTGGGTAGGACTGAAGAATGGCGAACTCCGTGTGTATGATGTTAATATGAACTATAAGGGTTATCTAACCGAAAGTGGTATTGTTTCTTATACCGGGCAGCGTTTGAAAGGGGTTACATACGGATTGATGCAAGATAGCCAAGGTGTTTTATGGATATCCACTAAAGGAAACGGATTAATACGAGCTGAGAAAAAAGAATCGGGAAAATCTTATCAACTTCAACGATTTATTTATCATGCCGAGGATACTTATAGTTTAAGTAATGACAATGTGTATTGTACGTATGAAGATGCTAATAAACGCATTTGGGTAGCCACATTTGCCGGAGGAATAAACTATATTGATAAAGACGCTTCCGGTAAGATTTTGTTTATTAATCATCGGAACCACCTGAAAGGGTATCCTATTGATAACTGTTACAAGGTGCGTTTTATTACATCAGATAGTGATGGGCGTATATGGGTAGGTACTACTACCGGTGCCATCTCTTTCAATGGAAATTTTGCCCGGCCCGAAGACATCGTTTTCCATCATTATGCCCGTGTACCCAGCGATCCTCATAGCCTTAGTAACAATGATATTCACTGGATTATTAATACGAAAAAGAATGAACTATATCTGGCTGCCTTTGGTGGAGGTTTGAATAAATTGATGTCTATTGATGAAAACGGAAATGCTCAATTTAAGTCCTACACTGTTCAGGATGGATTGCCATCGGATGTAATCTTATCAATAGTAGAAGATAGTAAGGAAAATCTCTGGATGAGTACAGAGCATGGAATAAGCAAGTTTGTTCCTGCCGACGAACGCTTTGAAAACTATGACGATAGAAGCATCATGTTTCGTGTTCGTTTTAATGAGGCAGCTTCTACTGAAACTTCTGCAGGAGAAATTATGTATGGAGCAAGTACCGGTATATTCCGTTTTCATCCGGATTCTATTTATAAGAGTACTTATATGCCTCGTATATTATTAGGAAGAACGTTGGATGATAAAGATGAATTAGTATTAAAATACGATGAAAATAGCTTAACGGTACGTTATGCAGCACTCGATTATACAAATCCGTTGAATGTTCAGTATGCTTATATGCTCGAAGGATTTGAGAAAGAATGGAATTATGTAGATAAAGTGCGAACTGCCAATTATATGAATATTCCGAAAGGAGAATATGTTTTTAAAATTAAATCGACCAATAGTGATGGAGTGTGGGTAGATAATACACGTAGCCTGAGAGTAGAAGTGTTGCCTTCTTTTTGGGAAACAGTTTGGGCCTACCTGCTTTATGCAGTAATTTTCATACTTATTATCTGGATAGCGGTTTATATTCTCTTTACCATTTACCGTTTAAAACACGAAGTTTCTGTTGAACAACAAATTTCTGATATAAAACTACGCTTTTTTACCAACATATCTCATGAGTTGCGAACTCCGCTGACACTGATTTCCGGTCCGGTGGAGCATGTATTGAAGAATGATAAACTTCCGGCCGATGCGCGAGAACAGTTGGTGGTGGTAGAACGGAATACCAACCGGATGTTGCGTTTAGTTAACCAGATACTGGACTTCCGTAAGATACAAAACAACAAAATGAAGATACAGGTGCAAAAGGTAGATGTGATTCCTTTTGTACGGAAAGTAATGGATAATTTCGACTCGTTGGCAGTGGAACATCATATTGATTATATTCTGGAAGCAGAAAAAGACGATCTGTATTTGTGGGTTGATGAAGATAAACTGGAGAAAATTCTGTTTAACCTGCTCTCCAATGCATTTAAATATACCCCGAACGGAAAAATGATAAAGGTGTATGTACGTGAGGATCATTCAACTATTTCAATTGAAATTCGTGACCAGGGAGTAGGTATACCGGAAAATAAACGAAGTTCTATCTTTGTTCGTTTTGAGAATATTGTCGATAAAAATGTTTTCAATCATTCTGCCAGTACGGGAATAGGTCTTTCTCTGGTAAAAGAACTGGTAGAAATGCATAAAGCAACTATTACGGTAAATAGTAAGCTTGGAGAAGGTAGCAGCTTTAAAGTAGACTTCCTGAAAGGAAAAGAACACTACGATGAGAGTACAGAGTTTATTTTGGAAGATAGTACCCGCGTTACTGTTTTTGAAAAGGTAGATACCACCGGAGATACGGCAGTAATTACCGAAATTCCGGTGGAAAGTAGCGAAGGAGCTAATTTATCGAAAAAAGTGATGCTGCTGGTAGAAGACAATCAGGAATTAAGAACATTCTTGCGTGGAATCTTTGCTGCTAAATTCAGAATCATCGAAGCTGTTGATGGCATGGAAGGATGGAGCAAAGCGCTGAAGTATTTGCCCGATATAGTTATAAGTGATGTGATGATGCCCGAGAAAGACGGAATTGAGATGATGAAAGAATTGCGGGCGGATATGACTACCAGCCATATACCCATTATTTTGTTGACAGCCAAAACATCGGTTGAAGACAGAATACAAGGGCTCGAATATGGAGCAGATGATTATATAACAAAGCCGTTCAGTGCCACTTACTTGCAAGCTCGAATAGATAATATTCTACTGCAACGTCAGAAGTTACAGGAGGTATACCGTTCCGGTTTAATGAGTGATGAGGTAGAAGAAGTACAGAAAACCGAGGAAGCTACTCAACCGGAAATGACTTCCATCGACCGTAAGTTTATGGATAAACTGATGGAGCTCATGGAGAAAAATATGGATAACGGCGATTTGATGGTAGACGATTTGGTACAAGAATTAGCTGTCAGTCGTTCTGTCTTCTTTAAGAAACTTAAAACTTTGACGGGTTTTGCTCCTATCGAATTTATTCGGGAAATGCGTATTAAAAGAGCAGTGCAATTAATAGAGACTGGAGAATTTAATATGACTCAAATCTCTTATATGGTTGGTATTAATGATCCCCGATATTTTAGTAAATGTTTTAAGCAAACCATGGGAATAACTCCTACGGAATACCGGGATAAAGTATTAAAAAAATAAAGCAATTTATGAATCAACTACTCATAGATGAGTTTAGGACCATCTATCAAAACAATCAAACACAGAAACTATTACCCTATTTGCAGAAACTAACAGCTAAGGAACGTAAAGAACTTGTAAAAGAGTTACGCCCCTACAAAGAGGTGGCTCATCAAAAGGGGAATAAGGGCATTTATTTTGCAACCGCTATAGCTTGTTGTACACAAAGTCAGTTTCGTTCCTATACGGAATGGTATTTTATATCCGGTGTCGTTGCTGAACAAGCCGATGAAATATTAGCCTGGTATTGTCCCGACTGGTTCCCCGAACATTACAATGACGATACTATGTGGGGAACGATGGCATATTCTGATCTGTTACGCTGGCAATTGAAAGGATTCTTGAAACCAAGCCGGAGCCTAATTGCCCGAAGCATTTCTCAGGAGGCCAGAAGGTACAATAAAGAAATAAGTGAATACGAATATCCAACAGACTTTTTGTATGCAGATCCTCTTGTACTTGAAGATCATATCTGGGCCCTTTTTGAAGAAACCTCAAGTATACATTATCATGATTATGCAAAGCCCCAACAAGAAGGTCCCTGGACTAAAATATTCAAAAGCAATATTGCCTCCGGACACCTGGATCGTATGCGTGTGTTGCGTGCATGCCTGCTGACAGTGAATCACAACATTGATAAAATAAATATGGGTTGGTGCTTCGATCTTTTTGTCGAATTGAAACCGACAAAAGAAGAATTGCTTGCTTTACAAGAAGAGTTGGTTAATACTCTCAATAAGGAAAACACCAAACCAATAAATAAATCATTGGATGCTCTCAAGCAAATAGCAGATGATTCAAACTTTCATGTAGAGAATTTCCTGAATCATTTAACTGTATTGCTCTCATCCGAGGTGAAGTCTATTGTACAGTCTGCTTTAATGATACTTCAAAAGGTGGCAAAAAAGCATGCTTCTTTTCGCGAAACTATTTGCAGCGAAGTGCCATTAGCCTTTTTGAATAAGGATGAGGCTATACAAACCCGAGCAGCCAAGATTATTATTGAATTTGGAGATCCGAATTCGGAAGTTGTTCGCACGGCAGTTGGTTCTTATCAGGATGTACTGCTGATGTCTACACAAACCCTGCTGAAAAATTATCTGGATAAGGAAGCCACAGCAGAGCAAAGAGCTATGGACCCCATCGAGGCAGTCCTTCCAATTAATTTGTATGCCGAAGAAAACAAGATGCAACGTATTGAAACGGTGGAGGATTTGATATTCTTCCTTTCGGGAGTTTTCGATCAGGAAGTCCCGGTTCATCTTGATCTATTGCCGGAAGCGTTGATTCGACTAAACTCACAGATAACCGCTGCCCATCTTAACCAATTAGAAATAGCGCTTCAAAAAGCCTATTCATTGAATATTGGTGATCCATTCTGGCATAGTTACGATCGGGATACCAACGAATTTACAGGAACCGACTTTTGGGGTATGAGTGGTCTGTATTTAAGAATGTTGGCATTATTCTTTATCAATTATGGGCAATACCTTCAAAAGAAGTATCCTAAGGAAGGACAATTCATTGAAGAACTGCATGAACTGGCACTTCAGGAAGTTAATAAACAAACATACAAAAAATGGTTTTCGCTGACATATAAAATATCTCGCATGGAGCAATGGTTTGGCAGAGACTTCAAACTGCTTCAACCTTATTTGCAGGTATTTTCCCAAGCTTTGTCTTTTATAGAAAAGGGGATCACATTACCCTTACTTTCTACTCCTACACATGCTCCCGCATGGATTGATCCGCAGATTTTAAACAAACGATTGGAGGCGTATCGTAAGGCAAACATCAAACCTGATTTAATGGATTGGCAACTGGCTGTTTCTCGCTGCCCATCTATCATGGAGAAAGAGCCTGTGTATGAAGCATTGCAAAAACATATCCAAACTTACTCCTGGAAAATAGGAGAGGAGAAGAAAGCGGATTCTACTTACTCTCAAAAGCCGGTACTTGAAATGCAAATACCTGACTCACCATGGCAGGCGGAGCATAACCTTTATGCAGGTATAGGCGACAATATACGCTATTATGTAGCACCGCAAGATAGCCCTTATCTGGGCATGATGTATCCATCTTTGCCGGCTATTCCTTACGGCTTATTAATCAGAGATCGCTTTCATTTTGCCCAGATGGAAAATGCGCAAACGCGAGACATGTTGACTGCCTCTATCGCTGCTTTATATGAATTGAAAACAGCACTTGATCCTGTAACCACTTTGTTCTTGTCATGTTGTATGCTCTGTTCCGAAAAGACAATTCGTAACTATGCCGCCGAAATATGGATGGAACGCACTACCCACCAACTGATACAGCAAGCACAGTTAGGTCAAACCCTTGGCTTTTTGATGAGTGCAGAATGGGCTCCGGTGAAACGTTTTACCGATATGGTGACGGGCACTTTCTTGACAGCGGGAACATTGTATAGTTCTGCATTGGAAGAACTTTTTGTTGCTATATTATTACAAATAGAGCAGCCTGTAACCAATCTGAAAAAACTGTTGGAGATTTACAATGAGCTGTTGGCACTGAATCGTTCGGAATGTGCTGCGGCCCTTCTCCCAAAATTGGAAGTATGGGGAAAAGAAAATACATTGAAAAAGGTGGCGAAACAATTATTAAACATATCGTCCCAAAGGGACAATTTAAAACAGCCCGGGGTACAGTGAGTGTAGCGAACGGCACCCCGGGTATAGATAACCATTTTACAGAGCGTCCCAAGGGGACAGCTTAATAACCTTATTTGCCTATTGTTTTATTAAGCTGTCCCTTTGGGACGCTGGTTGACGACGTTTTGCAACTTATACCCGGGATGTCGCTTCGCTTTATCCCGGGCTGTTTTAAACTGACCCTTCGGGTCGAAAAAATGGATTAATCCATTTTTATATAAATCGTTTTTAGAATATATATTTGTTATTGATAATACATAAATAATGAAAAAAACATTCACCCAACTCATACAAGAAGAAAAGGTAGATGATATCATCCCTTTTTTGAAATCCCTTACTCCCGAAGAACGAAACAAACTGGTTCCTATACTAAAGGAGTACCCAAAGAGCCATTCTATTTCCAATAAAGGATATATAGTACTCTCTATTGCACAGTTTGTTTGCTTTAATCTCAATGACTACAAGCGTCATCGCATAGAAATAAGTTACCTGAGCAACGGCTTTATTAAGTTTCATGAATATTCGCAAAAAGACTTAATGGAGCGTATTTCCATAAATGATATTCTGGAATGGTATCAACCCGATTGGATGAGCGAGTTTATCAACGACAGCCGTACCAACCGCGAGCTGAAAGACTTTACTTATGATGAAGTAATGCGCTGGCATCAAAAAGGATATATCACTCTTTCGCCCGAACTGATAGTAGCCACTCTTTATGGGCATCCGTTTGTGTTCGAGATGTATAAAACACCTATGTATTATACAATGCGTCCTGAAAAGCTGTTGGAGTATCCTGAAACGCTTTCCGAACATATCTGGTTGTTTTTTGCTTATCCAAGTAATATCAACTTTAATATGTTCTACGGATTGGAGAATGAAGATGATAACTGGAACAAAATCTTTCGTCAGTTGGTGGTCGAAGGTCGTTTAGACCGTGCGCGGGTACTCAAAGAGTGTTTGTCGGCTGTTATTAATCAGAGCTTTAATAAGTTACAGATAAATTGGTTTGTCGATTTGTTTAATGATCTGCAACCTACTACGGAAGAACTGCTAAATATACAAGCCGAGCTTCTTCGCTCGCTTACTTCTCCTCAAACTAAACCGGTGAGTAATGCATTGGGGTACATAAAGAAGATAAGTGGGGAACCTGCGTTACTGCTTGATGATTTTCTTTCGCAAGTGCCTGTTTTGTTAGGATCGAGCACTAAAGCGATAGTGAACAATACCATTGCCATTTGCGAATTATTGCTGAAAGAACAAGCTACACTCCGAAACACTCTTTGTTCGATATTGGCGGGTGGTTTTATTAATACCGATGAGGGCATTCAGAAGAAATTAGCTAAACTGATAGTGAAATATGGCGATCAATCTGCTATAGCACCTATACTGGTTGGATATGTCGGTCAGATTCTTTCTGCGGTTAAGCCTTTATTGAGCGATTTTCTTGATGCGTCGGTTTTGTCCGAAGCACCTCAGGAAGAGCAGACGATACCCGAAATAGAAGTGCAGTCTCCTGTTTTACTGCTTAGTGCTGCAAATGCCATTCCACACTTAACTACCTTTGATGATTTTCTGTTCTTCGCCGGACAGATCTTTGAGAACAACGAACCTTGGCATATTTTTATGCTTCCGGTGTATGTGCAGCAGTTTCATGCCGAATTAACTCCGGAAAAAGTGCTTCAACTCGAACCTGTATTTAAGCAAGCCGTTAAGTGTATTGAGAATTGGAATGCCCGTATTGGATTGATTGACCGTACCTTTGCTGCTTTTTGGTTGAGTTATGGAAATCTATTAAATAATCAGTTTCCCGGTGCTTCGGAATACTTGCAGAAACTTTCTCAAGAAAAAGTCTTAAATATGAGCAGTTGGCGCAATCGGATACAGAACGCGGAGTTGCGTCCTTTTTATTTCATACTGTTAAAGGTGCTCGATTCCATACGTACGGGTACTCCATATCATTTGCTTTCTACTCCTACACACGCACCGTTGTGGATAGATCCGGTGGTGTTGGTGCAGCGTCTGCAAGTTGCTCAGCAACAAGGGCAAACACCTAACGGATTTGATATGCAACAAGCTATTCTCCGTTGTGCCCTTCAGTCTACCGGTGAGGCCCTGCAATTAGCCAAAGAGGTGCTGACCGGAGAGCTACGCGACCTGATGGTTTATCTGTTTGCGCCGGATGCTCAACCACCGGCTACTGTAGAACATTCTGCCTGGTGGATGTGTGCCGCATTGGTAAAACATCCGCATACTGTACCTGCGCAGACCGAGCAGTGGGGATTTGGGGCTATTCCTCAGGTATACCTCACCGGAAATTTTGAATGGACAATAGCTGATAACAACTATGGAGCCATGAAACTCAAATTGCAACTGCCTACCCATCAGGTAGAAAACAATCCAGAAACGAAATTCCTTCCCGAATACTACTACAGTATGTTGCACAGTCGCTTTTTGTGGGCAGGAGATGTTACTCGTTTGCTTGCATCCGCTCCCTATTATTCGGATACAATTCTGGCTTATTATCTTAATCGCATTCTGGCATATAATGTGATGGATTCGGGAGATAAAGCAAGTCTGATAAATGGACTTCATACTTTGATTGATTTGCATTTGCCTTTATCGGAAATGGGTTATCTGCAACTTGCTTTCTGCTTGTTTGCCCCTGCTAAAGAAATAAAGGATTATGCAGCTTCTCTCTGGACGGAACAAGTGCAAGCCGGATACTTGGATCATGTACACTTAGGACATAAAATAACAAAACTATTGCAAGTACAGTGGCTACCCCTAAAGCGGTTTATAGATGTAATTGAAATAAATCTGCTGCATATAAGTACTTTGCACGACCAAGCGTTGAAAGAATTACTGGATGTATTGTTGGCTGAATTAAAAGATAAACCTGTCAGGAATCTGAAAAAGTTATCGGAGGTTTATAAAGAACTACCTAAAAAATAGAATATATGATGAATGATACCTATCCTAAAATATTAATCACCGGTGCCGCAGGTAATTTGGGCGGTCTGTTGGCCCACCACCTGAAAAACAGGAATCTGCACTTACTAACACATCGAAAAGAGGTAAATACCGAACTCAGAAATCTTCCTAATATTCAGATTTTTAAGGCAGACTTGGCAAAGAAAGAAACTCTCAGTGCTGCACTCGATGGCGTAGATGTGGTAGTGCACTTTGCCGGAGTTTTATTTAAAGCGAATCCTGAAAAATTTCTGCCTATAACCAATACCCATTATTTTCGTAATCTGCTGGAGGTAGCTGTTGAAAAGAAAGTAAAACGAATAATCCTTATCAGCTTTCCGCATGTAGAAGGAGAAACCACCCCTGAGAATCCGGCAAAAGGTACTCTCGACGGACATCCAATTTCGGCACATGCTACCACACGCCTTGAAGAAGAAAGGGAACTCTTCCGATGCTGCAAGGAAGCAGGCATAGAAGCGGTTTCACTTCGCGTAGGAATGGTGTATGGCAAAGGTATTCTAATGATTGATGCAGCCGATTGGTTTAACCGTCATTACCTGTTGGGAGTTTGGAAGCAACCTACCTGGATTCATTTGATTTCTACAGAAGACTTTTTAAAGGCTACTACTGCTGCCATTGAAAAAGAAAGCATACAAGGAATCTATCACCTTGGAGATGAGGGCATACAAACCTTACAGCAATTTCTGGACCGGGTTGCTATCTATAAAAAATATCGCAAACCTTGGCGTATGCCCTTGTGGATGATAATGACAGCAGCATGGACTTTCGAAAAGTACTCTTTGTTGTTCAATACACAAAGCCCTCTTACGCGCGATTTTATAAAAATAGGACGCGTTTCTTACTATGGTGATACCTCACGTATGAGGGAGGAGTTACTACCAGAGCTTACGTATAAAACATTCGAGGAAGGGCTGGAAACGTTTTAGTTTCCGGCCACATATCCTTGGATTTCCATCATTGCCTCTCCGAATGATGCTCCTTCGAGACTTTCTATTGTCGACCCGTTATGCAACGCGTTGTTCAGCGCATTAAACTCTGCACTGCAAGTGGCTATTGACTGAAGCAACTTTCTATCCTTCAGATTACCTTCTCCCATAATGAGTTCGCCCAGTTTGATTGCTTCCGTATAGAAGAATTCATGTGCCCATAGAATCGAATATTTTTTATCTCCATCTGTAATGACGGCCCGATCAGAGAAAGAGCAATTATTCAATATTTTTCTAATCAACACCTGTCCGAAAGCATGCTGTATAAATAGATATGCTTTGGAGGCATCCATAGGTGATAAACCGTATTCAATCAGTGCATCGTTCACTTCCTCTTCTGAAGCAAGTGCTATGATGCGAGCCAGTCGGTTAACATCGGGTTTTCTATGTAGAATATACAATGTACGTGTTGAATAGAAATCGTCTGATGGGCAATAGCTATACTGCTGTGCCTTTTTTTGCATCTCTTCCCACGGATTATTATCGTATAAAATTTCGCAGGCGCTTGTTTGCCGCTGATGTTGTCCATAATAGAATCGAATCCAGTGAATGCCTGTAGGTAGTTGACATACTGCCAAATCTTTCTCGAATTGTTTGAGCCATTCATCGTAGAAGTCTTCGGGCAATTTTCCTCGAATGCCCAGATGGCTGCGTACAACTTCGTACTTTTCTCCCCCAATTATTTTTTCTTCCCGTATGATTTGATCATCGTATTCGTTCGTGAAGAAGGTACCAAGAATAGGGTGAAAGCAATTATTCAGGAAGTTACTCCAGGCGTTTTTCATTGCATTTTCCATAGTGTCTCCAAATCCCGCAACTGATTCTATGATATGTTTGGCAAGGCCGATGGAGAAAGTTACATCCATCTGTACCATAGGCATGGAAGAAGTACGATCGAAGAAAGATACTTGGGCTTCTATGTATTGCTGTGGGAAAATAAGAGCACTTTCCTCTATGTAGCAATTGATGTGATGGTTCTTAAATGTTTTTTCTAATAATTCAAGATAAAAAGCTTGGTTGTTCATGTTTTATTGAATATTGGGTGTATGAATGTGGATGTTTTCTTTATTGTTTAAGAAGAAATCTCCATAAATTAAATCTCTTTGTTTGTTTTTCTGTGGAAGGAGGGATGTAAGGTTTTACATGTGAGGTATCCTATCTCTTTTTCGAATGATACTCCTTTAGTATAGCAGATTTTCTCAGTTTTCATTATACAGTATTCTTTGTTTTCAAATATAGTGAAATAAAAAATAATTTCTATATTTGTATCTGTATTAAAAAAACACATCATGATTATTAACCCTAATCACTGAAAGGGTATCGCTATGTTAGATATGTTATAAAATCAAATTTCGGGACTAGAAACTTGCCTATCATATAGAAAGGCAAATCAATCTTTATAGCTCACATTCTATAAATGGGTTGTTATGTGTATTATAAGTCCCTTGAAAATTCCCCATTTCTATTTATTAATTGAATGTCGATCTGATTTGGCATACTATTTTATATTTATCTATGATAGCAAGAAGAACTGCGACTAAGGTGAAGAATGGTCGCGTGCAGCCCAAAAATAGACATAAGCGTACACCAAACTATTGGAATACCTTTCAGAAAGAAATACAACTTGATGTGATGCCACCCGGAAAAGGGTATAAACATTTTCTAAAAACAAGAGATATAAAACTCTTTCTCGAAATACTGCCTAATCGTGAAGTTATTGATCAGGAGCTTGATGCAATTATCCTTGATAAAGGAGATGGATATACTGATGGGTGGTATAATCGGGGAGTAATTGGCATTTGTGCTTGGGAGAAAGAAAAGACAAAAGTATTTTCATTGCCGTATTTTAGAAGTCATCAGAAGATATTCGAGCGATTGGAAGTGTCTTATCAAATCAAGAAGGATTATGTTATATGTGACTTTACAGAGAATCAGATTAAGGCATATTTGTTACTGCATATTCTTCTGCACGAGATAGGTCATCACCACGATCGTATACATACGAAATCACGACGAAGATGTGCAAAAGGTGAAGCGTATGCAGAAAAGTATGCATATAAATATGAAGAACTAATCTGGAATAAGTATTTTGAATTATTTCCGAGGTAGGGGAGTGGCTCTTTGCGCTCTCCTCACCCCTGCAAATACCCAACAATAATGTAGCCAGATATTTCTCTTGAAGGTTATGTTACAGATATAATGACTCTGAATACAAATAGCCCCGAATCGTACACTACAATTCGGGGCATATTACTATAGATTCTGCTTTATAAAATCTGCAACTTTACAAGTTTTCTTTTTTATGCTGACGGATCTATAAATTCATCTCCACCACCATTGTTGCCACCATCTCCGTTTCCTTCATTGTTTCCATTTCCAGTTGATAGATGATCACCGAACATATTTTTTATATACGTATCGAAGTCGATAAAAGTCAATTTATCTTCTGCACGGGTAGCATTCACATCCGGACGAATCGTTTTGGAGGGTCTGAAATTAATGCGTACGGTCTTGATGTTTTTGGCTGTACAATCTTTTTCAGTATCACTTCCTTCACTTCGAGCAGACAAACTGAATGTGCCAAAGTTTCGAAGAGTCACCGAGTGACCACTATACAGGTTGGTACGCACTACATCTAAAAGGTTAGTTACTACGCTCTTAATGTCTCCTTTGGAGAGCGAGCTGAGTTCTTTGATCTGATGAATAATCAAATCTTCATCCACATTCTTTCCCAAAGTCAATAAATTGGGGTAATACTTGCCCGGTTCAGTGGGTTTAGCCGGATTTACTCTTAATGTTTTTTTAAATGGAATAGCCATAATAAAAATGATTTAATTGATTAAAAAATAACATATTTATCTTTTGAACAAGTTTGCAACCTTGTTACATTGGCGAAAGTAGGACAACAGAAAATGGCAGTGGTCAGAAACAGTAAGAAATGGTAAGAAACGGTAAGAAATGGAGAAGAAGAGGCTTTTTTAACGTTTTTAAAGAAAATAGAGGTGGCGAATATCTTTAGACTTTTCCTCTTATGATCTTAGGATAATTAACTTTCATCAGACTATAATCATCTACGATGCCGACATACGACCCCTATGATCTTAGGATAATCTATTTTCATCAGACTATAATTTTATACCATAGGAACGTAGCACTTCTATCATGCCGACATAAGTCACTTATCATGCCGACGTAAGATAGCTATCATCCTATCAACATCTCTTTAACCTAACTAAAAACCCTAACTAATCCTATTTAACCCCAATATAATTTCTATCTTTGTTACTGAAACGAACCCTGTAATTGTAGAAGCAACATGAAAATGATTCCTTACGGCATTAGCGATTACGAGAGAATCTCTTTGCAAGATTATTATTATGTAGATAAAACTCGCTTTATTCCTATAATAGAGCAATCGGTATCTTACTTCTTCCTGATTCGTCCCCGTCGGTTTGGTAAGAGCTTGCTGCTTAATGTGCTCGATGCTTACTATGATATTAATAATGAAGATCGTTTTGAAGAACTGTTTGGAGAGCGGTGGATATATAAAAATCCTACGAAGCTTCGTGCCAAGTTTCTGATACTTCGTTTCAACTTCTCGGGAGTCGATCCGCAACCGGAGAATATGCATCGTACATTCGAAAGTCATTGTCGTGAACGATTTTTAGAATTTGTAGATCGTTATAAGCGTTTTTTCTCTCCCAATTTTGAAGAAGAATTGATGGAACGCGAAACGGCTGCTGACCGCTTGCAATATATAAATAGAAAAAGTGTTGAATTGGGCCTCCGCATCTATCTGATTATTGATGAGTACGATAACTTCACCAACTCTATTCTTGCTAATATCAGTAAAAAAGCCTATAAAGATGCCACACATGGCGAAGGCTTTTATCGCTATTTCTTTAATGTGCTAAAATTGATTACCACCGGCAATGGCATGGCGTTGGAGCGTATGTTTATCACAGGTGTAAGTCCTGTAACGCTTGATGATGTTACATCAGGATTCAATATTGGTACCAATTATACTACTGCACCACAATTTAATAATCTGGTAGGGTTTTCTGAAGAAGAGTTGCGTACGATGCTCGAATATTATCACACCCAAGGTGCGCTTCCTATGACTGTTGATGAGGTAGTAGCCGAAATAAAGCCTTGGTATGATAATTATTGTTTTGCCGAAGATATGTTGGATAATTCAATGTATAACTCGGACATGGTACTTTATTACCTTAATTGGTTGATGCAGACAGGAAAACCACCTCGTGAGATGATCGACAAAAACATCCGTACCGATTATAACAAACTGCGCTACCTGATAAAGACAGATCATGAACTGGATGCCGGCTCCAACCTCTCCGTTATTCGGGAAATTGTTGAAACAGGACATACCACCGCTACACTTAAAGACGGCTTTTCGGTAGATGAGATGGTGAAACCGGATAACTTTAAGTCACTACTTTACTATTTCGGTTTGGTAACAATACAAGGTACTAAACAAGGTGACACTCTATTAGGTATTCCCAACCATACGGTTCGCGAGCAAATGTATACTTACTTGGTAGAAGGACTTGGGGATGCCAATGCGTTCCAGCTCGACTTTTATGAACTCGCTCAACTAATGAAAGGTATGGCTTATCGTGGCGAGTGGCAGTCTGTATTCTCCTACATCGGTGCCGAATTGGAGAAGCAAAGCCGTATCCGTCAGTTTATGGATGGCGAAGCCCATGTAAAAGCTTTCTTGCTGGCTTATTTGGGTTTAACAAATTACTATCAATTAATGCCCGAATACGAATTGGGTAAAGGATATGCCGATTTCTACTTCCGTCCTAACCCAAGGCTGACAGATATGGAATACGCCTACCTGCTGGAGGTGAAGTACCTGAAACGTGATGAACCCGAAAGCCGTATTGCTACCCTAAAAGCAGATGCACGCGAACAATTACTAAAGTATGCCTCAGACAAGATTGTGACAAGCACTATCGGTGGAGCAAAGCTGAAGTTGATAACCGTGGTCTTTCGTGGATGGGAAGTAGCGGAGATGATAGAGGAGGAGATACAGTAAACGTGAGATCGCATAGATAATACAGATCTAAATCAATTTATTTGCAAACAAAAAAGAGGAAGCCTTTTCAGACTTCCTCTCCTTTTTATATACAGATATCAAACAATTACTCAGCAGCTTCGCTACCCCAAGCCTGGTTAGCCAGACGTTTGTAGTTGTTATATCTCCATTTTGCATTTTCTTCGGCTGCTGCAAACAATTCGTCTGCTTCGGCAGGATATTGTTTCATCAATGAAGTGTAACGTACTTCACCTTTCAGGAAGTTTTGGAATTCTTCCCACTTCGGTTCTTTAGAATCAAGTGTGAATGGATTCTTTCCTTCTGCTTCCAAAGCAGGGTTGTAACGCCACAAGTGCCAGTATCCGGATGCAACTGCTTTTTCTTCCTCTTCCTGAGATTTACCCATACCGGCTCTCAATCCGTGGTTGATACATGGTGCATAAGCAATGATCAAAGATGGTCCCGGATAAGCTTCTGCTTCGCGGATTGCTTTCAGGGTTTGAGCTTGGTCAGCACCCATTGCAATTTGAGCTACATATACATAACCGTAAGTAGTAGCCATCAAACCAAGGTCTTTCTTGCGGATTCTCTTACCGGATGCAGCAAACTTAGCGATTGCACCAACCGGAGTAGCTTTAGATGATTGTCCACCAGTGTTAGAGTAAACCTCTGTATCAAGAACTAAGATGTTTACGTCTTTACCGGAAGCAATTACGTGATCCAAACCACCGTAACCGATATCGTAAGAAGCACCGTCGCCACCGATAATCCATTGTGAACGTTTTACTAAATATTGTTTCAGGTCGTAGATGCCTTTGCAAGTTTCGCAATTATCTTTCACCGCTTCCAATACAGGGATAATCTTTTCTGCCAGTTCTTTAGTCTTATCAGCATCGAACATATTGTCGATCCATTCTTGATAAAGTGCTTTGTTCTCAGCAGGACAACCTTCAGAAGCAATAGCTTCGTTCATCAGCTTAACGATGCGTAAACGCATTTTTTCGTTTGCTAATTCCATACCCAAACCAAATTCGCAGAAGTCTTCGAATAAAGAGTTTGCCCAAGCAGGACCTTGACCTCTTTCATTGGTTGTATAAGGAGTTGAAGGCACTGAACCTGAATAGATAGAAGAACATCCGGTAGCATTAGCAACCATCTGACGATCGCCAAACAATTGAGTGATTAACTTCACGTATGGAGTTTCACCACAACCTGAACAAGCTCCAGAGAATTCAAACAATGGAGTAGCGAACTGAGAGTTCTTCACATTGCTCTTCACGTCTACCAAGTGTTGTTTGCTGGTTACATTCTTCACATTGTATTCCCAGTTGTCAGCTTCGGCTAATTGAGATTCCAAGCTCTTCATGGTCAATGCTTTGCCACCTTTCTTCGGATTACCCGGACAGATGTCGGCACAGTTACCACAACCCAAACAGTCGAGAACGTCTACTTGAATGCGGAAAGTCATACCTTCGAATTGTTTTCCTACAGCTTTCAGCATAGGGAAGTTAGCTCCTTTTTGCTCTTCAGCATCCAATACGAATGGACGGATAGAAGCGTGAGGACAAACATACGCACACTTGTTACATTGGATACAAGTTTCAGGATTCCATTCAGGAACGAAGGCAGCCACACCACGTTTTTCGTATTGTGAAGTACCTTGATCCCAGGTTCCGTCTTCGCGACCTTTGAATGCAGATACAGGAAGCAAGTCACCATCTTGTCCATTGATCGGACGAACTACTTCGTTGATGAATGCCGGATCATTGTTAGTTTCTGCTTCATCATCAGGTAGGTTAGCCCATGAAGGATCTACGGTTAGTTGTTTGTATTCGCCACCGCGGTCAACTGCAGCATAGTTTTTGTTTACGATATCTTCTCCCTTGCTTCCGTAAGACTTCACGATGAATTTCTTCATTTGTTCGATAGCTTGGTCTACAGGAATTACTTTGGTGATTTGGAAGAAAGCAGACTGAAGGATGGTGTTGGTACGGTTACCCAAACCAATTTCCATAGCAATTTCAGTAGCGTTGATATAATAAACAGATATGTTTTTCTTAGCCAGGTAACGTTTTACCTTGTTAGGCAAATGTTTAGCCAATTCTTCTTCATTCCAGATAGTGTTCAACAGGAATGTTCCGTTTTCGCGAAGACCACGAGTTACGTCGTACATTCTCAGGTAAGCCTGTACGTGGCAAGCCACAAAGTTAGGTGTATTTACCAAATAAGTAGAACGAATAGGATGATCGCCGAAACGAAGGTGAGAACAGGTGAAACCTCCCGACTTCTTAGAGTCGTAAGAGAAGTAAGCCTGGCAATATTTGTTGGTGTTGTCACCAATAATTTTGATTGAGTTTTTGTTAGCACCTACCGTACCGTCGGCACCCAAACCGTAGAATTTAGCTTCGTACATACCTTCGCCGCCTAAAGCGATTTCTTCTTTTTGAGGAAGAGAAGTGAAAGTAACGTCGTCCACAATACCCATAGTAAAGTGATTCTTTGGTTCCGGTAATGCAAGGTTTTCGAATACAGAAATAACCTGTGCAGGAGTCGTATCTTTAGAAGAAAGACCATAACGTCCGCCTACGATAACAGGAGCATTAGCAGCACCGTAGAAACAGTCTTTTACGTCTAAGTACAATGGTTCTCCGTTAGCTCCCGGTTCTTTTGTTCTATCTAAAACAGCAATACGTTTCGCAGTTTTAGGAACAGCAGCTAAGAAGTGTTTTGCAGAGAATGGACGGTACAAGTGTACAGCAACCATACCTACTTTTTCGCCTTGAGCTACCAAGTGGTCAATCGCTTCGCGAGCCGCTTCGGTTACAGAACCCATAGCGATGATTACGCGTTCAGCATCATCAGCTCCGTAGTAATCGAACAAACCATATTTACGTCCTGTAATTTTAGACAGTTCGTTCATATATTCTTCTACAATGGCAGGAACTGCATCATAATAAGAATTGCTTGATTCTCTGTGTTGGAAGTAAACATCCGGGTTTTCAGCCATACCGCGAGCAACCGGTGCATTGGGGTTCAGTGCACGGGCACGGAATTCAGCCAACGCTTTTTGGTCAATCAGGTGAGCCAAGTCTTCGTTTTCCAAAGCTTCGATCTTTTGGATTTCGTGTGAAGTACGGAAACCGTCGAAGAAATTAACAAAAGGAACACGAGCTTTGATTGTAGATAGGTGAGCTACCGCAGCCAAGTCCATAACTTCTTGTACAGAACCTTCGGCCAACATAGCAAAACCTGTTTGGCGAGTAGCCATTACGTCTTGGTGGTCGCCAAAGATAGAAAGAGCATGAGAAGCCAACGCACGAGCAGAAACATGGAATACGCAAGGCAACAATTCACCTGCAATTTTGTACATGTTCGGGATCATCAAAAGAAGACCCTGTGAAGCCGTATAAGTAGTAGTTAACGCACCTGCCTGAAGCGAACCGTGCAAAGCACCTGCTGCGCCTGCTTCCGATTGCATTTCTTCTACCAATACTGTTTCGCCGAAGATGTTTTTACGACCTTTAGCTGCCCATTCGTCTACGTACTCTGCCATAGTCGAAGAAGGAGTGATGGGGTAAATAGCAGCTACTTCCGAGAACATATACGAGATATGTGCTGCTGCCTGATTACCATCACATGTGATGAATTTCTTCTGATTAGTCATAACTAAATTAAACTATTAATATTTAAGTAAATAAATTATTTTAGAAATTGTATAGTGAGCGGATATTTCCACGGTTGTTATTTCCATATTCGAAAAAATATTTAATACACAAATCCAAACAACCAGAGGGGGATTTGATTTCCTCGTCCTATTTCCGATCTGTGCATGGCATAATATGTATCCGGATTGTTCTTTATTTTATATCCTTCACCGCAAATCTTAAACGGCAATTTACCGTCTACCAGGAAAGTGGTGTTTTTATCTCCCTTGTATAATTTATGATCTTTATACATGGTGTTCAGAAAGAAGGTATCGAGCACATCCTGATCTTCCACATTTACGGGATAGATAGAATACATCAAATTAGAATTGTGCATCATTATCTTGGCCGGTTTCTTTGGAAACTCTTCTTCCTCATCTGTATAAATCATATTGATAAGTCGCGCGTCTGCCAGATACTTGATGTAATTCATCACCGTGGCCCGTGATGTCTGTATCTCTGTTGCCAGTTGACTTACATTCGGCGCTTTCGGACCGGCTACTGCCAGCAGATAGAATAATTTTTTTATTTTAGAAAGATATTTCAACTCTATTTGTTTGAGTAGCAAAATATCTACTTCAATCATCATATTCATGGTTTTCAGCAGATTTTCGGAGAAGTTACGTTTCTCCAAAAAGAATGGGTAGAAACCATGATGAAGATAATCCTGAAAATAATTCAGCGGACGAACCTTCGAGAGCACCCCACGTGCAATTTGTTCGTGGTTATTGAGTATTTCATCCAGCGTGTAGGCGCGAAACTTCATTCCCGTTTGCAGATTCAGAAACTCTCTGAACGAGAATCCACGAAGATTGTAGCTCTTGGCAATATCTCTTAGTTCCAGATTTTCTTCTTTCAAACGCATTACCGAAGAACCCGTGAATACTATTTTCAGATTAGGAAAACGGTCATAACACATCCTCAGCTCTTTGCTCCATTCGGGAGATTTGAATACCTGATCAATCAGAAGTACTTTGCCGCCCCTTTTTTGGAATTCGTTGGCAAAATCAACAATGGAGTAGTTGGAGAAATAGAAATTGTTCATGTTAATGAAAAGACAGGAACGATCTGTTCCGAATTTCTCCTTAGCGTATTGTAGCAGAAACGTAGTCTTACCCACACCTCGTGTACCTTTGATACCTATTAGACGGTCGTTCCAGTCGATTTCGTCCATCAAGTCACGACGAACTGGAGCATTGGTATGTTCTACAAGATAAGTGTGTGTACGGTAAAATGCTTCCATAGAAATGTACTTATTTGGCTCGCAAATATAAGCTTATATTTTGTAATTTGCAAAGTAGAGATAGCAAAATCTCTGTTTCTTATTGATTTTTATCACTACTTTTGCGTGCTTTATGAATAAGGCTCTATGGTAGATACCTCTTTATATATCTTCAATCCGGATCATGATATGGCTTTGGCCAACAGCGACCCTAATTATATGGCACCGGCAGCGGCTCGCAGGTTGGCTTTGGATGTAGCTTTGTTGCCAATATGGTATGCAAAACCTCAAGATTTTGTATTGGCCGTATCGAACTACAATCAGGCATATCTGGATGAAATGAGAAATTATTTTCCGCAATTACCTTCTTTATTAACAGAACCGGAAGTAGCGGAGATGGAATTAATGCCCATTCCCTGGGGATGGGACCCGGCTATTCGCAAACAATTGTATCTATCCGGTATCTCAGAATCTTTCTTGCCCGATAGTAAGCAAATGGAGCATATTCGTTCCTGTTCTCACCGATCGGTAGCAGTAGACTTATTGCCCTCTTTGCTTTCAAATAATGATTTTTGCGGTAAGTCATTCTATCTGACGGATATTGAGACGATTAGAGATTTTGTTGAATCCCGCTCCAATTGTTTATTGAAGGCCCCTTTATCCGGCAGTGGAAAAGGACTAAACTGGTGCAAAGGAGTATTTACATCTCATATATGCAATTGGTGTGTAAATGTGCTGAAGCAGCAGGGTGGGGTAGTAGGAGAGCCTTTGTATAATAAGGTAGTAGATTTTGCTATGCAATTTAAACCGGATATTTCGGGGACAGTTTCTTTTCAAGGTTACTCTCTTTTTTATACGCATCCCGGAGGTGCTTATGATGGCAACTTTCTGGGTACCAACAAAGACATTGAATCACAACTAAGTACTTATGTTTGCGAGTCTTCATTAAATACATTAAAAAGTAAGCTCGAAAAAGAGTTGTCTATTCGCCTAAACAATACATATACAGGGTATTTGGGGGTAGATATGATGATCTGCGAGGTAGATGGCAGGTATTGTATTCACCCCTGTGTAGAAATAAATCTCCGTATGAATATGGGGATGGTTGCCCGCTTGTTTTATGATAGATACGTGTGCGAAGGGGAAAATGGTATTTACCGTATCGTCTTTCATGGTAGCAATGAAGAGTTACAAACGGAACATAAAGCCTTGCAGCAAGAGCATCCATTAATAGTATCGAATGGCAGAATAGAAAAGGGATATTTGCCTTTGACTCCTATCACCCCTCAATCGAAATATAATGCTTATGCCTTGATTTATTGATTTCGGTTAATCCTGAATCATTATCTGTACAGGATCACTCTCATTGCCATATCGATCAATAGCAGTAATTGCATAACATGTTTTTCTTTCCCAGGGGAAGACAGGGGCATACGTATATTCAGTTTCCCGAACAGCAGTAGCAAGGATATTAGATGGTTTTGAAATATCTACCGGATATTCATTGGAACCATAAATCACATAACGTGGAGCATTGTGGGAGTCATTGTCGGTTGAGGCTGTCCAATGAAGTGTTATATACCCCTTTTTATTCACAACACGGATGTGAGTGGGGGAGGTTGGGGGAGTATTGTCTAACCAGGTCATGGGAGGTTGCAAGGCGGGGGTATCATAATATACTTCGTTAAGTTCATCGTATAGACCCTGCGTATTATTCATCAGGTGCTGTACGCGGTAATAAGCTTGTCCGGCCAATCCATTTTTACGGGTAAAATTGATCTGACGTTCTACGTCTTCCAGTTTCCAGTTACCTTCTTTGGGGTCAAGGAAATATATGCCTAATCCGGGAATGATGTGACGTCCGTTGCAGTTTTCCTGCCAGTCTAAAGCAAAAGGGTAGAAATGATTTTGACGGAAATACATCATAGGGTAGATCTGATCTTGAATGCCTTCTGCCAGCCAACCCTGTGCATCTTGATAAACAGCATGATAGGCATTCCAACCTCCCGAGAGATAACGACCGGTATCGCGATATTTGCCAACCGGAGAAGTACTGACTTTTACCCACGGTTTCTTCTGTTTTACACCTTTATATATATGGCGTAGAATTTCTGTTATATTATCTCGTCTCCATTGCTTGATGTTTTTCCCGGCACCATATTTGCGAAATTCTTTCGTATCGGGAAAGTTGGGAGCATTTTCCGGATAACGCAGGTAGTCAAGATGAATGCCATCAATATCATAATGAGTGATTATCTCGTTAGCTATTCTGAATAAATATTCTTTAGTTTCTTTGTGCCCGGGATTCAAATACCAGCTTTTTTTGTAAGAGGAGCATATAGCAGGTTGCTTCTGCGTAATTGCTTGTTTACCTAATGATTTTACATGGTTCTGATCTCCCAATGGTATGGCAACTATCCAGGCATGGCATTCCATCCCTCTTTTGTGGCATTCTTCAATAACAAAAGCTAACGGATCGTATCCCGGATTTTTCCCTGTTTGCCCGGTAAGCATAGCGCTGTAAGGCTCAATGGAAGACTGATAGAATACATCTCCTCGCGTACGTGTCTGAAACAAAACGGTATTAAAGTTAGCCTCGTATAACTTGTTTAGGATGTCAATTAATTCAGCCTTTTGCTTTTGTATTCCCGAAGGGGAGGTAGCTTTGGTTTTTGGCCAATCGAGGGCATAAGCAGTGGTAACCCATGCTGCGCGCACCTCATGCTTAGGTTGAGCATGGAGCGAAAGAACTGATAAAACGAGAAAAAGAAATATATAGTTACGCATCCTTTATAAACAAATAAGTTCTGCTATTGGTTCTTTTAGAATTGATTATGATGATTGGAGCCAATAATGAGGACAAATGTACATAAAAATAGTTGATTTATAAATAATATTCAGCATAGAGGGTGCAGAGGACCCAGAGAGAATAATATAAATTCTTAATTATAAATATTATATTGAAACTCTGTGGCCTCTGTGTCCTCTGTGGTGAATATATCCCTTTTATATTTTTAAACGAAATAAGTTAACCCTCTTTTTGTGTTATTCGCTCGTTTATGCTACATTTGCCTGTATATAAAGAGGGTCCTGAACTTCTGGTATATTGTTTGGAAAAAGAAATATAACTCGAAATATTTATGAGAAAAAAAATAAGAAAATCTACCTGGGTCGCTTTGGCATTGTTGATTTATGTCACAGCAATGGCTGTTTACTTTTTACCGCGTAACACAGAGATCGGAAGTACGGAGAAATACGTTACACTCGGTGCCTCTTATGTTATTGTATTGGTATTATGGTTAGTGCTGAGAAAAAAAGAGCAATTCAAACAAAAGCGTAAGGAAGATAATAAAGACAAACTAAAAACAGATTAAAATGAAAAAATTAATGTTTATTGCTTGCTTGTTAGTAGCTTCTATTAGCGCGCAGGCACAATTTGAGCATGGAAAGTGGGTCGTAAATCCTTCATTAACCGGATTGGATTTATCGTACAACAAGAACACTAAAACCACTTTTGGTTTTAATGCCTTAGCTGGTGCATTTTTAGTAGATAATGTGGCTCTTTTAGTGAACTTAGGTGCTGAGTGGGCAAAAAATGAAGATGTTTACAGTCTGGGTGTGGGCGGTCGTTATTATTTTGATAAGATAGGTCTATACACTGGAGCCGGGCTTAAAATGAATCGTTTTGATCCGGATTATAGCAAGAAAGTAACCGACTTTGCTGTCAGCGGAGAAGTGGGTTATGCTTTCTTTATCACCAAAACTGTAACCGTTGAGCCTGCCGTATATTGCGATTTGAGTCTGAAAGACAGTGATTATACACGTTTTGGACTGAAGGTGGGATTTGGAATTTATTTCTAAAAAAACTATTTATAGACTTATCAAAAGCCTGTGCTGGTTTTATTTAGAAAATATACCTCTACAAAGCTTGTAGCGAACATAAAATTAAAAAATGGTTACCATTTAGATTGTCGATAGTTACCACTAAAAGCAAAAGTGGTAACCGTTTTTTTTAGTGACAGCAACAATTTTTATATGAGGTATTTATACCTTGAAATAACACATTCTCAAACACACACAATGAAAAAAAACTCTTTTCTATTATTATTTCTTATATTGACTTTAAATCTATATACTCAGGAAACTACCTCTCCATCCATATTTATGAAAGTGTTTCTTTCCAAACCAACAGTTTATGAGAATGAACCTTTGTTAGTTACCTATAAATTGTATGCCGATTGCGATATGAGTGATGTTGATTTTCGATTTCCGGATTTTGATGATTTCATGAAAAAACAGATAGCCTTACCTCATTATCGGCAGGCACAATCGGAAAGGTATAATAATCGGAATTATAAAACATTAGTAGCTGCACAATACCAACTCTTTCCACTTTATGCTGATACATTGACTATTGAGAAAACAGAGTTTACGTTGAATGCTCGCATAAAAAGTGGGCAAGTTCATGGGCCCTATAATTATCCGGTAATGATTGATAAAGAGGTGAAAAGCAGTAGTCAGTTGTGTTATATACCTGTTAAGCCCTTACCAGAAGGAGCGCCTGCATTATTTACTGGGGCAGTGGGTAGTTTTAAGACCTCGGTTGTGATGGATGTGGATAGTACTACCATTCAGGTGGGAGACTCTGTGAAAATTGCAGTGGAGGTTTCTGGTACAGGTAATCTCGAATTAATTCGTCTGCCTGAAATCAAAGCTTCCAAAGAAGTAGAGATTCTAACCTCCTTTGGAGAAAAGGATCTAAAAGTTGATGACAAGGGAATGTCCGGTAGTCGAACTATTATTTATACAGTGATTCCCAAACAGGTTGGTCCATTGGAACTTCGATTGCCCGGATTTGTTTATTTTGATTCCAAGTTGGAAACTTATCAGTGTGAAGCGGATACAGATTTTTCTCTGACTGTAAGTGATCTTGTTGTCCAGTCAGTAAGCACAGTTGCTCACGTTGAACATTCCGAAATAGCAGAAAAAATAGATAAGACCCCCATTAACTATAAGAATATTCTGTTTTATTCTTTTCTGCTACTATTTACATGTCTTTTGATACTTTATGTCAGTAAGTTGAGGCGAAAGCAAATTTCGCATTTCCCTTATCTGGTGGGAATGGCTTTGTTGCTGGTAGGTGCAGTATTTACTTTTCCTCTATTGGAGGGTTTGAAAAAAAATGATACAACGTCTTTACTCTCTGAAACCCTAAAAGCAGATTTGATGTATGTAGTGGATGTTTCTGTAACAATGCTTGCAGAAGATATTAAGCCCACTCGTCTGGAAGGAGTTAAAACGTTGCTTAAATCAGATAGTATTAATCAGGGAGGTTCTCGAAGGGGAGTTGTGTCTTTTGCTCAGGAGGCAGCTGTCTCTTGTCAACTTACTGATAATCCGGAGGAATTCTCTACTGGTATTTCTCGGGTTGATAGTCTTAACTTGTCTGATGGAACTGCTGTCGGGAGTAGTATGCTGGTTGCTACCTACAATCTTTTAAAAGGTGAGAATACTCGTAAATACATCATTCTGTTTACAGATGGGAATAATAATTCGGGAGCTATTTCTCCTCGAACGGCTGCCGAAATAGCAGGAAAACATCATATCCGTTTATACATTGTAGGGGTTTCCCAACCCAAAGAGGCTTCTGCACAGGTATCTACGCCGATGGGGAAACGACTTATTACCATTCCAACAGAAATAGATGATAACTTATATACAGAACTTGCGGAAAATACAGGGGGAATGTATTACCGGGTCATGAATAATGAAGAACTAAATGAGGTACTTCTCCATATATATGCACATATCCGGGAGAATATGTCGGAAGAGTTTGTATATGAGGGAGGTAAGTTGAGTAAAGAGAAGGCTGATCTGATTTTGGAGGGATTGGGTAAATGATAATAAATAGTATTCATATTTGTGTTAACATTCAGAACACAGAGACACAAAGATTTTAATTTGAAGTTATATATTTCTTTGTGTCTTTGTGCCTCTGTGTTTATTATCTCCCTATAACTTTTCTTTCAAAAACTCTCCCGTATAGCTTCCCTCACATTTCGCCACTTCCTCCGGCGTACCTGCGGCAACCAGGTTTCCTCCTTTGTCTCCTCCCTCAGGGCCAAGGTCTATCACATAATCTGCACATTTAATAACATCCATATTGTGCTCGATAATAAGGATAGAGTGTCCGCGACGTATCAGCGCGTCAAAGGCTTCCAGTAATTTGCGGATATCGTGGAAATGCAATCCCGTAGTTGGCTCGTCGAATATAAATAAAGTAGGGTCGGCTTTCTCCTGACTTAAATAATAGGCCAATTTAACACGTTGATTTTCGCCTCCTGAAAGTGTAGAAGAAGATTGTCCGAGTTTAATATATCCCAATCCTACCTCCTGCAATGGAGTGAGTTTCTTGATGATCTTTTTCTGCTTATGTTCAGTAAAGAATTCAATGGCTTGGTTGATGGTCATTTCCAATACATCGTAAATGCTTATGCCATGGAATTGTACTTCCAGCGTATCGCTTTTGAATCGCTTTCCATGACATGATTCGCATTCCAATACAAGGTCGGCCATAAATTGCATTTCTACAGTAACGGTACCTTCTCCTTTACACTCTTCGCATCGCCCACCTTCACTATTGAAACTGAAATGTCCGGGCGTATAATTCATTTGTTTAGCCAGAGGCTGTTCAGCCCATAACTTTCTGATTTCATCATACGCCTTGATATAGGTCACCGGGTTACTGCGACTGGACTTTCCTATGGGGTTTTGATCAACAAATTCTACGTTCTTCAGGCTCTTGATATCTCCTGTAATACTTAGATGTTCTCCGGGGCGGTCGCTGCATTCATCGAGTTCCCGTTTCAAAGAACGATAAAAGATATCCCGAACCAAGGTACTTTTTCCCGATCCGGAAACGCCGGTAACTACTGTCATTACATTCAGAGGAAAACGCACATCAACACCTTTCAGATTGTTTTCGCGCGCGCCTTTTACTTCAATGTAATTATTCCATGGACGTCGATGGGCAGGAACGGGGATTTCTTCTTCTCCGAGTAAATAATGTACAGTATGACTGCTGCTTCCTTTTTGAAGATCATTCATATCTCCCTCGTATACAACTTGCCCTCCTAAGCGTCCGGCATCGGGGCCTATGTCGATGATATAGTCGGCGGCTCGGATAATTTCCTCATCGTGTTCTACCACTACCACAGTATTTCCGAGTTCTTGTAGTTGACGTAATACGCGGATTAATTTATCAGTATCGCGGCTATGTAATCCTATACTTGGCTCGTCGAGTATATACAAGCTTCCTACCAGGCTACTTCCTAAGGATGTTGCCAGGTTAATTCGTTGGCTTTCCCCTCCCGAGAGCGAGTTACTGAGACGATTGAGAGTAAGATAACCTAAACCAACATCTACCAGAAAACGAATACGACTATTGATTTCGGTTAGTATTCGTTTCGCAACGGATGCATCGTGTTTGTTCAAATCCAATGCCTGAAAGAATGCTTGCAATTCTGTGATTGGCAGATCAACCAGTTCGCTGATACTTTTTCCTCCTACATGTACATAGCCTGCTTCCGGTTTTAAACGTGTGCCATGACATGTGGGGCAAATCGTTTTTCCACGATAACGTGCCAACATCACACGATACTGTATTTTGTATTGGTTTTCCTGTAGCATCTTAAAGAAGTCGTTGATGCCATGGAAATGTTTATTGCCTTCCCATAGTATTCTGCGTTGCTCCGAAGTCAGTTCGAAATAAGGAGTAAATATGGGGAAATCAAATTTGTAGGCATTATGAATAAGCTCTTCTTTCCACTCGCCCATTACTTCTCCACGCCAGCATACAATGGCTCCATCGTATACCGAAAGTGCACGGTTGGGAATTACTAAATGTTCGTCGATGCCAATCACTTTACCGAATCCTTCGCACTCCGGACAGGCTCCGATAGGAGAGTTGAAAGAGAACATTTGGTCGTTCGGTTCTTCGAAAGTAATACCATCTGCTTCGAACTTAGTACTGAAAGAGTGCAATTTATCTGTACCATCGGGCAGATAGAAACGGAGCATACATGTACCATCTCCTTCGTACATGGCAGTCTCGGCAGAGTCTACAAGACGGCTGATAGCATCTTTGCTATTATTAACAGACATACGGTCTATTAACAAATGGATAGTATCTTTTTTCTTAGGAGTGTAGTCTTCAATACGAACAATGGTTCCGTTTACTTCAATACGGTTGAACCCTTGCTTTAAGTCAATGTCCAATTGTTGTTGCAAGGTTCGGTCATCTCTCAAACGAAAAGGGGTGAGAATGGTATATCGGGTTCCTTCCGGATAGGAAAGCATACAGTTTACAATATCTTCCGTACTGTGCTTTTTAACTTCTTGTCCGCTAACGGGACTGAAAGTCTTTCCTATACGGGCATATAGTAAACGAAGGTATTCATAAATTTCGGTGCTGGTTCCTACCGTAGAACGCGGGTTGCGGCTGTTTACTTTTTGTTCTATCGCAATGGCGGGAGGAATTCCTTTGATGAAATCAGCTTCCGGCTTGCTCATACGTCCCAAAAACTGACGGGCGTATGAAGAAAGGCTTTCCACATATCGGCGTTGGCCTTCTGCATAAAGCGTATCGAAAGCTAACGACGACTTTCCTGAACCGGAAAGCCCGGTGATGACTACTAATTTGTTTCTTGGTATGTTTACGTCAATATTCTTCAGGTTATTTACCCGGGCTCCTTTGATGCTTATATATTTGCTTTCTGACATATTCTTTATGTGGCTTCTTTAAGTTCTAAGTCAAAACTTATTTTCGGAATGCAAAGTTACTATTAATAAATCAATTAAGGATTTCTCAATGGCAAATAAAAGTTTAGAAAGCGTTCCCAAATTTTATGGAATAATCTATAATTGTTTTCTAATGAACAAAATTCATTCGCCGCATGGTTTTAGCACATACATGATGCTTCTTATGCCAGGTTTTGCCACGGCCGCGGCAAAGTTTTGTTACGGCCGTGGCTAATTCTTGTTGCGGCCGCGTTAAAATCTCGTTACGGCCGTGGCAAAACCTCGTTACGGCCGTGGCAAAACCTTGCTTAAGTAATCAAAAAGATACCACAGAGGAAATTTGTTCAACGAAGATGGGGTAAAAACGGTTAGTTGATGTTATCTTTGTTGTCCAATCAGAAAGAATGCAAATCATGAAACTCAGATTATTTACCACATTAACATTTTTGGCTTTTTCTCTTATTATTTTCGCTCAACAACATCCTAAACGAGAGTTTCGCGGGGCATGGATTCAAGTGATAAATGGTCAGTTTCAGGGAATGTCTACCGAGAAGATGCAACGAACTTTGATTAGTCAGTTGAATTCTTTGCAACAGGCGGGCATTAATGCTATTATTTTTCAGGTGCGTCCGGAGGCAGATGCTTTGTACGAATCATCTTATGAGCCTTGGAGCCGCTTCTTAACCGGGGTACAAGGAAAAGCCCCCATTCCATATTGGGACCCTATGCAGTTTATGATTGAAGAATGTCATAAACGAAACATGGAGTTTCATGCCTGGATAAATCCTTATCGGGCGAAAACAAACTTATCAACTCAATTGGCTCAAAACCATATTTATAATAAACATCCGGAAAGATTTATTGTGTATGATAATAAGTTGTTTTTCGATCCTGCACTTTCGGAGAATCGCAAGTATATTTGTCAGATTGTAACTGATATTGTTTCTCGTTATGACGTGGATGCTATACATATAGATGATTATTTCTACCCTTATCCTGTTGCCGGAGTTGATTATCCCGATAATGCAAGCTTTTCTCGCTATGGAAGTGGGTTTCAGAGCAAGGCGGATTGGCGTCGTAATAATGTAAATGTGCTGATTAAACAGATTCACAAGACCGTAAGAGAGATTAAGCCGTGGGTGAAATTTGGAATTAGTCCGTTTGGCATTTATCGCAATGAGAAAACAGATCCAATGGGAAGCAAAACAAACGGGTTACAGAATTACGATGATCTTTATGCTGATGTTTTACTTTGGGCACGCGAGGGTTGGATAGATTATAATATTCCGCAGATTTATTGGCATATCGGTCACCCGGCTGCCGACTATGAAACTCTTATTCATTGGTGGGCGCGTAATGCCGAAAACAGACCTTTGTTTATTGGTCATTCTGTTATGAATACGGTGCAGAATGCAGATCCGAAGAATCCGGCCATACATCAGTTGCCGCGGAAGATGGCACTACAACGTTCTTATCGAACCATTGGGGGAAGTTGCCAATGGCCGGCAAGTTCTGTGATTGATAATCCGGGGCGTTACAGAGATGTCTTGATTCAGGAATATCATAAGTATCCGGCACTAATGCCTGTTTTTGAATTTATGGATGATAAAGCTCCGGGCAAAGTGCGCAAGCTAAAACCGGTGTGGACAGAAGATGGATATATTCTTTTCTGGACTGCGCCTAAAGCCAAAAAAGAAATGGATAAAGCAGTGCAATATGTAGTTTACCGTTTCAACAAAAAAGAGAAAGTAGATATGGACGATCCTTCACATATTGTAGCTATTACTCGTAATACATTCTATAAATTGCCTTATGATGATGGAAAAACAAAGTATCAGTATGTAGTTACGGCGTTGGATAGGATTCATAATGAATCGAAGAATAAGTCTAAAAAGATTAAACTCTAATTCTTAATACAAAACAAACCCTGCCAATCCACACACTACAATCATCAATATCGGGTTGATTTTAAAATGACGGGTGCCAATGAAGGCGGCCAGAAATAAACAGATGCTTATAATGAAACTATAAACATCTTCTGTTGGAGAGCCGAAGTTGTCTTTATTCATCAGCACCAGAGCTGCTGCTGCCAATAGCCCAACAATTGCCGGGCGAAGCCCCATAAAGATAGACTCCACTACCGGATGTTTTTGATATTTCAGGAAGAACTTACTGATGGTAAGCATAAGTATAAAGGAAGGCAATGTAACTGCAAAAGTAGCTACTACTGATCCCCATACACTACCCGTTGCAGCAAAGCCTACATAAGTAGCAGAGTTTATGCCGATAGGTCCCGGGGTCATTTGGCTGATGGCAACAATATCCGTAAATTCCTGAGCAGATAACCAGCCATGTAGTGTAACAACCTCTCCTTGTATCAAAGAAAGCATTGCATATCCGCCACCGAAACCGAATAAGCCTATTTTAAAGAATGTATAGAACAATTGAAGATAAATCATGAGATGCAATAAATGGTAAATTATGATTTTTCGGATCTACTTCGGTACTTTCCCCAAAGAAAGCCGCCTACTCCTGCTAATATAATAATCCAGATAGGAGAGAAGCCTAATAACCAGATTGCTAATGCAGAAACCACAGGTATCCAAATAGTATATTTATTTATTTTAGCTGATTTAGCCATACTGAATGTAGGAGCAGCAATTAATGCAACCACGGCCGGACGTATTCCTTTAAATATACGTTCTACTACTTCATTGTCTTGAAAGTTATGGAAGAACAAAGCGATTGCTAGAATAATAATAAAAGAGGGGAGTACGGAACCTAATGTTGTAACAAGGCTTCCACGAACACCTCTCAATTTATATCCTACGAATATAGAGATATTTACAGCAAATACCCCCGGAGCTGATTGGGATATAGCAAGCAGATCCAGAAAGTCTTCTTTGGCTATCCATTGCTTTTTATTAACTATCTCGTCCTCAATCAGAGGAACCATTGCGTATCCGCCTCCTATGGTGAATGTTCCTATCTTGGCAAAGATGCCAAACAGCTTTAAGTAAATATTCATAGCTATCCTTTATATTTACTTGGACTTACGTTGAAATGTTTTTTGAATACTTCGCGGAAATATTTGGCATCGTTAAATCCTGTAAGTTCAGCCACTTCCGTTACGTTGTGTTTGCCTTCTTTTAAGAGTTCGGCAGCTCTGTTTAAGCGGATGTGACGAACATAATCAATCGGAGCAAGATCTGTCAAAGCTTTGACTTTTCCGTATAAACTGGTTCGACTCATATTCATAATGGAAGCCAGAAAATCTATATTGAAGTTTGGTTTATCCATGTGGAGTTCAACCTGTTTCTTTAAGTCACTCACAAAAATCCAGTCTAAGTCGGTAGTGCAGTTGTTGCACATATCTTCATCTACCGTATCAATTTCAAGATTGGCAAATTTGCTTCGTAAAACAGCCCGGTTAGCTAACAGATTCTTTATGGTAGCTCTTAATATTCCAATATTAAATGGCTTGATGATGTATTCGTCGGCTCCTGTTTGTATTCCTTTCAGCATGTTTTTCTCATCATTCAATGCCGTGAGCAACATAACAGGTATGTGAGATGTTTCAATGTCGTTCTTTAATATTTGGCATAACTCATCTCCTCTCATTTCGGGCATCATTACGTCAGACATCACTAAGTCGGGATTGTATTCCTTTACAATATCCAATGCTTTTTTCCCATTATCACAAACTACTACAGTGTAATCTTCAGAAAGTGTTTCGTACATATAATTACGTAGTTCGTCATTGTCTTCCGCAATCAAAATTTTGGCTCCATTTGCCGGTTGTCTCCTGTTTAATTGATTGTTGTATGTAGGAGTATCCATAAACTCAGAGGCTGAACTTATGGCTTGCTCGCTGGTTGAAGAAGCTATTTGAGCTTTATTGTACTGATCATATCCTTTAGGGAAGGTTACCTTAATGGTTGTTCCCTTTTGCTCGGCACTGTTAAGAACAATTTTTCCTTTATGATGTTTTACCATCTGACCTACAAGTACCATTCCGATACCACTTCCTGTAATTTTTGAGTTTATGGCGTTGCTTGCCCGGAAGTGTACTTTAAACATTTTCTTTTGTTCATTGGCGGGTATACCAATACCTGTATCTTTTACTTCTATACTCCAACTGTTGGCGTTCTCGGAAGCATATACTTGTACTGTTCCATTTTCGGGAGTATATTTCAATGCATTCGAGATGATATTCTTTAGAATGGAGTCCATCTTCTCTTTATCAAACCATACATTCATAAAGCGGAAGTTGCTATCATACATAAAGTCTACCTTTTTAACTTCTGCGTATGAATTGAAAGACTTAACCAGTTCTCCCATGAATGAATTGAGCTCATACTCAGCTATGTAAAGGTTGGAGGAGTAGATGTCAATGCGTTCAAAATTCAGTAAGTTTGTAGTTAAACGTAGTAGTACATTCACATTGCGTATGGCTGTACCCATGTTTCGTTTGCCATCTTCGGATAGGTTTTCTTTTTCATTGATATCCTCTAATGGGGCTTTGATTAATGTTAATGGAGTACGGATGTCATGTGCCGTATTAATGAAGAATTGGAATTTTTCGTCTGCAATCCTTCTTTGTTTTCTCATGTAAGAGAGACGAATAATTATGCTAATAAGGATAGCTCCTAATATAAGGTAGATGCAAATAGCCCACCCGGTTTTCCAGAAAGGTTGTCTGATTAATATGTCGATTTCGCGTTCTTCAATAACTTTCTTTTTGTCTTCGTTGGATATGGCACGTACGTGCAGTTTGTATTTGCCGGATTCGAGATTGGTAAAGCGGATTACATTTTCCTGACTCGGACGGCTCCAGGAATCATAAAAACCTGCCAGCTTCCACGAGTATAATACATTGGAAGGATAATCATAATTGATAGATGAAACCTTTAGCGAAAAGATATTCTGATTGTAATTTAAAGAGAGCGTTCGAGTTTTATCAATATCTTCTTTTAAAGGCGACTTAGGATGGCCGGGGTAAACAGACTCGTAGAATAACTTGAAATCGCTGAATATCATCTTGGATTTATAATTGCGCGGTAACTGCATGTCGGTTTTAAACTCTACAGCACCATCACTACTTCCGAAAACGAATGTTCCTTTTGAACGAACGATTCCTGCATTCTGATTAAAATGATTGGTTCTTAATCCTTGCTCTTTTGTCCAGTTGTGGAAATCATCGTCTTTAGGGTAGAAGCGTGTCAACCCGCTCTCCGAACTAAAAACCATGTTGTCATCTCCATCAGAAAGAATCGTATAGATGTTATTGGAGAGTAGGGGGCTGTTGTCTTTATGGCGATGTATAAACGTAGAATGGTTTATATCATAAATAAGAAGTCCCGATCCGTTTGTTCCGATGTATAGCCGGTTATTTTTTGTCTGACAAAGAGAATAGATGTAGTTAGATTCTGTCAGAAGTTTAAGTTCCTGAGTGTTTCCGCTTGTTTTATTAATCAGAAACAATCCCTTAGTGGTTCCAACCCACATATTGTTAGCATCCTTTTCTATAACAGAGGTGATAGAATTAATGTTGGGGTAGACTTGCGCTTTGTTGTTGGCTATATCTATCCGTATTAAATTATGGTAGCCTCCAATCCAAATATGCCCCTGCGAATCTTTGACGATGGCACGAATGTATTTGTCCGGGCGGATGGATAGCTTTTCGTAATGCTCTTGCAGGTTAACTATTTCAGTTGTTTTTTTGTTTTTATCTATCTTATACACAAATGTGCTATATCCACCTGCGTATATAATGCCGGGACTTACTTCGCATAGAGATAGGAATACGTCGTTATGTCCCTGGAAAGAAGCATTGAAAGAACTTAGAAAAGATTCCCATCGATGCGTTTTAGAAGAATAAAAACAAACACCATTACTGGTAGCGAACCATAAGTCGCCTTCATTATCTTCGAATAGTGCGTTTACGCGGTCGTTGATTAAAGATTGCCTGTTTCCTATAGCATGTTTTATCCATTTGTATTCTGTGTATCTGTCATCTCTGATGGTTATTCCGATGGGATAATTCGAAATCCAGATTCGTTTGTCTCCATCTACATACAGGTCGTTTATATTATTACCAATCACATTGTTTGTTTCGTTATAGTTGGCAACTATATAGGGGGTAGATACATGGGTTCGCGCATCCATTTTATAAATGCCGGCTCCATCTGTGGCAATTAATACTTCATCATTATTTAGTGGCTTGATTCGGGTGATGCTAAGATCTACCATATTGGTGCTGGGTGATATACATTCTTCGGTTTCGAAATTGAAAATGTATATTCCTTTTTGAAAAGTACCAATGAATAGCTGATTACTTTGTTTATCAAAAAAAAGGTCGTTAACCTGTAGTAGCAGGTTAGAGAGGCTTTCGTAAGATTTGAAAGTTAGCTGATCATCCTTTAACTCTATGTAGTATAAACCATGATCGGTTCCGATGAAATAGTGGGTGTCATCATGTTGAGTAATGCAGGTAACATCTCCATGCGTGGCGCGGTTGAAGGCGGTGGCTTTTTCCGCCTTTATATCATACAAGTAAATAGTCTTCTCGCAGGATAGCCAGATTTTCTGATTGCTATCAATAAAGCTGGCGGTGACAGGTGTTGAATTATTTGGTGAAACATCTGGTACCTGATAAACAAATATAAACTCATCTTGTTTAGGTTCGTATTTAAATACTCTGCCTTTTTTTCCAATTACCCACAATGTATTTTCCTTATCAAGAAATAACCAGCTAAGGTCTTGTTGGGAACTTAATGTCTTATCTTTGTATGAGAGTGTATATTGTTTAAATTCCTTTCCATTGTATCTGTCGATTCCTTCGTGAGTTAAGAACCACATATACCCTTGTTGATCTTTCTGAATATAGTATACTTTTCTACTGCTCAATCCACTCTCTACGCCAATATGCTTATATGTTTGAGCATACGACAAGCATGAGCAAAGGATAAATAATAGAATTAATATTCTTTTCATGATTAATCTGTTGAGAGGAAAACTGCTATATAGAACAAAAGTAATAAAAAACGGGAGTTTGTAAACAACCCCCGCTTCATATTTTTATTATTTCTTATTCTCGATCCATTTCCGAGCGTTAACAAAGGCTTCCATCCAAGGGGTGATCTGATCATTTTGAATGCGATCTGTTGGATAGTGTCCGCACTGCCATGGGAAGATAGAACGCTCGGGATGTGGCATGATAGCTAAGTGGCGTCCATCGGCACTGGCAAGTGCAGCTATGGAATGATCGGAACCATTCGGATTACCCGGATAGCCATCGTAATTATATTTAGCTACTACATTGTATTTATCTTCGTTGTATGGTAATGAGAAGTTTCCTTCGCCATGTGCCGACCATACGCCGATTTTACTTCCACTCAATGAGCCAAACATAACGCTTCGGTTAGTTGGAATGGTAAGTGTCAGATAAATAGACTCGAATTTATGCGATACGTTATGTAGCATTTTAGCTTTTTGCTCATGTTCGGGGTTGATTAATCCAAGTTCCATCATCAACTGACAACCGTTGCAAACACCTAATGATAGCGTATCCTCGCGTGCATAAAACTTATCGAGTGTTGCTTTGGCTTTTTCGTTGAAGAGGATTCCGCCGGCCCATCCTTTGGCACTGCCTAATACGTCGGAGTTGGAGAAACCACCGCAATATACTACCATGTTGATGTCTTCCAGTGTTTCGCGTCCGCTGGTTAAATCGGTCATGGTTACATCTTTCACATCAAAACCGGCAAGGTAAAGAGTATAAGCCATTTCTCGTTCGCTGTTTGTTCCTTTTTCGCGAATAACGGCGGCTTTAATACCGGTTGGGGTGCGACGTTCCGGATCGAGTCCGTATTGAGAGAGCTTACCTTTAAATTCAGGTGAGAAAGCAAACTCCACCGGTTGCATCTTGTAATTCTCGAAGCGAGCTTTGGCACAACCATTCATAGATTGCTTACGATCTAATAAATAAGAAGAAGAATACCATACATCGCGCATGTGATCAATTCCAAAGTGATAGCTGATGCCATCTTTAGATACTAAGATATGGCGTTCTTCGGTTGGAGTTCCTATTTTTACAAAACCTACGCCTGCTTCTTCCAATATCTTGTTTACTTCGCTCTTATCTTTGTCTTTTACCTGAATCACAATACCCGGATTCTCTGCAAACAGAATTTTAACAATGTCTTGCTCGTTAAGCTTATCAAAGTTAATCTCCATACCTCCGTCTACATTGGCAAAACACATTTCAAGCAATGTGGTAATCAAACCACCGGCAGAAATATCGTGCCCGGCCATAATCAAACCTTTGTTGATTAACGTTTGTACGGTAAGGAAGGCATCACGGAAATATTCGGCATCTTGTACACAAGGTACTTCATCACCTATTTTATTTAGAGATTGTGCAAAGGCAGAACCTCCAAGCTTCAATGCATCAAAACTAAAGTCAATATGATATAGAGAAGATTTAGTGTCATTCACTAATACAGGAGATACCACTTTTTTAATGTCTGATACTTCTGCACCAGCCGATACAATAACCGTTCCCGGAGAGATTACTTTGCTTCCATCCGGATACTTTTGAGTCATTGAAAGAGAGTCTTTACCGGTAGGCACATTGATTTGCAATGCACAACAAAAATCGCTCAACGCTTTCACGGCTGTGTACAAACGAGCATCTTCTCCTTCTTGCGAACGACAAGGCCACATCCAGTTAGCCGAAAGTGAAAGACTATCTAATCCTTCTGTCAATGGTGCCCAAACAATATTGGTCAAAGCTTCCGATACTGCAAGAATAGAACCGGCGGCAGGATCTGCCAATGCTGCTTGAGGGGCATGTCCGATAGAAGTGGCAATTCCTTTTTCGCCTCTATAATCCAATGCTACTACACCGCAGTCGCTCAATGGCAATTGAAGTTCCCCTTGACATTGTTGACGAGCCACTTTACCTGTTACGGAACGGTCTACCTTATTAGTTAACCAGTCTTTACAAGCTACGGCTTCTAATTGCAATACATTCGTAAGGTATTCATGCAGTTTAGATTCTTCGTATACAGGGTTTTCGTAATGACGTTCCACTGTATTATCTTTCATATATGTTTTGGGTGATGAACCAAACATTTGATCTACAGATAGATCGAATGGACGTACACCATCTGCTTGTTGGAAAGCAAAACGATGATCGCCGGTGGTTTCGCCTACCACATACATCGGAGCACGTTCGCGTTCCGCTATTTTGCGTACATAGTCGATGGCGTCTTCTTTAATCAACAATCCCATACGTTCCTGAGATTCGTTGGCGATGATTTCTTTTGCAGAAAGGGTTTTATCTCCGATGGGGAGTTTGCTCATGTCAATCAGTCCGCCACATTCCTCTACCAATTCAGACAAACAGTTTACATGTCCTGCCGAACCATGGTCGTGAATAGAAACAACCGGATTGTTTTCTTCTTCGCAAAGGGCGCGAACCACATTGTTGGCGCGTTTTTGCATTTCGGCATTGGCACGTTGTACGGCATTTAGTTCTATACCACTGCTGTATCGACCGGTATCTACCGAAGAAACAGAACCACCACCTAAGCCAATACGATAGTTATCGCCTCCAATCACAACGATTTTATTTCCGGCTTCGGGATGTCCTTTCAAACAATCGCGCTGTGTACCATATCCTACACCTCCGGCAAGCATGATAACTTTATCATAACCATAAAGAGTATCTTTCTCCTTATGCTCGAAGGTTAATACAGAACCACAAATGAGAGGTTGCCCAAATTTATTTCCGAAGTCAGAAGCACCATTAGATGCTTTGATAAGTATTTGTTCGGGTGTTTGGTATAACCATTTGCGTACAGGAAGAAGCTCTTCCCATTCACGACCTTCTTCCGTGCGGGGATAAGAAGTCATGTATACTGCTGTTCCGGCAATAGGCCATGAACCTTTACCACCAGCCATACGGTCGCGTATTTCTCCACCGGTTCCGGTAGATGCACCGTTAAAAGGTTCTACGGTAGTAGGGAAGTTATGTGTTTCCGCTTTCAGTGAGATTACGGTTTTAATGTCTTTAATAATAAAATAATCGGAGGTAGAATGATCGGCCGGAGCGAATTGTTCCACCACAGGGCCTTCTGCAAAAGCCACATTGTCTTTATAGGCAGAGATTATCTTATTAGGGTTTTCCTGAGTAGTCTTTTTAATCATCTGGAATAGAGATGACTCCATTTCGACCCCATCAATAATAAAGGTACCACCAAATATTTTATGGCGACAGTGTTCGGAGTTGATTTGGGCGAAACCGAAAACTTCCGAGTCGGTTAACTGGCGTCCTAAATCTTTTTCTACTTTTCTCAGATACTCTATCTCTTCGTTAGAAAGAGCTAAACCTTCCTTTTCATTGTATGCTTCCAGATCTTCTATATATAGAATAGGTTCCGGTTGGCGGTTGGTTACAAATACTTCCTGATTGAGCCCCTTGTACATACGTTGCAACATCGGGTCGTAAGCTGCATTTTCATCTTTTACGGGGAAATACTCTTCAATACGAGAGATTCCTGTAAGTCCCATGTTTTGAGTGATTTCTACCGCATTGGTACTCCAGGGGGTTATCATCTCTTTTCGTGGGCCAATGAAATAACTTTGTAGATTTTCTTGTTTTTCGACTTGTGCGTCTCCAAATAACCAACAAAGTTTTTTGTTCTCTTCTTGGGAAGTTTCATGATTGGATTCCACTGCAATTACGCTGTTGGAAAGAGTTTTAAAGAAAAGGATCATGATGTATTTGATGTTAGTAATGAATTACGTTCTATATTTACGCGCAAAGGTAACTAAAAAAAGAATTCGATAAAAGAAAGTTTGTTCTAATTAGGGTAAATACATCAAATTTTCATTTGGGAGAATGATTATAATTGGTTTCTGTTATTTGCGGGGTTTGAAACGGAAGATTTCTTAAGTCTGTTCAATCGATTCATTTTTTTTCTTTATCTTTTAAACTGGAAAAAACCTTAAAATTACATTCATTGCGTTTTGGTTGTTTGTTATTACAAATATCCAATTAAAAGAACTTTATCATGAAACTACAAAAATTCGTAAGACCACTGATTTTATCTCTTCGCAGAGAAAGCCGTAGTGGCACCGCCAAAGCTTACAAGAGCACCCTTCAAAGTATCCTTTTGTATGCCGGTAAAGATGTTGAGCTGGAAATCATCCTTACCAAAGAATGGCTTGTTGGTTATGAACAATGGCTTATTAGTCGGAGGCGTCTCCGTAATACAGTGTCTTTCTATATGCGTATGCTTCAAAGCATTTATCATCAGTCTGTGGAGCTAAATTTGATAGAGCATATTCCTCGTTTGTTTGCTCATGTTTTTACTGGATACGATCCTACGGAAAAGCGTGCTTTATCTGCCGATGTTATTTCGCGAATCTGTCAGGGTGAGCTGTCGGGAAAGAAAGGGTTAGAGTTCAGTCGAGATATGTTTATGCTTAGTTTCTATCTGCATGGTATTTCCTTTGTAGATATGGCCTACTTACGTAAAACCGACTGGAAAGGAGATAGCATAACTTATTATCGGCGTAAGTCTAAGTCGTACATTCACACTCCTATTTGTAAGGAAGCCCGGCTTCTTTTTAAAAAGTATGAATCCTTAGTGTCGGTCGATAGTCCTTATTTGCTACCCATTATTACCAGGACGGAGAAAGATGATTATGAACAGTATCAAACAGCTTTGCGTAACCAGAACCGTAGGCTAAAACGGATAGCTTTAGCATTGGGCATTGAGGAGAATCTTACTACCTACGTTTCCCGTCACTCTTGGGCTACTATTGCACATCATGAAGGGGTGCCTACCCCTCATATAAGTCAGGCGTTGGGGCATCAAACGGAAACCGTTACCCGCGTTTATCTGGCCAACTTTGATGATGATGTATTAAGAGATGCAAATGAACTTGTATTATTGGCCATTAAAGGAGGTGGGGGAAGAAGTAAAAAAGAAAATGTCCGTTACTATAACAGTGACGGACATTTTCTGAGTGCAAACATAAAGGTTTAGTTTGAATTACGCAAATATTTGGCAAATATCACTTGGCAATTGATCTATTCTTCGGATTTTACGATTTGATTACTTATATATACATAATATATAGTACTTGTTCTTTTTTAGGGTTATATATGATTACAAATGAAATATAATCCCAGGATTGCTATTATACTTCTTTAACACAATTAACCTGTAAACCACCCTTTAATTTGAGCGAATTCATAAGAAATTACTCTTGAGACAATGTAGACTCTCCCTCCCAGTCGCTACGCTTCATTGGGAGGGTGTTCAAATAGAATCCTTAGAGGATTCTCTCCTTGTTTTTTCGTTTTAATATAAAAAGAATGAATGATTCAGGTTAAATAATCAACGCCTTGACCATTCTATAATGCTTTCTACCGCTTCCTCAGTGGTAGTGCTACCCTGAAATGTCCGTCACTGTTATAGTAACGGACAAAACAGAGAACTCAATAAACTATTTTATGACATGCAGACCAACAACAACAAACATAATTGTTCTTAATGTGCAAAATATCCTCTTAAACAGCAATTATTAAACGCTTATAACGCCTATTATTGGAATAAATATGAAACTAAGAATAACCCTATTATTAACCCTCTTCCTGCCTGCCTTGTGCTTGTTTGCTCAAGAGTCTACTGGTAGAATGATTCCCTCTACACCTCGTTTTGCAATAAAGAGCAATTTGCTTTATGATGCCACTGCTACGTTAAATCTGGGTATTGAATTTAAAACGGGTCGTAAATTCACTATTGACATTCCTGCCAACTACAATGCTTGGACTTTTAGTGAGAACCGCAAGTGGAAACACTTTTTAGTTCAACCCGAACTCCGCTACTGGCTTTGTGAACCTTTTCATGGTCACCATTTAGGTATCCATGGTCATTATGGTCAGTATAATGTAGGTAATCTGCCTTTTGGCGGTGGCTTGAAAGAGTATCGTTATGAAGGATGGCTGGCCGGTGGAGGCTTTTCCTACGGATATCATTGGATGCTTTCCAATCGCTGGTCTTTAGAAGCAGGTATTGGTGTAGGTTACGCTTATCTCAGCTATGATAAATACCCCTGTCGTAAGTGTGGCGAACTTCTTAATAAAAACAACAAACATTATGTGGGGATAACGAAGGCAGCTATTTCGCTGATATATATTATAAAATAAAGCCTCTCCCCGGCCCTCTCCAAAGGAGAGGGGGAAGGGAAGGTAGATTTGACTAATAATTAAGATTTCTTTTTTTCAATATTAATATGTACTAATTATGGCAACAATAAATCATATATCTTCAATCGGAGTGAGGCTCCTATTTACCTTTCTCTTTCTTTTCTTCCTCTCCTTGGGAGAGGGCTGGGGAGAGGCTCTTGCCCAAGACTTCCGCGGCGCTTTCCACATCGTACAGAAAGAGTTTCGCGAACAGAATGACAGCTTACATATCTCCTTTAATATAACTATCGATGCTCGTGTAGTACCCTCGTGTTCCGCCATGATC
>NZ_QVMK01000027.1 GCF_010500995.1 Bacteroides sp. 224 | reverse complement strand
AACATCACACATAAAGCATTTGATTTATATAATTCAAGCAACAAAAGTACAGATACTAAGAAAACAGATGGAGACGTACTACGCCGAATGGTTACGGGTGGAGAACCCTCCTCCACCCGGATGTGGAAAGATTTTTCAAACCGTTAAACATTTTACCTACCTGATTGTTATTCAAATAAAACAATATTATGAGTTTGATATTACAAATACTTATTTCGAGCGTTGCAGTATATTTCACTGCATGGTTGCTCCCGGGAATTTCTGTGAAAAGTTTTGGTTCTTCTATCATTGTGGCCATTGTATTAGGATTGCTGAATACACTCTTAAAACCAGTATTACAATTCCTTTCTTTCCCAATTACGATATTAACTTTGGGATTATTCCTCTTAGTTATCAATACTGTTATTATTCTGATTGCCAGCGCAATAATGGGTAACAGTTTCCACGTAAAAAACTTTTGGTGGGCACTCCTATTTAGTATTGTTATGAGCATTGTAGCAAGTGTTTTAGAAAGCATTCTATAAAGATACGCTCAAAAATCACACTACTAAGCCCAATTAATACACTCCCGATCAGTGTCTTTTCCTTATTTTTGCCTGTAAATTAACTTCAAATATTATAGCATGATGAGAAAACAGACATTGATCTTTGTTTTATCCCTACTTACCAGCCTTCCCATAGTGGCACAAGGCAATTATGTGTCGAAAGTATGGGTAGCCGATCAAGGTAACGGCACTTATAAAAACCCAATTCTTTATGCAGATTACTCAGATCCCGACGCTTGCCGCGTAGGAGACGATTATTATATGACATCGTCGAGTTTCGGCTGTCTGCCTGCACTACAAATTCTGCATTCCAAAGATTTAGTAAACTGGACAATTATTAGTGCGGCTGTACCTTACGCACTTCCTCCAATCGAAGCAGTTGAGCGTCCAGAGCATGGAAATCGTGTATGGGCTCCTTGCATACGTCATCATAACGGCGAATTCTATATATTCTGGGGAGATCCCGATCAAGGCGCATTTATGGTAAAAGCCAAAGACCCGAAAGGACCGTGGACTGAACCCGTGTTAGTAAAACCCGGAAAAGGAATCATCGACACCTCTCCCCTATGGGACGAAGATGGGAAAGTCTACCTCGTACACGGATATGCAGGAAGCCGTGCCGAACTGAAAAGTATTCTGGCCATCTGCGAATTAACTCCGGATGCCACCAAAGCCATTACCCAATCACGCATCATCTTCGACGGACACGATAACCACACCACCGTAGAAGGTCCCAAATTTTACAAGCGCAACGAATATTATTACATCTTCGCCCCTGCCGGAGGCGTACCTACCGGATGGCAATTAGCATTGCGTTCTAAAAATGTATACGGCCCTTACGAAGAGAAAATTGTTTTAGCGAAAGGAAACACTCCAATCAATGGTCCTCATCAAGGTGCGTGGGTTGATACTCCAACAGGCGAAGACTGGTTCTTCCACTTCCAGGATGTAGGTGCTTACGGACGCATTGTACACTTGCAGCCCATGAAATGGGTGAACGACTGGCCTGTAATGGGAGTTGATAAAGATGGCGACGGATGCGGCGAACCGGTACTTACCTATAAAAAGCCCAACGTAGGTAAAACTTACCCCATCTGTACCCCTCAGGAAAGCGATGAGTTTGATGGTTTCACCCTCTCTCCGCAATGGCAATGGCATGCCAACATCAACGAAAAATGGGCATACTTTGCCGGAGATAAAGGATTTGCACGCCTCTACTCCTACCCTGTAACAGAAAATTATAAAAGTCTGTGGGATGTAGCCAACCTAATGTTGCAAAAAACGCCTGCCGAAAACTTCACAGCCACTATGAAGTTGACTTTCAAACCCTCGGACAAATATACCGGCGAACGTACCGGATTGGTAGTCATGGGTATGGATTACGCCGGGTTAATTCTTGAGAACACAGATAAAGGCCTCGTACTCTCTCAGGTTGAATGCAAAAAAGCAGACAGAGGAGGTACAGAATCAGTAAATCAATCCATCGATTTAAAAGACGGAACAATCTATTTAAGAGTTAACTTCAAAGCAACCGGCGAAAAAATCGGTAAGAGCGAAGGCGGATATGATTTACTCGTGATGTGCACCTTTAGCTACAGCCTCGACGGAAAGAATTACAAAAAGATGGGTGCCCCATTCCAAGCCAAAGAAGGTAAATGGATTGGAGCCAAAATAGGAACTTTCTGCACCCGCCCAGCCATTAAAACCAATGATGGAGGATGGTCGGAAGTAGATTGGTTTAGGATTAGTTGAGAGTTGAGAGTTGAAAGTTGAGAGTTACCATGCGGCATCGTAACTCTCAACTCTCAACTTTCAACTCTCAACTAAATTTGTACCTTTGCAAACAAAAACTCATGAAGAAACTAATCATATTCGATCTCGACGGAACGCTCATCAATACCATAGCCGACTTGGCACAAAGCGTAAACCATGCTTTAACAATCCTGGGATTTCCAACACATCAGGAAGAAGAATATAACTTCATGGTAGGAAACGGCATTAACAAACTCTTTGAACGTGCATTGCCCGAAGGAGAAAAGACCGAAGCAAATATTCTTCGCATGCGCGAAGAGTTTCTGGCATTTTATAGCGAACATAATGCAGATAAAAGCTGTCCATATCCCGGTATTCCGGAGCTATTGCATACATTAAATGAGCAAGGCTATCTGATGGCTGTAGCTTCCAATAAATATCAGGCCGGCACAGAGAAATTAGTCAATCATTATTTCGGCAACATTCCATTTATAGCGGTTCTGGGTCAAAGAGAAGGAATAAATCCTAAGCCCGATCCAACCATTATTCATGATATCCTACAAGTAGCCCAAGTAAGTAAAGAAGAAGTTTTATACATCGGAGATTCCGGAGTAGATATGCAAACAGCCATCAATGCAGATATTACCTCTTGTGGCGTAACCTGGGGATTCAGACCGCGCACAGAGTTAGAAGGCTTCCAACCCAACTATATTATAGATAAAGCGGAAGAGGTGTTGCAGCTACTCAAATAAAAGCTGGCATAATCGTATATTCACTGAACAATTCTACCCACTTACTCATTTCCTCCTATATAGCTAACAATGTGATAGCCATATAGGAGGAAAATTTGTATTTAAAGCATTGATAAAAACAAAAAAGACCACCTAAACAACAATTTTTGCACATAATTGAGTTAACAGCCCTATATATTTGTAACGTGGTATTAACACTTAAAGAGTTTATATAGCGATAATTATCTATTTTTAAATTAACGAACATGCAAAGAATGTCTAACAAGATGAAAAACATGCGCGCTTTGTTGCTCCTTCTACTTATGGCAACATCGCTTCATGTATTTGCTCAAAATGTAACCTTAACAGGTAATGTAAAAGACAATTCAGGAGAGCCCATCATCGGAGCTTCCGTCCTGGAAAAAGGTACTTCTAATGGTACTATCACTGATATTGACGGTAAATTCAAATTATCAGTACCTTCGAGCGCCACCGTAGTGGTATCCTACATAGGTATGAAAACACAAGAAATTAGCGCCAAAGGAAAAACAACATTGAATGTAACACTACTTGACGACTCACAACTGATTGAAGAAGTAGTAGTTATTGGATATGGTACAGTAGCCAAGAAAGATTTAACTGGGTCAGTATCATCGGTAAGCGCTAAACAATTAGCTGCCATCCCGGTTTCAAGCGCAGTAGAAGCAATGACCGGAAAAATGGCCGGGGTTACTATTACCACTACCGAAGGATCTCCGGATGCTGATATGAAAATTCGTGTACGTGGAGGAGGTTCTCTTTCTCAAGATAACTCGCCTTTGTATATTGTAGACGGATTCCCGGTTTCAAGCATTAGTGATATTGCTCCTACCGAAATTCAAAGTATCGACATCTTGAAAGATGCTTCATCTACAGCTATCTATGGTGCTCGTGGTGCAAACGGGGTAGTTATCGTTACAACAAAAAGCGGAAGTGAAGGAAAAACACAAGTTAGTTTTGGAGCTTCTTATGGTATAAGAAAAGCAACTAAGCTTATAGAAACTTTAAATCCGTATGAATATGCACTATATCAATATGAATTAGGTTCTACCGATTATGGAACATATAATGACTTGGAAATTTGGAAATCGGTGCAAGGGAATGACTTTCAGGATGATATTTTCGGACGTACCGGAAATCAAATTCAATATAATGCAAGTGTCAGTGGAGGAACGAAAGAAATTAAGTACAATGTAAGCTATACTCACAATGAAGAGGAAAGTATCATGCGAGGTTCAGGCTTTAACAAAGACAATGTCAATGTCAAACTCAATACTCAGTTAAACAAATGGATGAAACTCGACTTTAATGCTCGTTTAAGTTATCAATCTGTAGAGGGATTAGGTAGTGGGGCAGATAGTAATGAATCTAACGCAGCCAATTCTATTGTAGCAAATGCCGTAAGATTCCGTCCAGTTGAAGCATTATCAAATAACGAAGATGATGAAGAAAGCAAAAAAACATACAACCCACTGGAACGACTGGATGCTACCTATAAAGAAAAACGCACATTTAACCAGAATTATAATGCTGGCTTAAACTGGACTCCATTTAAGAACATCACAGTACGTACTGAATTCGGATATGGATGGAAATTTACAGATACAGATCAAGTTTGGGAAGCCCCAGCCACTTTAAATTCGAGATTAGGAGATTCAGGACAGCCGCAGGCTTTGATAACTAAAGTTACCAATAAAAACTGGAGAAACGCAAATACCATTACATACGACTACAAAAAACTATTTAATGGTCGTGACAAGATTAACGCAATGATTGGTCATGAAGTTAGTGGTAGTCAGGATAAAAAAAGAACAAACACTTCTGTAAGATACCCTAGTAATTTTACTATTGATGATATTCTGAATAATATGGGAATAGGCGCAGGTTTGGCCAACACAAGTAAAATTGAAGCTAAAGAAAATATGCTTTCGTTTTTTGGACGTGTTAACTATACAATGATGGAAAAGTATCTGTTTACAGTTACAATGCGTGCCGATGGTTCCAGTAAATTTTCTTCTGACAATCGTTGGGGATTCTTTCCTTCTGCAGCTTTTGCATGGCGCATGTCGGACGAAGCTTTCTTAGCTCCTACAGAAGATTGGTTATCTAACTTAAAACTGCGTTTAAGTTTCGGTACTGCCGGAAACAACCGCATTAACTCCGGTCTAATAACCCCCACTTACTCTGTATCTAATACTGATGCTAAAGGGCCTTTTTTCAATGGAGTGAATAATACAATGTTAGAACTTGGAGATATACTATACAATCCTGACTTAAAATGGGAAACAACCATTACACGAAACTTAGGTATTGATTACGGCTTTTTCAATAATAGAATCTCTGGTACATTAGATTTTTATTGGAATACAACTAAAGACTTATTAATGAAAGCCAAGATACCGGCAAGTACAGGTTATCCTTATCAAATGCAAAACTTTGGTCAAACTTCCAACAAAGGAATTGAGCTTGCATCAACCATAGTGATTGTAGATAATAAAAAATTCGGTTTAGATTTCAATTTCAACATCTCATATAATAAAAATAACATCGAGAAATTAAATGTTGATAGTCCTTGGCAGAGTAGTAGTTGGGGAGGTTCAACTCTTTCTAAATACGATGATTTTAAGGTAGAAAAAGGTAGTCCTCTGGGCGAAGTATGGGGTTATAAAACCGACGGTTTCTTTACTGCATACGATGAAGTTAGTAATCCTAAAGGAGAATTGGTTTTAGAAGGTACTACTTGGAAACTTAGAGACGGAGCAGCACCCAATGACAGCAAGACCATCACTGGAGGTTCTTACTATCCGGGAGCAGTAAAACTACAATGTGATGAGAATGGTACTCCTATAAAACAAAAGTTAGGCAATACAATAGCTCCATGGAATGGTGGTTTTGGTTTCAACGGACGTTTCAAGAATTTCGATTTTGGTGCTTCGTTCAATTATTCTTTAGGCCAAGTAGTGATTAATGCTACTAAATTAGCAACAAGCTTTTATTCCGGTTCTGCCAAAAACTACAATCTGAATAATGATTTCAATAGTGGCAAACGTTATACATGGATCGACCCTGAAACTGGATTAAATTTAGGTCGTCCCAGTAATAGTACTATTGCATATTATGGCGGTGCTGATAATATGATAGAAAGATTGAATACTATTAATACAAATGCAAATATCTACAATCCTGCCTCAGCATCTTCAATGGAATTAACCGATTATGCTGTGGAAAAGGCATCATTCCTACGTGTTAATAATATTACCTTAGGGTATACATTACCTAAAGAATTAATGCGCAAAATGTTTATGCAAAATATTAGGGTTTATGTAACCGGCTACAATCTATTCTGCTTCACCAATTATTCAGGGGCTGATCCGGAAGTAGATACAAGCAGCAAGAAAAATCCAATGGCTCCAGGAGTTGATTATGCTGCTTATCCCAAAAGTCGTTCATTCGTAGGGGGAGTAAACGTTACATTCTAATTTAAAAAGAAATATTATTTATGAAAAATATATTCAAAACAATCGCATTAGGCGTCGGTATTCTAAGCATGTCGTCCTGCTCTGATTTCTTAGACCAGACTTCTCCTTCTGAAATGAATACCACCACGGTGTATAACAATAGTTATTATACCAAATTGGCTCTCAATAAAGTATATGGAGATCTTACTTTAGATCAAACTTATTCTCAATACATTCCCATTGTTTGGGGCTTGAATTCTGACTGTGAGTTAGTAGATGGTTTAGGAGAAACATCCACCAGTACCACCAATAATCGCGGCGCTATGAACTACAATGTTATTCCTGGTTGGGGAGATATTTCTAAATTATGGGATTCAATGTACAAGATCATAGAAAATGCCAATATGATAATTGAAGGCGTGGAAGGAAGCAAATTGCTTGAGGTAGATAATGCGGAAAAAATGACCATGCTTCAACATAAAGGACAAGCGTTAACACTTCGTGGCATGATTTATTACGATTTGGTTAAATTCTTCGGAGATATCCCATTTAAAATAGAAACAGCCAAGCCTGATTTGTCTAATGCCTATATAGGGAAAACAGATCGTGATGAAATTATGGACCAATTAATCTTGGATTTAGAGGAAGCGATTGAATATTTACCTTGGGCAGGAGAATCAGATTACTCCACTGAATATGCTACCAAAGGGTATGCCCATTCATTACTGGCTAATATTGCATTAAGTCGTGCAGGATGGCACATTCGCGAAGCAGCTAAAGAGGGATACGAAACAGCCGACTTCAGTGATCCAACTTATCCAACTCAACGTTGTGATGCCGAAACCAGAACTAAAATGTACAATTTGGCGCAGAAGCATTTAAGTGCTGTTATTACTTCAGGAGTACATAAGTTAAATCCATCTATCGAAAACCATTGGTATCTTATCAACCAACGCAAATTAGATGAAACATATAGAGAAAACATCTTTGAGATACCTATGGGATTGGCTAAAAGTAGTGAATTAGGTTACACTGTAGGAGTTAGAATAAATGGTGCAAGTGACTATTATGGAGCAAAAGGAAACTCTTCCGGCAAACTAAAACTAACAGCTCCTTATTTTTATTCATTCGAAAAAAACGACTTACGTCGCGATTTAACTTGTGCTACTTACCAATTAAAAGAAACAGATAAAGTTTTGAAAGAAGAAATGTTGGGTAATACTCCTTTTGCATTGTATTGTGCAAAATGGGATATCAGAAAGATGACCAAAGAATGGCGCGATGCAGCTAAAAGTGCGGGAGAAGCTAAATGCATGACAGGTATTAATGTAGTCAGAATGCGTTATCCGCAAGTATTATTAATGTATGCAGAAGTTGTTAACGAGCTATCTGGTCCTGATGGCGTAGGTGATGCAGGCATATCTGCCAGAGATGCTCTTAAAGAAGTTCATAAACGCGCTTTTAAAGAAGCCAATAAGAATACCTCTGTACAGCAAATTGATGCTATTTCTTCCAAAGAAGATTTCTTTAGTGCTATTGTTGATGAAAACGCATGGGAATTGGCAGGTGAAGGATTCCGTAAATTTGATTTAATACGTTGGAATTTATTGAGCAGTAAAATTGATGACTTCAAAACTGCTTATAAGGCAGAATTAGACAATGGTACATATCCTGAAAAATTGTATTTCAAATATAAACCGGATACTTATGAAATAGATATGTCAAGTGTTTGTTGGTACCAAGAGCCCGAAGACAAAACCGGATATGAGAGTAAAGATTTCTTCGGTAAAGAAAAAACAGCTACCACCCAAACTCAGCTTACTGAAAATTTGCCGCTTATTAGTGCTGGATTAAATGCCACAGTAACCAATAGATATTTATTACCTATTGCTTCTTCCAGTATTTCCGATTCGAACGGAACATTGTATAATTCTTACGGGTATACCAATTAAGCTTAATTGAATAATGAAAATGAAAAATCATAATAACACACTAAAGTCAGGAGTATATATTCTCCTGACAGCCTTATTGTTTATCTCTTGTACAGATAAAAATGATTGGGATGTAGACAGCTCATACGATCGCTTATTCAGTGTAACCAAACTGAGTACAAGCATTGAAGCCGCAGATGTTAAAATCTCATGGACAGTCAGCAATAAAGCAGAATATTATATTATTGAAGTCAGCAAAGATTCTCTTTATGACGACATAGCTATGGGAGAGCATAGTAGTTCTATTATATACGGTGAAGATAAATCAATTACAAAATCACCTTTTACTGTAACCTTAAATAGTGAAACTAAATATTATCTTCGTGCTAAAGCTATGTCTTCATCCAAAGATGACTCTAAATGGGCTTATTTGAGTGATTACTATTTCACTACAAAGTCAGAACAGATCATCACTGCAACCATTATCGGTTCTACATACATTACAATAAATTGGACAGGCGGATTAGCTGTTACACATGCAGAATTACTTGATGCATCAGGTACATTTATCAGAACCATTGATTTTGATGATGATATTATTGAGGCTGGTGCTGTAACTATTGATGAGTTAGAAGCATCCACTGCATACACTGTTAATATATATAATGGAGAGGCCAAGAGAGGATATAAATCATTTAATACCGGAGTAAGTCTTCCCGAAGGATATGATGAGACTGTGATCTTGGCAGCAACCGATTCATTAAACCAAACTTTATTTGATGAATTAGCAGCACGAGAATTTAACTCTGTATTAATAGCATTAAGTCCTGAAGCAACATACTACAATAGCAATTCTATAACTTTACCGGATAACATGTCATTTGAGTTCTTTGGTATAGCCGGAGCAAAGAAGCCTATTATTGGAATCAAACAACTAAATCTCAATAATACGCATGCTCGTATCAAGTTCCAAAACGTAGAAATTTCAGGAAAATATCCAAACGAAAATGGAGTTTCAATTCAATCAGACTACTTAATTAACCAAAGCAATGCAACCAATGTTAATACTATTGAGTTTATAAATTGCTTTGTTCATGATTTCAAGAACTCCCCATTACGTCTTCAAGGATCGGCTGTTAAAACAATTGCTCAGCTGACTGTTGATAACTGTATATTCTATGGTGCTACTTCACGTACATATAGTCTTATACATGTTGATGCCAGTAAAGTTGGTAAAATTGATAAAATATCATTTAGTAATTCTACCATTTGGTATACAGGTAAAAGCTTTATCTATGCTAAAGAAACAGACTTTACAAGTGTAGCTATAGAAAATTGTACCTTTAGTAAAGCTCCTGGAACCGGTGATTACATATTAGACGCAGGTAATACCACAACTGGTCCAAATACCATTTCCCTAAAAAATGTAATTTTTGGAAGTATGGGAGGAACCAGTGTAAAAGGAATTAGAAGCAAGGCTACTGTTTCTGTAGATAATTGTTATAGAACAAGTGATTGGGTTAGCGGTAGTAACCACATTAGTGGACTAAGTGAATACTCTGACTCAGAAACAACTCTTTTCACTGACCCTGAAAACGGAGACTTTACTATTAAAGATTCCAATTTCTCAGAAAAAAGATCATGTGGTGACCCACGTTGGTATATGCCGCAATAAGAAATCATACCTAAAAATAAAGGCTGCTCAAACGAGTAGCCTTTATTTTTTAGATAATCTCCTTAAAAACTCCTATCTTTGTCTCCCAAACTTAACATCCCAATTATCAATGAGAAAAACATTTAAATCAATTCTCCTCTTTGCAGGACTCTTAACATGCACTTGTGCTTGTCAATCAAACAAACAGGAACCTCTTTCCGATGTTATTAATCGTTCTTTGGATGTAGCCACCCAACAGTCTATACTTATGGCCAAGGCTTTAGAAGATCAGGAAGGCAGACTACCTACCACTACAAACAAAGATGGAAAACTAAAAACCAGTAATTACTCTTGGTGGTGTAGCGGATTTTTCCCGGGAGAGCTATGGTACCTCTACGAAAACAACCCTACAGCGGAACTAAAAAAATATGCCGAGATGTACACCAGTCGTGTAGAACCGGCTAAAAACGTTACAAACAACCACGATGTGGGCTTTATGCTCTATTGCAGCTTTGGAAATGGCTTCCGACTAACCAAGAATCCACATTATTTGGATGTAATGACTACCGGAGCTAAATCTTTGGCCACTCGCTACAGACCCGAAATAGGACTTATCCGTTCTTGGGATTTCAACAAAGATAAATGGCAATATCCTGTTATTATAGATAATATGATGAATTTGGAATTCCTTTCTTTTATTGCTAAAGAAACCGGAGATTCATTTTATTCAGATATGATAAATAGTCACGCAAAAAAGACTATGGAACACCACTTCCGTCCGGATTACAGCTCTTATCATGTAATTTCTTATGATACAATTACCGGACTTCCACATGCTAAGAACACTCATCAGGGATATGCAGATGAATCGGCTTGGGCACGCGGACAAGCATGGGCGGTTTATGGTTATACCATGATGGCTCGTGAAACTGGCGACAATGCTTATTTGGAACACGCTAAAAAGGTTGCTGAATTTATTATGAATCACCCCAATATGCCGGAAGATAAAGTTCCTTATTGGGATTTCAATGCACCCGACATTCCAAATACAGTAAGAGATGCTTCATCGGCTGCTATCATAGCATCGGCATTGATCGAACTGTCTCAATTAGATAAAACTGCTCAAAGCAAGCAATACCTGAACTATGCTATTGACCAGATTCGTTCTTTAGCTTCTCCTGTATATCTGGCCGAACCGGGTACAAATAATAACTTCGTACTTATGCACAGCACCGGACACCTTCCGGGCAATAGCGAAGTAGATGTACCTCTCTCTTATGCAGATTACTATTTTGTAGAAGCATTGCTACGACTTAAAAAGTTAATCTAATAGAAAGATGAGAAAGAGTATTGCTTTTCTGTGCATTGTATGCATTTTGATGGCTTGCCAAACTACTCCGGTAAACGACACACCGCCTACCGGAGCAGAAGATCGTGCTTTCTGGGTAAATACAATGGCAAATATTGCCGACCCTGTACTGACTAATCTGGCTAACGACCAACTGAAGCAAAACATGCCTTTTGAATCTTTGTCTAAAGACACACTGCGTATGCAGGTATCTTATCTGGAAGCTGTTGGACGCTTGCTTTGCGGAATGGCTCCCTGGTTAGAATTAGGTCCGGACAATACAGATGAAGGCAAGTTGCGCGAAAAATATATCGAATTAGCTGTTAACGGGCTTAAAAATGCGGTTAATCCGGAAGCCAAAGATTATCTGGTATTCGATAACCGGGCTTATCAGCCATTGGTAGATGCAGCTTTTCTGGCACAAGGACTATTAAGAGCCCCCAAACAACTTTGGGGTAACTTAGATGAAGAGTCTAAAGAACGAATGATTACCGAACTAAAACGTACACGTGTTATTCCCCCCTGGCAAAACAACTGGCTATTATTTGCCTCCACGGTAGAAGCCGCCATCCTGGAATTCACAGGAGAGTGTGACATGGAACGGTTAACAAATGGTGTTGTACGCTTTAGAGACGAATGGTACAAAGGTGATGCACAGTATGGCGATGGTCCTGCATTTCACATGGACTATTACAATAGTTTTGTTATTCACCCAATGCTGACTGATGTACTGCGGATTATGAAAAAACATAACCTGGAGGATGCTGCTTTTCTTCCTCTTCAGTTAGCACGCCACACTCGTTATGCCGAACAACTGGAACGCCAGATTTCTCCCGAAGGTACATATCCGGCAGTAGGTCGTTCCATTGTATATCGCTTCGGAGCATTTCATGCGTTGGCACAAGCTGCCTTGCAAGGAATTCTACCCCAAAAGGTAACCCCGGCACAAGTACGCTGTGCACTCACAGCAGTTATTCGTAATCAAACAAAATCTAAAGATACATTTGATGAAAATGGTTGGTTAAGAATTGGTTTTTCCGGTTCCCAGATCAACATGTCGGAATCTTATATAAACACAGGAAGTATTTACCTATGTTCAATGGGGCTGCTTCCGCTGGGCTTACCGGCCGATGATCCTTTTTGGAGTGATCCTTTCACTGAATGGACTAATCTAAAAGCCTGGAAAGGAATAGATGTAGGAGCTGATAAAGCACTTAAGAAATAAAATTTTCTTTCTTCTATCCGGAGGTGTGTCAAAATGATATTATTTATGATTTGAACACAGAGAAACGGAGGCACAGAGAATTAACTCACTAAAAATGAGAGACTCTGTGCCTTTGTGTCTCTGTGTTCAAATCGTATTTTATCATTAATTGGGACTTTTGACACATTCTCGTTTTTTTAGTTATTTAGTTAGCTTCTTCACCGCCAATACATGCTTACAAAGCCCTCTCTCTCCCTGATATTTACTATACCATTCGCAAGTACACCTTTCTCCTTTCTCGTCCAGAATCACGGTATGGCGTACTCCACTCCCTTCTACACGAGCCTCTACCCTACCTTTTGTTTGACTGATGATTTCTATTTTACCATCTTCTATCAGTTTATTGGCTCCTTTCATTCGGGGATTTAAACTCATAATGCGGTTCAGCTTAAACGGCAAACGACGATAGAAAAACCTATTCTCATCCAGATCAAAGCCAAGCAATCCCATCGCTGCCAGTCGTGCGGTTAGGTTATCAACCGTATCAAAGGCCATATCCTCTTCAATAGCAAACAAGGTGGGGTTGAAAGCCTGATTGGCGTATGCGTACTTATCGAGCGCATCAATCCATTCGTCGGAAACATCATTAATCAGTGCCTCTAATGCAGCACCCTCGCCCGAGAACCCTCGCCAAGCATCACGAGAAAGGGAAAAGCTAAAACGGACATCACCGAAATAAAGCTGCCAAGTAGTAGATTGCATGGTAGGATGCGGAAATACCTGCATCTTATCTATATAAGGCAATAAGGGTTCCAGCAAACGTAACCGATGCAAACCACCCACACAAATGGCATTAAGCGATTTTACCGGTGTAAACATGGGCGTATTACCCCGAACCACTAAGTAATAGTCGTTCTTCACTTGCCCTTTAGGGATACCGCGGAAAAGTTGTTGAGTCTGTATCTTATTAAAAGTATGTACTCGCTCCGCCTTGGACAGATATATTTGAACTGTGCTTAATCCTTTAATCCATTTGGTTGGCAAAGGTACTTTACGTTCTATCACTTTCTCACCTTCCAGATGAAGACCGACCTCTTTCTGACCAATGGAAAGCAATACATTCTCATTCTGCCGGATACCCCCCAAAGCCATAAGCATTGGTTGGTTAAAGTCAACATTAGTGGTTCCATTTTCGAGGAATTCACCATCCAGTCCATCCGGAAGAACATCCACACGTGCATAAACTCCGGCACAATGTGAAAAGCCTTCGAAACGAACACAACTATTACCGGCAGTAACAATAGGGTCTTTCAATAAAGCCATTTGGAAAGGAGACATATTGAAACTGGATTTCACGATGTTCGACAAGGTTATCAGGCAACGAGCCATGATAAACGGATTCTTCACATTCCCCCAAAAGAAACAGGGAGCATCGGTATTCTTTTGAATTTCGCTATATTTAGCTAAAAACAGTTCCTCCGCATTTCCTTTTTTAACAAGACTGGAGGGCATTGCATATTGATAGGTAAGTAAATCTTCCATGTTTATTCTTTATTTGAGTATTTGTTTAATTACTTTCTTTAAGTTGGACTCGAATGTCCAAATGTTTAATTGCTTAATGGTCTCTGCACCAGGTTTTTCTTTTGTCAGTGCCAACAACTCTTTGTATATTTCCAGCAGTTTCTTTAAGTTCTTTATTGGTTGTGGTTTAAGTTCGGCCAATAAAGATTCAATCATTGAGAATAGCGCTTTGTTATGTTTATCGCTTACTCTCAGCATACTGGCAGTCATTAAATCGGTAAGTCTTTTCAAAGGAAATAGCTCTAACGATTCGAGTTTGCCCAAGACTTTTCCTAATTTGCAAGAATCGAGCGTATCGGCAGATACTTTTTCCAGCCAAATGCTGAAAGCATAATCCTGACAGGTTTTAGCTTTGCCCAATAATAAACAGGCAAAGGAAAAATAATGCATCTCGCGGAAAGGAGTATTTGATTCTTGCAGTACACGTGCCACCTGAAATGCTATATGCTGCTCTCCCACCCCCCACATATCGCAATTGGCAAAGTAGGTTGTCAGTTGGCTTAATAGCATATCCGGATTATTGGGAATAGCTCCAAAAAGGAAATCAACAGGTTCACTTTGTATGCTATCTTGTAGAAGATATTCATAAAATAGCGGATGCTCATCTTCATTATATTCACATTTGGGAGTATTCATTCCTACTTTTGCTCTTTGTGCCGGATAGCTATCGTAACCTCTTATCTCCGGATTATATTCATAGGTCATATAATCTTCCATAAAAACAACCCATTGATAATTTCCGGTAAAACACTCCTGAGGGATTCGTTTGTATTCGGACTCTTGCAGCTTGGTTGATATCTGAGAAGACAAACGAGTAAGAGCCACCGTAGCCCACCAAGCCAGATGTGCGAAAGCTCCTTGAGGAATTGCGGAAGTATCTAAAAGAAAGATCATTAATTCTTTCAACTCACCGGATAGCTGTTTGCGAGCCTTTTGCAGTGCTTCTCCGGTTTCTTCTAATGCACAGCGCTGTATGGCTAACTGCATATCCATATCGACAGGAGCAATATGTTGCTGCTGATACATAACCAATCTCTCTACCAGCACTGAAGCATCTATCCAAACAGGCAAATGGGTGGGAGTAGACAGTAAAGGCAATTTATGCTGTTTCTTTATTCTGTCAACAGCTTCGATGGCTATCTGATGAAAACCTTTCAGGTAGATACTTACATCTCGCTCTTCGATATTCACCGCTCGCTTTTTATAGTTTTTACTGTTTTGTGCTCTTTTTAGCTCAATTGCCGCATATTTCTCTTTCATCTTTGCCAACTTAGTTAGCTTTCCGGAAAACTTCTGTATCAGATAATCACCATAATTGGTTAATGCAATATGAGCCATTCCGTCGAGTTTGGGGCTTTCCCATTTACCAAGAGTTTTATACACTTTCTGAAATATGGGTTCCAACAACACCAATTCTTCCTCCTTTATTTCATTGCCCCATACAATCAGGTTGTTCAGTAAATGGTCGAAATGAAAGGGCTCCGACAGGTCGATTGCCTGACCAAGAAAGAAAGCAAAATCTTCTACCGATTTCAGTTCCGGAATTTTATTTTCATCACTAATTAGTTTCCGAAGTTCGATAATTGGTTCTTCGGGTGTAAGTGCCACCGCTTGTTCTGTGTCTGGCAGATAGTTCTTGAGTAGCGTGCGAGTATTCATTAAAAGATGTTCAACGTAAGTGGCGAGCAAATCTTTTAGTTCCGGAGTGGGTTGGGCATACTTCACCAATAGTTCGCCTGCTTTTTTTTGAACAGCCTCATCTTTTGTCAGAAAAGCGGTGCAGAGGTTTATACTTATTTCTGTTTGATGCCCTTTGTGTTTCTTCAAAAGAACTTCGAGCACTGCCAATGTAGTAGTTACCACCGATTTTACTTCCGAGCTAAGCAATATGGGCAATGATGGCAAGAATCCGTTGATACGGAAATTTTGATCTGCTGCCAGCTTCTTCAGCAACTTCATTGTATTGCTCACGGGTTTAGACCATACGCTGGTTAGTGCACTAAAAAGTTCGTCCTGAAGATTCAATAATTCTTCTTGGGTTGGCTCTAAAGCCATAAACAAATCAACAAACCAGCCGGTTTGCGTTTTATTGAAATTGCGGTTGGCTGTCTGCAAACTTTCACGAAGCACTCGCATACGATCAATTCGTCCTTCGGAAGTATATTTAATAAAGGTATCGCACCAGTTGCCTTTAGTTTCTTTTTTATCTTTATTATCGGCCAGCCATTTGTCTGCCCAATCCACATTAGAAGGAGCATAAAACAGATACCAAATATGTTCGTCTAATGTAATAGGGTATTTTTCAATAGCCTCCAGCGTATAGTGCCTGCCACGATTTCCGGGTATAGGTTTTAATATGCTCGCAGGAAGCGTGAACAATATCTCCTCTTCTGTTAAGGATAGATATCCGGCCTGTTCCCATTTAATCAGATACTCATAAGAGCGAAGGAATTGATAGTCGCCAAAATCTTTCGGGCAATACCAAGGCAGTATTTTGTCTAATTCTTCCGGTTTAGGCATCCTCCATCGCCATATTTTTTTTGCTTCGGCAGGAGGAAAGCAAACAAAAGCAGCTATATTATTAACGGCTCTTTTATCCCACGCTCCGGGCGCGCGCTTCTTTTCTTTGTCGTCGTCATACAGTTGGTCGTATTGCTCTATTTCAGGTACTAAGCTTCTTCTTTCCTCTATGGTAAGCGCTTGCAAAAAGGTTATCATACCATTTCTGTCTTGATTCTCTATAAACTCAAGTAGTTTGTCTTTCATTGTGCGCTATTCTTTTCTGTTTAATGGCAAATATAACATCAACTAACCGATTTTACCCAATCTTCGTTGAATAAATTCCCCTACAGTATTTTTTTGATTGCTTTAGCAAGATTTTGCTACGGCCGCAACGAGGTTTTTCCACGGCCGCAACAAGATTCTGCTGCGGCCGCAACAAGATTTGACCACGGCCGTGACAAAACTTTGCCGCGGCCGTGGCAAAAGCTGGCATAAGAAGCATCATACGCATCTATCACAGGTAGCAAAAAAAGAGGAGAGCCATTAACCCTCCTCTGATATGTGTGCTGTAATTGTAAGCAGATTATTTTGCTACTTCAATTTGTACCATACGATTCAAATACACTTTGTCTTTAGCAAATTTATCAATACCACCTGCTGCATCTACAGTCATGCGGCTACGTTCAATTCCGTAAGTAGTAGCCAATGCATCTACTACAGCTTGTGCACGTTTAAGACTTAATGCTTTGTTTTTCTCAGCAGTTCCGGTAGCAGCATCTGCATAACCCACCAATTTGAATTTCAGGTTAGGGAACTCTTTCATTTGGTCTGCAAGGAAACCAAGGTTCACCAATTCTTGTTGAGAAACTGTTGAAGAACCAATATTAAAGAATACCGAACGTGGAGCAATTTGAGGAACACCACTTTCTTTCTCTACTTCCTTTATTACAGTAGTAGGCTTGGCCGCCAAGTCTTGTTTCAGCTTTGCGTTTTCGGAAGCCAAAGAACCCATTTTAGAACGGATATTGGCCAATTCTGCTTCAGAAATCAATTGGCGTTGTGCTTGTGGTTTCTTAAATCCGCGTGCTTTAAACTTGTAGGTCAAACCTAAGGTTGCCGATACCACACCGTCGAAGTCTTTCTTACCACCGACTTCTTTATCGAACTTGTTTTCTACGCCCATAGCGCTCAATTCCAAGTTTAAATCTAATGCATTGCCCAAACGGAAACGATTGATGATACCTGCATTTACAGCAAAAGCTTGAGTTTTATCTCCCGAATAAGTGTGAGTAAGCCCTGCACCTACATAAGGAATAATTTCGTAAACACGATCCGGATTGTATCCACCGAAAAGAGAATTTAGGTTGAATAATACATCACCATGAAGATTTCCATAGCTGATTTTTTGCTTATACATTGATTCAGATTGATAGCGTACATACTCATTACTTGCATCAGGAGTATAGCCATAAGCTTTTAAACCACTGTATTGCAAACGCAATCCTAAACCGGGAGTAAACCATTTACCTACGCCTACGTTCAATGTTGGGCTGATGCGGTCGCCAAAGCTACCTTTTACATCTTGGTTACCCATTAACATAGAAGCACCACCTCCTACAGAAATAAACCAATTGTCTTTAAAACGGTTTGTTAATACTTGGTACTTGTCCGAAGTTTTGTTGAAATCACTAGAATTTTGTGCACACACTGAAGTAATAGATGTGCCGGCAATAGCCAGCATAATCAAAGTTTTTTTCATGTTTGTTGTTGTTTAAATTAAATCGGGGCAAAGGAACAATTTCTTTTGGATGCTTACAACATTCATTTACCTTTTTTATTAAATAAACGATTTTACACTACGCATATAGACATTCTATAACGTTTCAAGTACTTCTTTTAAGTTTTATGCGGAAAATTTAGAAGACGAATACTATGCAATAAAAAATAAGTCACGAAAACACAAAGGCGTTAATATGCTCTCTGTGTTTTCGTGACTCTATGTTCACTTCGCTATTCTATTATTATGCGTTACTCTTCAACTTCCGGCTCTACCCTTCCACTTTCATAAGAAGCTTTCAATTGTTGGATTTCCTTCTGATGTTTCCGTTTTACAATCCAACGGATCAGATAAACAATACCAACACCTACAATAATGTAAAGTAAATAAGCCCACCAAGTAGCATACCATGGAGAAGGAATATATACCCCAACAGAGAAGACCTTACTTTCTTTACCCGACACATTATTGCGATACTTCACCGAAAGAGTATAATTTCCGGATGGCAGATAAGTAAATATACCTAAATTGGAAGTACCGTTTTCGATCCATGAATCGCTTTTCTCATCCAATTTATAATAATAGGTATAATCCTTTCCATATAAATAATCTGTGGCAACAAATGATACAGCAAATACATTCTGATCTTCATTCAAACGAATGGTTTCTTTTCTTCTTTTCTTTTCAAGATATTTAGCAAGATTCTTTTCTTGTCCGAAAATAGATAAACCGGTGAATAATACTTGAGGAGAATAATCATCCGATAAATTCAATTCCCGATCGTTGATGGTTACAAAGCCATTGCTACCCCCTAACAAGATCATATTCCCATCAGGCAATTTATAGCAGGCATTGGGTGAAAAGTTTGTTACTGTTTTGCCTTCGGATTGACGACACAAAGCGAAGCTGTTTTTCTTCACATCAAATCTCACTACTCCACGCTCGGTAGTCAGCCAAAGATCACTATTATTGTCTTCCATGATGCTATATACATAATCATGCAGGAATCCGCTCTCTTGAGTATATACATTCAAGCTGCTTCCGGATAACCGGGCAAAGCCTCCATCACCTCCAAACCACATAGCATTGTCTGTTTTCAGAATGGTATATACATGGTTTATTTGTTGCTTACCTTTTTCCAGGGCAGTAGGTTCTACTCTTTCAGAAGCTGAATCTATCTTATACACATTCTTGCCTTGTCCGCCAACCCATATCGTCTGTTCATTCTCTTTGTATATTACATTGAAGTGAGCAGGCTCTCCCGACTCGCTTCCCGGCATCAAACGTTTGGCCGAGGTTACCAAAGGAGCATCAACAGTCCCGGAAATTCTTGCTTTTACAATTCCTTCTCCGGCTGTGGCAATCCATAAAGTGGTATCGTTCAATTCGCATACCGACTGTACATAACGAAGCGGTTTTCCGTCTGCCATCATATTAAGTGTCTTAATCCGGCGTTCGGAATACGAATAATAGTTCAATCCGTTATCATGGCCAATCCAGAAAAGGTTTTTATGACTATGGGCGATTGTATTTACATTCGGGCTACCCAGCAAACTGTTGCCCACAGAAAGCGACTCTGTACGACGAACGTCTATCCATTCATCATTAAACCCGGGAATTCCTACCATTCCGCTGCCGCGTGTACCCATCCATAAGGTTTGATTTTTATCTAAAAAGAAAGTGGTAGCCGAATGTGCTACAGTAGTATTAAAATCGGCAAACAATATTCCACCTAAAGAAGCCGGTTCCTGATAATACATATACACTCCGTCCGCGTGTGTTCCTATCCAAACGATGTCTTGGTTTTTATCCTCCAACAAGCAAGATACCCCGACAGAAAGCGCAATTGTTTCAATTTGATATTTTTCTCTCTGATCGCTCAAATATCTGATACGCAATACACCATCTGTATCAAACCCTACAAAAAAATCGCCCTTATGCTTGATTATACTCGATATATCTCCTCGTCTTGCAACTTCAGCACGCAGATCCAGAATGTAGTGTTTGGTTTTGTCGGATAAATGATATTCGTACAAAGTAAAGGTTTCGTCTACAAAGTAAACCTCATCCTCGCCGTGGAAGCACCACAACAAGGGATTCTGATGGCGAAAGTAGTTTTGAGAAACCAATTTAATGCCTTTCTCATCTTCCTCTATTGTATAACTGCGGTGACTGCCGGGAATTTCAGAGAATACCCATAATGTATTAGAAGGTCCTACAAATACATCCTGAATACCTTCGGTTCTCAGCCCTCTGGCAGGTACTTTGATAAAGTTATTCGTTTCAGGCTGATAATAATGAACGTAGTCTTCTTCTTTAACCACATAAATTTCATCACCGGGTCCTTTAGTCACCCAACTGTTTAGGTTGAATTCATCGAATACAGTTGCTTTTCGTTGGTCATAATCATAACGAACTAACCCAGCATCCGTCTGTATCCAAAAGATACGGCTTTCAGCTTCAAAAGTAGTACCAATAATGGTGTTAGCCAAGAAGTTAGATACAGAATCGCATACAATATGATGCATATCCAATCCATCAAAACGGTCCAGCCCCTTTTTGGAGCCAAGCCATATAAATCCGTCACGATCCTGACAGACAGAAAAAACTTGTGAATCGGACAAACCGTCTTTCACTGTTAATTGTTTCAGCCCATACGCTTGTAGCTGATTTCCCCCTCCATAACATGCTAATAATAGCAATAGTAGCCGCAATAATTTATTTGTGCCTCTCATAATAAATTTCTATAAAACATTGGTGCACAAAAGTAGCGACTTAGCTTAAATGTACAAAGGAATCGGAGTTGTATTTTCCTGCATACACAAATAAAAAGAGGAGCATCCGTCACAGATATTCCTCTTTTATTATTTAAAATTGAAAATATGAGAGAAACTTATTCTGCCTTACCGGCTGAACCAAGTACGTCTTCTATCTTATGTTTATAAAGCTTCTTCATGTTTTCGCGAGCAGGACCTAAGTATTTACGTGGGTCGAACTCAGCTGGTTGAGTAGCAAATACTTCGCGTACAGCAGCAGTCATAGCCAAACGGCTGTCAGAGTCGATATTGATTTTGCATACTGCTGAAGCAGCAGCTTTGCGAAGTTGCTCTTCAGGAATACCGATAGCATCTTTCAATGCACCACCGTATTTATTGATAGTAGCCACTTCTTCTTGTGGAACTGAAGATGCTCCATGAAGAACGATAGGGAATCCGGGAAGTTCTTTCTCAACACCTTCCAATACATCGAAACGCAATGGAGGAGGAACCAATACACCTTCTGCATTACGAGTACATTGTTCCGGTTTGAATTTATTAGCTCCATGAGAAGTACCGATAGAGATTGCCAAACTGTCGCATCCTGTTTTAGTTACGAAGTCTACTACTTCTTCGGGTTTAGTATATGTATGGTGTTCAGCTACTACATCATCTTCAACGCCTGCCAATACACCTAATTCGCCTTCTACTGTTACATCAAATTGATGAGCGTATTCTACTACTTTCTTAGTAAGAGCTACATTTTCATCGTAAGGAAGATGAGAACCGTCGATCATTACTGAAGAGAATCCCATGTCGATACATGATTTACATGTTTCGAAAGAATCACCATGGTCGAGGTGAAGTACGATTTCCGGATTGTTCCAACCCAACTCCTTAGCATAAGCCACAGCGCCTTCTGCCATATAACGAAGCAAAGTTTGGTTTGCATAGTTACGTGCACCTTTTGACACTTGAAGAATTACCGGAGATTTAGTTTCGGCAGCAGCTTGAACAATAGCTTGCAGCTGTTCCATATTATTGAAGTTAAAAGCTGGAATTGCATATCCGCCTTTAATTGCTTTGGCAAACATCTCTTTCGTGTTTACGAGGCCTAGTTCTTTGTAACCAATCATTTTTTCTTATTATTTATTGTTAGTGAATTTGAAAACTCACCGCAAAAGTACACATTATTGTTTGAAACAGGAGGACTAACTACATATTTTAGCAAGCATTCAGGGTCTTTTTTATACAAAAGAAGTAAGAATAATGTTTTTTTCGATCGAATTGTAAAGCAGAGGTTGCAAAACAATTTCTGCAGACATTACTTTTATCACTTCCTCAAATAAACAATCGTAGGTAAATGATCGCTATATCCATTCAGCCATTCTTTACCACCATGGGTACGAAGTGGAGAGCCTTTATACTTTCCACCCTGCTGAATCAGGTAATCACGTAAGAACACTTCATGTGAATCGAATTTCAATCCTTCATTATTTAATAAGGTAGAAGACAACACTATCTGATCAAAAAGATTCCACTTACCTCTATAAAGTAAGGTTCCTATGCCTTTATCCTCCAGGGTTTCCCACCAGGGGTTGTAGAAATCGCCTTTACCTACTTCATCCTTATATTTTCTGGCTCCTAATGCGGTAGTCATGCTTTCATCCATCGGATCATCATTCATATCTCCCATTACCATAATGTTAAGTTTGGGATGAGCAATAGTCAATGAATCAGTAATAACCCTTACCTGTCCGGCCGCCCAAATACGGGCAGGTGCTGCTGCTCCACGAGAAGGCCAATGATTCACTATGAAACAAACCTCTTCTTTGGCTAACTTTCCTTTAACCAACAAAAAGCCACGCGTTAAATGAGTGGTATCATTATTTTGATATTTATGAGGAATCAATACAGTTTGCTCCGGCTTAAATTGTTTGGGATCATATAATAACGCACAATCAATGCCTCTGCGGTCTTCTCCCTCATAATGCACAATTCCGTAATGAATATCGGCAATGGCAGGTTCGCGCACCAAATCATGAAGTGCATATATATTCTCTACCTCTGCCAACCCAATTACGGCAGGACCTTGGGAAGTTTTATCCCGTCCCAGTTCGCTTAAAACTTGCGCAATTTTCTTTAGCTTAGCGGTATACTTTTCAGTATTCCATTCTTTCGTTCCGTAAGGAAGATATTCGGCATCATTCTTCCCCGGATCGGGCACGGTATCGAACAAGTTTTCCACATTATAAAATGCTATACTATATAATCCTTTTGTTTTTTGTGTATGCCGTACGGAAGTACACACGCAAAACAGCAGCAATACACAACCAAGAATAATCCATTTTTTCATAAACACTTCATTAATTCACTGATTTACATCCAACAAAGTTCTAAAAAAAAACGGAGACTGCGTTTTTTTACTTCTCTTTTTTTTCGGTTCAAAACAAAAGTGTTATCTTTGCGCTCTGAAAAAGACCATTACACTATTCTTACCAAATAGTAAACGAAATAATAATTAAAAGAATATATTCTGAAATGAAAAAAGGTATTCATCCTGAAAACTATCGTCCGGTAGTATTTAAAGACATGTCAAACGGAGATGTGTTTTTGTCACAATCAACTGTTAATACAAAAGAAACTATTGAGTTTGAAGGCGAAACTTATCCATTGGTAAAGCTTGAAATCTCTAGTACTTCTCACCCTTTCTACACTGGTAAGTCTAAATTGGTAGATACAGCAGGACGTGTTGATAAGTTCATGAGCCGTTACGGAAACCGTAATAAGAAGTAATCAGTCCACTATATAAAGACAGATACAAAAAGAGGGAGTTCATTATTGAATTCCCTCTTTTGTATTTATAGGGATTTCCCTATTACCTATTAGGGAAAAATACATCTTTAGGGAAATCACCCTCCTTATATTTGCATTATAAGATTAAGACATAAGATTTTCACCAATAGATTATTAGGATTTTTTTAAGTTAGTACAGTTAATCTAAACCTTATTTTAGTTTCTCTCTCTCAAAGCTTTTCAAGAAAATACCCGGATATTTTGTTCTGCAATATCCGGGTTATTTTTTATTGTAAGGGTTTGTTTATCCTAAGAAAGAAATCAATACGCCTGCCGCAACTGCCGACCCAATAACACCCGAGATGTTACTTGCCATACAATATTGCAATACATGGTTTTTAGAATCATACTTTAATGCGATTTCATTTGCTACACGGCTCGCCATAGGTACAGCACTCAGCCCTGTTGCTCCAATCAATGGATTGATTTTCTTCTTGGTAAATAGATTGAAGAACTTCACAAAGAATATTCCTCCCGCAATGGAAATAGCAAATGCAAGGAAACCTCCTACCACAATACCAATGGTAGTCCAGTTTAGGAAAGCCTCGGTAGTCATAGTAGCACCCACGCAGAGCCCCAAGAAAATAGTTGCAGCATTCATTATGCTGTTGGAGGCAGCATCAAATAGTCTGAAAGTATTGGTTCCTATTTCTTTCACCAGGTTACCAAACATCAACATACCCACCAAAGGAACAGCACTAGGCACAAATAAGGCTACAACTGTAGTAACTGCTATCGGGAAGATAATCTTCAATACACGCATATTCTTGAACTCGGTTTTAGAAGGAAATTTCTTTTCTTCCTCTTTCATATTGATACAAAGTTCTTTCTTTGTACAGAAGAGCTTTACTACCAAAGGAATGATTACCGGAACCAATGCCATATATGAATAAGCCGCAATAGCAATCGGTCCTAATAAATGAGGGGCCAGTTTAATGGTAGTAAAAATAGCTGTTGGTCCATCTGCACCACCAATAATTCCTAATGAAGCTGCCTCCTTAGGAGTAAAGCCCATCAATATAGCTACCAGCAACACCGTAAAGATGCCCAACTGGGCAGCCGCTCCAAAAATAGACAAACGCAGGTTACGCAACATCGGACCAAAGTCGGTCAACGCCCCTACCCCCATAAAGATTATCGGAGGAAGGAATCCTGTTTTAATCAGCATATAGTAGAGAAAGTTCATCAACCCCATTTCATGAGCAATATCATGGAGAGGCATCTCCCAAATATTCTTCTCTACACCTTTGATTAGTACATTTCCTGCCTCATTGGCCTGAATTATGCCCATCTCTCCACCCGGGAAGTTAGCCAACAACACCCCAAAAGCAATAGGAACCAGCAAAAGAGGTTCATACTGTTTCTTGATGCCCAGATAAAGTAAGACGAAAGCAATCAGATACATTATCAGAAACTGCGGTTCAGCAATAATATTACTGAAAGCAGTCATATTGTATAAATTCTCTAATATTTCCTTCATTACTGTATCTTCATTAATACGTCATCTTCAGAAACAGCATCTCCATTATTTACTAAGATGGCAGTTACTGTTCCTCCAAATTCCGCACGGATTGCATTATAAGTTTTCATTGCTTCCACATAGCAAATCACATCTGCTTCTTTCACAACATCACCTACTTTCAGTGGAGCTTCGGAAGTATCTTTCGTCAAGAAGAATTTGCCTTCCAATGGTGAAAGTACATCTTTTCCTTCTCCGGAAACTACAGGAGCAGCAGCATCCTCTTTCGGTAAATCAGCCTCTCCGTAGGCCACAGTTACAGAATATGATTGTCCATCTACCTGAACGGTCAGCTTTTTGGGTTTGGCGTCGTCCATTGGAGATTTATCTCTTTCTGCTTTCTTCTTAGCTACATCGGCCAGGAAGTCTTCTTTCGCTTTACCGCTTTTGTAGGCTTCGTATTGAGCAGGATGCATAGCATATTCGAATAGTTCTTCATCATCTTCGCCAAGATCCCATTTATTCTCTTTCATCATTTTACGATACTTGTCGAGTGCATCCGGATAATTATCTTGCGGATCTCCATCAAAGAATTTACGTCCTTCGCGTTCGGCTTTCTCTATAATTTCCGGCGCAAGTGTTCCCGGTAAGCGTCCGGCTCTACCCAGAATCATATCCCAGATGTCATCGGCAATCATACCCCAGCGTTCTTTGCCTTTCTCCATGGCAATTACATTCATCATGGCCAGATTCTTTACATACTGACTGAAAGGGGTAACCAATGGAGGATAACCAACACGGGGCCATACATAAGCTACTTCATCGAACAGTTTAATGAGCAATTGATCTTGCGTCATAAAAGGCAGATTGCGTTTTGCTTTGTATTTATTGATAGATTCAAGATTCGATTCCAAATCGGCCATTAAACTACCCATCATTCCGCCGGGCAGTCCCGGACCTATCAACAGAGAATTCATCAAACGATTCTTTGGGCTGATATAAAGTCCGAGGAAGTCATCCATAAATTCTTGTACCATAGCACGTACTTTCATATATGCTTCCATATTGATTTCGGGTACTTGGAATCCGGCATCTTTCAGCATGGCTTGCACGCTGATAACATCTGCATGTCCGGTACCCCATGAAAGTGGTTCCATACCTACGTCTACATAATCGCAACCGGCTTCGCAAACTTCCAGAATAGAAGCCATATTAAAACCGGGACCTGCATGACTGTGATATTGAATAGGAATTTCGGGATGTGCTTTCTTTATATTCGCCACAATCTTTCCCAAAGAAACCGGGCGACCGATGCCTGCCATATCTTTGATACAGATTTCGTCTGCTCCTTCTTTTATCAACTCCAACGCCATATTGGTATAATACTCTACCGTATGAATAGGCGAATGTGTAATACTCAGGGCACATTGCGAAATCATTCCGGCTGCTTTGGCATATTTAATAGAGGGAATAATGTTTCTCACATCATTCAATCCACAAAACGTACGGGTAATATCTGTTCCTTGTACTTTCTTTACTTTATAAAACAACTTACGCACATCGGCAGGTACGGGGCTCATACGCAATCCGTTTAATGCACGATCTAACATGTGTGTCTGAATGCCTGCTTCATGGAAAGGTTTCGTCCACTCGCGCACAGCTTTATTGGGGTTCTCGCCAAACAATAAATTTACTTGTTCAAATCCTCCGCCATTTGTTTCCACACGGGCAAAACAACCCATCTCGATAATAGCCGGAGCTACTTTTACCAGTTGATCTACACGGGGCACATACTTACCGGCCGACTGCCACATATCCCTGAAAACCAAACTGAACTTTACTTCTTTTTTCATGTTCTTGTACTAAATCTATTGGATTAATTCTTTCTTTCTACCTTTACTACTTTACCTTTATTATGCGTCACCACATTTACCGCTGCTGTAATAGCCGCCAATATATGCGGAGGTATAGACGTTGATGTACTTTGTACCTTCTTTACCGGCACTACTTCTTCAGGGGCATACTTGTTGACTAATGCAATGAGTAGCTTACCCAAATAAATGACTATCAATAAGATAGTAAATACGGTAATCATTCCTACGAGCATCAGTAACAATCCTGTTTCCATATTCTCCATAGCTTGAATAAAATTATGATTTATATATTTGAAAGACGTTTTTATGTAAAAAACGCCTGAAAATACGCAATATAAATAAGAAAAGGATAGAAAGAAGGAATAAAAAAAGCTAAAATGTCAGAAGAAAGGAGATTAAGAGATAGAAGGCAGTAGTTAGTAGTCAGTAGTTAGAATATAGTAGCCAGGAAATATAAGCGCAGAATTTAAGTACAACTTACCACTATCTCCTAACTACCGACTACTAAATCAAAACTCACTCGTAAAGTGAAACTTAATATTCTTAAAGTCTATCTGTGCCATCTGGAGCACATAGCCGCTATCGGCAAGAAATACATCTCTTCCCTCCTTATCTTTGGCCATATATTGATACTTACGTTTTTTGAAAGCTTCCAGTTCTGCCGGATCATCGCTTTCTATCCAACAGGCTTTGTAAAGGCTGAGCGGCTCCCAACGGCAAGACGCATTATACTCATGTAGCAAGCGGTATTGAATAACCTCGAATTGAAGTTGCCCCACTGTACCAATAATCTTACGACCATTAAACTGGTTGACAAATAACTGAGCTACCCCTTCGTCCATCAACTGATCAATTCCTTTAGATAGTTGCTTTTGCTTCATGGGGTCGGCGTTCTCTATGTATTTAAACATTTCCGGAGAGAAACTGGGTAATCCTTTAAAGTGCAATAGCTCGCCCTCTGTCAGGGTATCGCCGATCTTAAAGGTGCCACCACTATCGGGTAAACCGATGATATCTCCTGCCCAAGCTTCATCTACCGTCGCCTTACGTTGTGCCATAAATTGGGTGGGCGACGAGAAACGAAGTGTTTTATTATGCCGTATGTGTTTGTAGGGTGCATTACGTTCGAACTTACCCGAGCATACTTTACAGAAAGCCACACACGAACGATGATTCGGGTCGATATTGGCCGTTATTTTAAAGATGAAACCGGTAAATTTAGGTTCGTCGGGTTTCACCAAACGTTCTTCTGCTTGCACAGGACGAGGACTGGGAGCTATTTCTACAAAACAATCCAATAGTTCCTGCACGCCAAAGTTGTTCAGGGCAGAACCGAAAAATACAGAAGCCAAATCACCCCTCAGGTATTCTTCTTTATCAAACTCGGGATATACACCGTCAATCAGTTCAAGATCGGAACGTAATTTCTCAGCAAGGTTCTCGCCAATTTGTTTATCTAATTCTTCGCTGTTAATATCTACCGCAACTTTTTCGGTAACCACTTGTTTAGACGATTGATAAAGGTCTAATTTACGTTCGTAAATATTATACACTCCTTTAAATCTTATCCCCTGATCAATTGGCCAGGAAAGCGGACGTACAGCTATTTTCAGTTCTTCTTCCAGTTCATCCAACAGATCGAAGGGATCTTGCCCTTCACGGTCCATCTTATTTACATAGATAATAACCGGGGTTTTACGCATACGGCAAACCTCCATCAGCTTCCGTGTTTGTGCTTCTACCCCTTTTGCACCATCTACTACAATAATTACACTGTCTACGGCAGTCAGTGTGCGGAAGGTGTCTTCGGCAAAGTCCTGATGCCCGGGGGTATCTAAGATATTTACCTTATAGTCTTTATAATCGAACTCCATAACGGAAGTGGTTACCGAGATACCACGTTGTTTCTCGATCTCCATCCAGTCGCTGGTAGCTGTTTTCTTTATCTTGTTGCTTTTCACGGCACCTGCCACCTGTATTTGTCCCCCAAAAAGCAACAGCTTTTCTGTCAGGGTGGTTTTACCGGCATCGGGGTGGGCAATGATGGCGAAGGTTCGCCTTCTTTCTATTTCGGTCATTTGAGTTTGGAGTTTATGAGTTTATAGTTTATGAGTTTGGAGTTTATAGTTTATGAGTTTATAGTTTGGAGTTTGGAGTTTGGAGTTATAATGTTGTATAGAAACTTCAAACTATAAACTTCAAACTACAAACTTAAAACTATAAACTATAAACCAAAAAAGCTTACAAGGCTTTCCTCCCAATGAGGAATTTCAATATCAAAAGTCTCTTTGATCTTTGTTTTATCTAATACAGAATAATGAGGACGTGCTGCCTTAGTTGGATAGTCTGCTGTATGAAGAGGATTTACCTTGCAACTTGTAATACCTGCGAGCCGATGAATGGCTTTGGTAAAATCGTACCAAGAGCATACTCCTTCATTACTAAAATGATAGATACCACGCACTACACCTTTATTTATAATGGCAAAAATAGCAGCAGCTAAATCACGTGCATAGGTAGGGGTACCTATCTGATCGAAGATTACTCCTAAGGTATCTCTCTCACGCCCCAAGCGAATCATGGTTTTCACAAAGTTATTGCCAAAGGTAGAATACAACCAGGCGGTACGGATAACTGCGGCTTTGTCGCAATGAGCCATCACATTCTGCTCGCCTGCCAGCTTGGTAGTTCCATAAACAGAAGCCGGACAGGTTGGTTCATCCTCTGTATAGGGGATATGATTGGTTCCATCAAACACATAATCGGTAGAAACCTGTATGATGGAAGCACCTCGTTTCTGTGCTGCACGAGCCAGATATCCGGGAGCTATATTGTTTAGTTTATCACTTAGTTCTTTATTATCTTCGGCATTGTCCACAGCCGTATAGGCAGCACAATTTACAATAACGTCTACATTGTTTTCTGCAACGAAGTTATTTACAGCTTCTTCATTACAGATATCTAATTCTTCTACGTCAGTAAAAAAATAAGTGTACTGTCCATATTCCTTAGACAATACGCGCATTTCATTTCCCAACTGTCCGTTGGCACCGGTTATTAGTATATTCATATTATATCGTTTGAGTTATATTGAACCACAGAGTTACGCAGATTAACGCAGAGGATTAAATTTTAGTTCTATACAGCATTGTATTAAAAACTCTGCGTTAATCTGCGTAACTCTGCGGTTCAAATTCAATCATTTCCGAACCATTTATTATATATTCTAATCCAACTCCAATTCGCCCACCTTATCTTTATGATAATAAGTACCCAGCAAAGAGAGCAATTCACTTATCGTTTTCACTGCTTTCTGCGTTTCTTCACTGATCTGTTTTTGTTGCATACGCAATAGCAACATTCCGTAAAGAGCTTCAAAGCAAGTTTCTATTTCGGGTTTATCTGTTCCGTTCCCTTTCTGCCTTAGCTCCACAATAAACGGCAAAGCCTTATAGTACGCTCCACTGTAAAAAGGAAACTTAGGAGAAGCAAGTAAGCGTTGGTGTAATTCGGTTAAGTGAATGATGATATTATTATTAATCTGCAAATGCCCGGATTGAGTAACTCCCTCTTCGCGCATCATACCAATAAGGTTCTCGTACCATTTTGCCAGTTCTTTCTTTTCATCATCATTTGCCTTATACCCTGAAACGACCATCTCTTCAAGGCGATCCATATCCAATCCTGCGGCTCGTATCAAATCCTCCACTTGCCACATATAAAGAAGGTATTCGGCAATGCTACTCTCCTTTAGCTTTTGTGATATATACATATATTAATTATGATAAAAAGATTCTCCGAGCAAGGTAAAAACAACCCCTGCTACTGCCACTATAATAACAATAATGCCAATAATGCGATTAACCATCCAAATACCTCTTAAATTGAATTTATTCCGCACCTTGTTCACAAAGAAGGTTATACTTAACCACCAGGTAATAGCCCCGATTAATATACCTAAATAGCCCGACAATTGTTCTACAATAGGAATGTCCGGTAGCACAAAAGCGAAACGTGCGAAGAAACCAATGAAAAGAAATATGATAAGTGGATTAGACAGTGTAACCAGAAGGGCAGTGATGAAATTATGTAAATAAGTACCTTTACTTTTTGAGGCGGGACGAAGGGACTTTACCGGATTGCTCCGGAATGTGTAATACCCAAAGCCGAGCAGCATAATACTTCCAAGAAGCTGAAGGATGAAGATATTCGTACTAATAAAGTCGAAAATAAAGCTCATACCATATCCGGTAAGAAGTGCGTAGGCTATATCGCTGATAGATGCTCCTACCCCTGTTACAAATCCATACCAACGCCCTTTATTCAAGGTACGCTGAACGCAAAGAACTCCCACAGGCCCCATGGGTGCCGACACCACAATGCCTATGATGAATCCTTTTACTAATAAACTTAGTATGGGGACCTCAATACTTATCATGCTGCAAATATCATACTTTTTTGTGAGATGAAAGCAATGTGTTAACGTTTTTTTGTCGGTGCATGCCTAAACTGTTTTTATACAGGGAATTCTATGCCAAAACCTAACGCACCTAACGCACTTGTGGTTTATCTATTTATATATCAACAACTTAAGGTGCGTTAGGTGAGCAAAAACACCTAACGCGCCAATCACGCACCTAACGCACCTCTTTTTTTACCACATATAAAAGAGAGTGTTTGCCCGGTAGATAAAGTTTTGATTAACAGTTTCTTTAGCGTGAAAACACCCAGGTGTTTCGGGTAAAAAGACCCGGATGTTTTGAGGCAAAAGACCCGGGTGTTTGGGGATGAGTGAAAATTTTGTTCCCCCAAAACGCAAAAACCCTGCCACGCCTGGCAGGGTCACTTTAGCAAAAAACCTATTTTACATCATTTCCGCGCTTCACAGCGAAGGCATGTTGACATCATTCGGGCATTTATATACCCCGCCCGAACACGGGGTTTTTACCTTTCTGAGAATATCTTGGAACAACTACTGTCCGGAACGGGTAAAGTTGCGGGAACGGTTTCGTTTATGGTGTTTTTACACAACGATACACCATTGTACCGCCTTTATATCCTGAAGAAGATGGTCCACTGTAAGAGTTATGCCACGCATTAAGGGGGACTGGCCGTTGACTACCACCAAGAGCAATCCACAAGCGATCATGGCCATCAAAACTTTCAACAACAGGATAAAATTTGCTGACTAAGGATATTTCTGGTTCATCAGGTATAAGTTCAACCATCACAGAAGGAGCAGAAAGAAACGTCGCTGCCATTTGACGATCAGAAGGATTATTATAATCATTTTTTGACAGCGGCGGAAAAAAAATAATAGTTCCTAAGCCCATTCCATTAAATGTGCCCATATTAAACTTTTTGAGGCGATCCGTATATCCATCCGCATAATATCCATATTCTGTAAAACTAATAATCTTTTCAGATGTAGTAGCACCATATTCCTTTAGTGGCCAAATATCTCTACCAAAATCCGTGGTTACCCATCCAGTAGGACAAGGGGTATGTGAAGTAGCTTGCCCCCCAACAACGTCAATTGGTCCTCTAGTATCCGTCCATTTTCCCGTAGTTGGAAGGGTGGTAAAAGGGTAGTAAGCTGTTTTTCCGCCCCATTTAAACAAATATCCTATTTGAGAAGGAAATTGAGTAAAAGTAACTCCTCCACTAGGTTTAAAGCCTGATAACCCTGCATCATAAACAGCCTGTATATCTGCATCGTTTGTTGCTGTTATATTATAAGGTGAAAAGCGCCCAGGTTTTCGACCATCATGATGAACATAAGGATAAACAATCTTATTCACAGGTTTTTCTCCTTGACGAATATACAATCGAGATGTTTTTGAATAATCATTATATTGTATTTCAACTATTCCATATCTGGGCTCAGTGTTTTCACTTGCAAGTTTACTTGTTAGCCCAATACGAAAATAGATTGGTGTACCGTCGTTGTCAGCATTACCCATCACTGCGGTTCCCGAAACTTCTTTACTACTACCACTTATTAGATTAGCCTCAGCATCATAAAGTCCTATTTCACTACCAACTTTATCGGGTCTGGATTCCTGCGTATCAAGCACAATAAAATCTCCCTTAATAACCTTTGCTTTCCATTTTCCAGCTTCACCTCTTCCTACTTTTTTAGATTCTCCTCGAGCTGGTAGAGTAATTAATCGTTCGCCTCTTTGATCATGTCTCCAAAAGGCACCTATATAATTCTTCGAAGTAAAAGCAATTATAGGTTTACCAACATCTGCATTCGCCATCTGATAAGAAAGATAAGTCTGATCCGCGGTTACCTTTGTTCTTCCCTTACCATTTGCTCGAAACAAAAACACTTCTGCATTTCTTCTTCTTTTACCACGTATCCAGTCATAAAATTTATCATTCATATTATTATCAAATACAGCGAATGCCTCAGTTGAGATATTCTCAGTAAACTTTAAATAAACACTGCTCGGACTATCGCCATGCGTAATTTCCGTAACCCCCGTTCCTGTATCGCTTGTGCTAAGCGTTAACCAGTTGGCACTGGCATTTCCTTTGCCATCCTTTACTTTTGCGTTTATATAGTCCTCTCCTAGTGAGTAGGTTCCTCCTCTGGGAGTTAAATAAGGCTTTAAGCTACAGGTAACTACTTTTTCTATAAATCCGCTACCAGTTGTATCTTCTATTTTTATTCTTAAATTAAATTCTGCAATATAATCTTTTATGGAAAATAAGCACAAATCAAAAGACGTTCCTGGTATAGACATATCAGAACTTATTGATGCCCCATCAACATCGTTGATTCTTATATCTATATCTCCAGTATTAACGGATTTCCCCCCAACCTCAGCACAAATAGACATTTTTGTTATTCCTACTGCTTGTGCGTCTGTGTATACAGTAGTTATTACATGCTTTTCAAGATCAATGGCTTTAGTCACAAGTTCTGTAAGCTCATCATTCTCTATAACATCTCCAAAATGAATGAATTCCGAGTTGCTCACGCCTAGATAAAATTTTCCATTATCAATCATATCATGCGAGCCCATATCTTCAATGACCAATTCTACATTGGCAAATCTTCCGGCAATGGCTTCTCCTACAGTTTTATAGCCTGTTGATTCGGATATAGAACTGATATTAAACTTGTACCAATGGTTGCGTTTGATGTCTACAACTTTTCCATCGGCAGACGACTTAAATTGAAGTTTGTAGTATTTAGAAGCGTTAGTGCCATGTTTTCCTTTCAGTATTAAGGCCACTCCTTCGGCGGCGGCACTTTCGTAAAGATAAAGTGCGTTATCAACGTTATTTGCGGCATCAATAACGGCAATAATTTCATCGCTACTATTTATGTAGTTCATCTTTCCGGTAACAGAGGCGGTAGGAATAGTGCTCCCCTCTTGATAAAGCCGTCCGCAAGCACGGGTATTGATGGCTCCTAAACCCTCGACAGTAAACCCTGATTGCGAATTTATTACTGTAGTTTTAGCTACTACACGGGTTAATTCTACTGGTAATTCGGTTGTTCCTATATTTGAATCATCAGTCACCGATGTTAAATTATATTTGCCCGACATAGGCAGGTAACCACCATCGTAAGGACTGGCAGTAGGGGCAGCAAGCAACTTGGGGCTGTATAGTATTGTGTTTACAGCTTGTGCATAGCTTTTTCCTGCAAGAACAGTAGCCAGATTAGACGCATCGAAAGCAACAGATTTTGAAGTTGAAATATTCCAGAAAGTAGCCGGTGCATTGGCTACAACCAATACGCGAACCGCAGCGGTAGATGTACTTAGTTCAACCACTGTTTTTCCATTCATAAGTTTGGCTTGCTTCACTTCCTTAAATTTAGAAGTATCAGCTGTACCGCTAAACACAAACACCCAAGGCTGATTATTGATCTGACTCTCATCGATTGCTGCCCGCGAAGTAGGTTTCTGAAAATAGTCTACATTCGTATACAGATTGATACGAGCTTTGCCTTCGGGCACGGGAGGCAATACAGATTCTGAATTCTCAAGCAACTCATTGTCGGCACAAGAGAAGGCTAACAACGAAACGCTAAAAAGAATGAAGTATTGTAATATTCGTAATTTCATAAGGTTCCGGATTAATATATTTCTTATATTTATATAACTATCAATTAGTTCCTGTTAATTCTATTTTCTTATTCAGGGTACCTGCTTTAAGAGTAATAGAATATTTTGTACCTGAGCTCAAAGCCGACTTGACTCTGAAGGTTATTTTTCCTTCTTTTCCTCCGTCAGCAGCGTCATTCAGAGTAATAGGATCATCATAGGTAAACTTATCCCAATTACCGGTTTCTACCACTGTTACTGTTTCTTGATCTGTCCAGACGTAAATACTTGCCTCGCTATTCACTTTTCTTTTTATAGTAAATTGACTGGCCGAGATGTTTAATTTGCTTAGCTTATTGGTATTACCATTCAAATTGACTTCTGTCCATGGAACTATTGTATAGATTAATCTATTACCCACCGGTGGATACACCACTATTTGGTAGTGGCAGTTTCTGAGTATATCCGAATCTAAATAAAGCTTGTATGTTTTTGCTGTCCCAAGCTTTGGTGTTCCTGTAAATTCAAAGTAAACCGGACTCTTGTCGGCAGTGTTTTTATATCCTCCCGATTCGTGCATATAAATATTTCCAACAACACGCTTAGTACATCCTTGTATTTTGCTACCGGAAGGATATTTAGCTGCCTCTTCGGTGGTAAAATCCGTCAAGCTGTAGCTCTTATTATATAGTTGTGGAGAGCTTGGAATCCAAGCTGATAAGCCATGAAGTTTTGCCATTTTCTCTGCCGACTCCGGATCGTAATATGTACCATAGTTTTTATAGTTCATATAATTATCTCCCAAATGATAAGAAATATACCCTTCCTTTTTAGCATTCTTCATTACCACATCATTATTATTATTGGTAAAAGTAATAACGTCGGTCAGTTCCTTGTGCAGAAAAATATCCAATTTAGCTACCATACGGAAGAGGTAAACGCTTTCTCCTAAATTTCCAAACAATCCATTCTTAGTTTCCAATTTATACTCCTGCTGAGTGATTCCATACATTGGAAAAAGTTCCGAATCATTATTTAAATCATTGGTATTACCACCAGCAGTAGTACCCCATCCGCTCTTGGTGGCATAAATATATTTATTCAGAGCATCCTGCATTTTTACTGTTGGGGCTTCTATTGCATTCTCCAGTCCACCTACAGGGCTAATACCATGGGCATTCAAGTTCCCGTAAAAAGCAAACTTCTGTTTTTTTCCATCCATTTTCTTAACAATGGCGCTCACTTTCCATTTTCCTTCCTCTCCGGAAACAGGACTTAAAGTAGCATTTATTGCTTGGTAAGCAAAGTAATATTCACCAGGTTCGCCACTCGGATCTCTTTCTACAAAAGCCAGCACTGTTATATCTTTTAGTACCCCATCGATAGGTTTATCGAAGTTTTGGGTCAGAATAGTTATATCCATCTTCATCTCGTCATCTCCCAGATTCACCGGAAAAGGCTGTTCCCCGGAACCACTATCGCACGAGAACAATAATAAGACGACAGCAAGAAGAAGTGAGTAAGCATGTTTTATTTTCATAATCCTAAAATTTTAATCTATCAAACGTTCTCTTCATCCCAGACTCGCCAACCATTTATGGTTATAAAAGCTTCCATATCGGCAGTTTCTTCATCTCCCCTCAAATCCAGTTCAATATCAAAAACGTAATCGCGAGAGAAGTCGATCTTTACTCCAAGTTTTTTTTCCAATAGTAGAATTAAATCCACTAAGTTGTGTTTGTAAATACAATCGCCTGTGTACCGATTAGTAATGGTTAACATTGGATTTCGATCGCGAAACAATCTCATAAATCTGAGACTAGCATACAAAACATTGTTTTCATCCGGCGAAACAGTGTATCTATAGTCGAACTCCTGACAAGGAGCAAAAGAATTGTCAAATTTGTAAATACCATTGCTGGCCTGCACATTAAATTGGTAGTTTATTCCCACCCACAATGGGCCGGTAACCTTAAAGTTCACCTGATAATTATCCGGCACAACCGGAATTTCAATATCCTGATAGTCTCCGGTAATTTCTATCTCTTTTTGTATACCATGAAAGAGTAGATGCGGAGCTGTGTTTACCATATTACTGGCATCTAATGAAAGATGTAGTAGTGCATCGTTTATATGTGTTTGGTTTACCTGAAACTCTGCAGGTTCAATTTCATAACAAGATTGTAGGTTCAGCCAAGACACAAAGCTATATGTTCCGGCGGGTAAGGTAGTTTCCATCACATAGTCAGCCGTCATCACCGTATTTATATCCGAAAGGCGGCGGTAAAACATGCCCTGTGAATCGAAAATGAAAACATCAGCCAGTTGCGATACATCATAATGCTGTATGGGGTTGGCATTTTCTGATAGCCCATTGATAAACCGTATGCGCAAACGCTCCACGGTGGGGCAATTGGATAAGTCATCGCCAACACAAGAGGTAAGTGAGAGGAGCATACATCCTACGAGAACTGTTATACTGATGGATTTATACATAAAAGTCGTTCGGTTTACTTAATAAAAAAATAAAGAAGAGAAAGAGGAAGAAAGAAGAGAGAGTAGCTCTCTCCTCTTTCTTTTATAATGGCTACAAATTATTCGCCTAGAACATGTTCTTCTTCATCGAAAAGAACCCAGTTCATAACTTCAACAGTTACATCAACCAACGCATTTGTTTCATCAATTGGTTTTCCCGGAGGATAGAATGGATCTGGCTCTTTATCAGGATCTTCTGTATATTCTGTTTCATCGTTAGGAGCACCTAAGCCTTTGATTTCGTTGATTTTCACACGATAGTAGTCGTTACGATGTACGTTATATCCGGTTTCTTTGATCGGATAAACACGATAGTAGCAATAACCATCTTTGTATTCATAAACAACTTCATCAGCAGCAGCTGTAGGTTTTGAAGTCTCGATTGATTTTAACGCATTAGTAGTCGCATCGTTAATAGTCCAGAAAGTAGTAGTACCATATCTGGCTCTGATAGATACATAAGTGTTAGAACCCATACGTCCTAATACTTCCATGTTTTCAGGTACATAGAATGAATTTACATTAGCACTCCAAGCATCACCATCTGCTCCATCAGCAACTGCTTTAACTGCTAAATAGTTCTGGCTGTTTTCGAATTGCTCCGGACCATAAGTAGCACCAGCTTCAATAACCGATTTAGTACCATTCCAAGAATACAAGTAACCATTGTAGTTAGGGTCAGTTTCTTGTTTAGTGGTAAAGATGTAACGGTTAGTTTGTTTTACAGTGAAATCCAAAGTAGTTTCAAATCCCGTTGCAAAAACTATGTCTGTTTTTTGTGCAACCGCGATTTTCGCTACCATACGTTCTACTTTTACAGTTAGCTTATTAGCATTAGGAGTAGTTGTTGTTCCTTCGGGAGTTGCTACTAAATTTGCGCTAAGAGATGTTTGTGCAAACATAGCAATTCCATTATTAGCTACATCATTTGCTAAATCAGTCATCGTGATGTTGTGTACATAACTTGTGATAAGATCTTTACCGGCACTAGTGATGTTACCTTTAATAGTAGCAGGTAAGTTTGCTCCTACATAAATCACTTTTTCACCAGCGGTAGTCTCAATACCTGTTACACTTGCACCATTTGCAACCTTTTTATGAGAAACAGTTGTAGAACCATCTTTCACGTCATAGATCCAAACAGAAATTTCCTTTATTGCACTTTCTTCGCTTGTTCCTATATAGTTACTGGAACCACGTGTGCTTGGAATATTCAATTTAATGTCAACAGTTGCAGTACCCTTCTCACTTGGAGCAGGTGCTTCAACATCGCTGTCGTTACTACAGCTTGTAAATCCAGCCATTAAAGCTGCACAAGCCATCATTGATACATACTTAAAATTCATTTTCATTTTAATAAAAAAATTAGTTGTTAATAAAAAAAAGTAATTCTCTTAAGTTATCTGTTACCTTGCGGCAAAGTTTATTCTAAATAGTTAATCCATACTTCTTAACCAAAGCACTCATCTCCGGATCTCTGTCGGCACGGAATCTTTTTGTTTCATCCATTTTGCAGGCTTCCTCCAATAACTGTATCGCTTGTTGATCGTCTCCTAAACGTGTGCTAAGTATAGCAGCCAGGTAATAGTTATTGGCACTCCTTCCTAAAGTAATAATCAGGTTATACGCCCGTTTATTATAACCTAAGCAGGCAAGTGTCAGAGCAGTGTTGTAATCTTTATAATCGGTAAAAATATCCAATGCTCGTTTATACTCTCTATTTCGCAGCAGCTGCAGGGCTGCTGTATAATCTCTCCGCTGATTGTCGGTGAAATTTAGATTAGTCAGCAAACTGCCGTCTGCCAGTTCATCCATCGAGGAAATTACATAGCTCAGCGTGTCGGTTCGGCGGATGTTATAATTACTGCGGTCGGTAGCAGTGATATATCCTTTCAGAGTCAGCTTCAAAGTTTTTAAGTTACCCTTCACCGGATAAGGTCTTGTGTATCGATAATTAAAGTTCCATTCCGGAGCAATGGTAGCATTGTAATGTGCATCGGGCTGGTAAGGAGCAGGAACCATGCGCTTGAATACCTCTTCTTTACGACTGCCTTTGATTTCGTTGAGCGCAATACGCTCGTGCATCACGTGCTCGGAAGCAATACGAATGGAATCTTTTTCTTCGGGCAACAGGGGTTCAATATCTTGTTGTTTAACACCGTGCTGGTAAATATCACGATACTTGACAGGCACAGTACCCAAGGTAATCTGCTTATGCACCGGGGCCGAAGCAAGTAGTTTCTTACGTTTCACACGATATTTAGCAGCATACAGTGTAGTATCTTGCCCCATTGAGAGCATGCGGAACAACTTATTGTAATAAACCTTATCGGATGCAGCTATTTTCCGGTTAAACTTTGCATTTTCCTGAATATTATAAAGGTCGTACTTCTCCTGCTCTGTCGCTTGCCATTTCAGGTATTCCTGATACTGACTCCAACGGGTGTAGTAGGTATTTAACTCAGTTTTACGGCGGCGTTCTAACTCCTGCTCTACAGCGGTATGGTTAATAAAAGCCGTATCGTAACCCATAGGGTCAATAATGGTAGCTACATATTGGTTGTATCGTTCGTAATCTTGTTTTTGTTTCTCTATAAAGTTTTTGCCACGCAGCACTACGTTTTCCAACTTTACTAATGAATCGTTATGAAGCAGTTCCGGAGTAAGGCATATCTGGTAATCGTCCGAAAGAAATCCTTTAGGGATTTTAATCACAAAGTCGATATTTACCTGACCTTCCCGAACAGGGGCAAAGCGTGCTTTAGATATCACCGTCACCGAAGGGATGGCATACACGTGTGTGGTATCCAGCCCTGTAGGTTCGGTGGTAGAGATGTCAGCATCTACTTCTACTTCTTCTGTATAGGTTACGTCTTCACTCAGCGTACGCACACCTCCTGTTTCCTCTCCGTAGTGGGAGATGGTGATGCGGTTAGGCATCAGGAAAAGAGGCTCTGTGAGGAGGCTCGAACGCGGAGTACCGCAAGATAAGAGCACCAAGAGGATGAGGATACAGGTGAGAAAGTATTTCATTAAATGAATGATTTGTTTGTTGAATAAATGATTGTTATTGAATTAAATAAATGTTCATAATTAGTTTATATCATTGCCCCCTCCGCCCTTTGGGCACCTCCCCCTTGCAGGGGAGGAATTCCTGCGGCATCGACTCCTCCCCTGCAAGGGGGAGGTGCCCAAAGGGCGGAGGGGGACTTTCTCATACTATAAATTAATTATGACCACTTATTTATCTTTTTCTTTTAGCTTCGTCTTCCTTGATTTTAGCTATTTCGTTCAAGTTGTGTGTAGCTTCTTTGTTGCCGGATACTTGAGCTTGTTTCAAAAGTTCTTCGGCTTTATCCAAATCACCTTGCAGCATATAAGCAACACCCAGGTTGTTCCAACTTTGAGGGAAAGTACGTACCTTTTCCAATAAACGGAGAGCGCTGTTTACCTCGCCATTTTCCAACAACAAGGCGGCGGCATTACTTAGGGCAGTAGCATCATTTTCGTAATACTTAGGAATTATCTCCATCATTATGCGTTTGTATTCGGCACTTTCTTTCCCGTAACTTTCTGCCAAGCGATACAACTCAAGTTGAGAGAGATTGCTTGGATTAGTATTCACCAACGAACGTGCTTCGGCATTGCTGTAGCTACGCACGGCATAGTCTACCTGATACTCCACACGACGCAGTTCGGGGAATACATCGCGAAGTAATTGAGAATATGCACCCAAGCCTTTCAGGCGAGATTCTTTGGTATCGGGAGCGTCATTGCTATCAATTATACTTAGGATACGATCTTTCTGTGCAAAGTCGCCACTTTCGATACGGGCTTTCAATCCGTCCCAGTCTTCGGCTACCGATTTTACAGAGAAGATCTGTTCGGGAAGCATATAACGAACACGTATGTATTCTTTCAAAGCAGCGGCA
>NZ_QVMK01000026.1 GCF_010500995.1 Bacteroides sp. 224 | reverse complement strand
CTCCGGATAAGTCGGTTGGTGGTAGGTTGTTATCTCAAAGAACACGAACCCAATCTCTTGCTAAAGAGATATTTATTATGCAGCCTTATGGGCGCACTAGCGGAATATGAGTTCTCCTTCACGTCCGGCATCGGTAGCTACAATAATTTCATCTCCAAGATTGAATAACTCCCGAATAACTTTTAGTTGCTTCATCACGCCGGGATCATTCTTATATTCCTTGCCCTCTTTTACCTGACGGGGCAATAGCTTAAATTCTTTCGGGAGTATCGGCAGGTTCTCACGCTTAAAGCCCTCAATACCGTAATGTTCCGGCATGGCAAGTCCGACCAAATGCCCGAAAGCCCATGTAACGGCATACCCGTTACCCTCTATATAGCCATCTTTCTTGTTATTTGCGCCGACTATGGCTGCTATACTCTTAGCCACAGACGGTTTTTCTGCAATTATAATTTTCATTTTAACATTGATTTTTTAGTGGTTGAAATAATGGATTACATTTTGCGCCCTTTCCCTTTCTTCGGAGTGGCAGGAGATTGTTTCTGTTCCTGCTTCTGCTCTTTTTTCTCCGCCTGCTTTTCGGTAGGCTGCGACTGACCTTTCTTTAGCGGTTCAGTCGAATATTTGGTCGCTTCGTTGGTCTTACCCTCGTTATTGACGGCAACCTGCGTTTTACTCTCGGCTGCGGGTTTGATGTTCTGTGTATTCTGCGCTGCCTGCTTCGCTTCAATAGCCCGTACCTGATCGGGGTGCTTTGTGGTATGGCGAACCTTTCCTCTGTTTTCGTCAATCCATACCCACGCATTGTACTTCTGCCCTTTCTGGTCGGTAGCTTCGACCTTCTGCGCTCCCGAAGTATCCTGCTGTTGCTTGGGTTTCTGTGATTCCATGTCCTTGACAAAGACAGGTTCTTTATTACACAGCTTGTCGAAATCCTCGCGGGATAGCTGTACGCCGCCCTGTTTGGAATAAACCCAAATCTCACCGAGCTTGTGGGCTTTAGGCATTTTCTGTTCCTGACCTTCCGTCTGTCCCTCGCCCTGCTTGGCTCGCCGCTCTTGATTGAACTGCTGGCGTTGCTCATCGCTGAACTTGAAATCAAAGTTTTTACTGGCGGCGTTGTACTGAACGAAGCGGTCAATCTTCGAGGGTTGTTCGCCTTGTTTAACTTTCTTGTCCATACCCTCAATCCAAACGGCTTTGCCCTCTTTCAGTCCTTGCTGTTGTTCTTCGGAAAGCGGGGCGTTTTTCAAGGTTTGCGGAATATAAATATCCTTCAACGCCATAGCCTCAAAGCGGTTGGTAAGTTTATCAAGGGAGATAAGCGAAGGTACTTTTTCGCCTCCGGCTATGGGTTCGAGATCGAACACACGCCCGCCGTGCCCTGTCCTTTGGAACTGCTCTTTATCCTGCTCGGTAAAGACAACCCCCATAAACGGTTTTTCAAAATCGGGCTGCTCCTGTTTGGGATGGGTAGCGATTTTGATGCTGCCGTCCGGCTGTTGTTCTAGCGATAAACGGGCTTGCATGGGAAATTCCTGTCCGTCAACGGCAGGTTTAATATCGACCAGACCGGGTGACTTATGCCCGTAAACCATCGCTTTGAGGGCATCTTGTAAGTTCTCGCCGGAAAGCCCCAACTTTTCGACCTCTTTCCAGTTGAGCTTATTCAGGTCTAAGGGTTGATACTTGCCTGTAAACTCTACCTCTATGCGTATCTTACCGTCAAATTTGACACGGTACGGGTCGAGTGCCTTGTCTTTGTGGTCGATACGGATAAGTTTGTCGAAAAAAGCCGCAACTTTATCTACAGCCGATGCGGTAACAGCATAAACGCCCGTGTGCGATGGGTGGCTGAACTGTGCCGAAAACTTCTTGAAGAAATTCTCCAACGCATTGCCGTTGGTGTCAATCTTCATAAACTGGTCGGCGTTCTCTTTCTTGGGATCGACTGTTTTTAACCTGCCGTCCTGTTCTCCTGTGATGACTTTGAGTTTGCCATCTTCGCCTTGTGTCAGAAAGACTTTAGGCTCTTCATTTTTTACTTTTTTTTCGTCCATAATAAATATGTTTTTATTCTGCATTAATAGTAATGCAGAACGAAAGTAAGCCTAAGTAATGGATTGACTACAAGGATTTAAGGCGGTGGATGCTTGTGTCTGGGGTTGTCTATGGATGTTTTGAAAATAGGGATTACAAACTTGTTGTATATACTTGCATTTTGATAATTGAAAGTAAAAATAGGAGGCTTATTCTGTTATAAATATGATTTTCTAACGACTTGTCAATTAGTAAGTCATAGACGAATGAAAAACAGGTAAATATAAGGGCTAACCAGAAATTTATTAGTACTTTTGCACCTTTAGTTTAAGGTTAGACTTTTTACTCTTATGGGTTAGTAGACATTCTTTAGACAACTTTTTTATAATTTGAAATTTGTAAAAATCAAATAGTTTTTAATGAGATTTATTGATTTATTTGCAGGAATCGGCGGTTTTCATAAGGCACTTCATGAACTTGGGCATGAATGTGTTTTTGCAAGTGAACTCGATCCTGTACTTAGAGAAACTTACAAACTAAATTGGGGAGAAGAGATCAATATACACGGGGATATAAAGAAAATTGTTAAAAACAATATTGATATAATCCCTGATCATGATATTCTTTGTGCAGGATTTCCATGTCAGCCGTTTTCAAAAGCGGGAAAACAATTAGGAAGAGAAGATGATAGAGGAACATTATTTGATGAAATAATTAAAATTCTTGAGCACAAAAAGCCCCGATTTTTCATATTGGAGAATGTCCGATTTATTGCGAAGCATAACAATGAAGAAACATGGAATGCAATGAAGGCGGATTTTGATAGATTAGGATATAGTGTTGATAGTAAGGATTATTCCCCTCATAATTTTGGAATTCCACAACATAGAGAAAGACTTTTTATTGTTGGTGCGCTTGGAGAAAATGCTCTTGAACATTTTAATTTTGACGATATAGATAAATACAGAAAACCTGTCATTGATTTAAAAGAGTTTTTAGATATTAATCCCCAAGTGTGCAAATACTTACCAGAGGCTAATCAGGATTGCATAAAATTATGGCAGGAATTTATTGATGCCATTCCTAAAAATATCAATCTACCGGGATTTCCTATTTGGGGAATGGAATTTGGTGCAACTTACCCTTATGATGATGAATATCCTCATTTGCTGACACAAGAAGAATTAGGGAAGTATAAAGGAAACTTTGGTAAATCTTTGAAAGGAATGACCAAAGAAGAACAATTAGAAAATCTACCTAGTTATGCAAGAGTAAAAGATAAGTTTCCCGATTGGAAAAAACGTTATATCAAATTAAATCGGCAATTTTATAAGGATAATAAAAAATATGTCAAGGATATAGTTAATAGATTAGCAAAATTGCCTTCACAAAGTTGGCAGAAATTAGAGTGGAATGTTGGGGACAGTGAGCGAATAATAAATAATTATATTTTACAATTCAGAGCATCGGGTATTAGAATAAAGAAAGTTGATTTTTTCCCTTCTTTAGTATGCACTAACACTCAAATACCAATTATTGGATGGCAAAATCGGTATATAAGTCGAAATGAAGGGTTAAGGTTGCAATCATTAACAAATCTACAATTACCAGAAAATGATAATGCTGCATTTAAGGCCTTGGGAAATGCTGTTAATGCCGATATTGTAAAACTCATAGCACAGCATCTTTTGATTGATGATAACATTATTGAGAATGATATAAAACATGAAGTTGCATTAACCTACACTATAGATGAATATGAATCAGCAAGATAAAGTTAATATTAGACCTCAAGTAACAATGCTTTCTGTTCTGAAATTTTTAGAATATGAAACATGGTTTGCATTAGCCGAATTTGTTGATAATGCTATCGATAGTTATTTGAAAAATGAAAAATTATTAAAGGCTCTCGAAGGAAAAGATTTTAAATTACAGGTTAGTATAGAGATCAATGATGCTGAAAACAAAATAACTATTAGGGATAATGCGGCTGGCATCAATGAAAAGGATTATCCACGGGCATTTAGAGCAGCGGAAATACCTCCAGATAACAGTGGACTTTCAGAGTTTGGTATGGGAATGAAATCTGCTGCCTGTTGGTTTGCTGACAAATGGTGTGTAACAACAACAGCTTTGGGTGAACCATTAGAAAGACAGGTTTGCTTTGATATGCAGAAAATCTTCTTGGATCAATTGGAAGAATTGGATGTTGAAACGACTACTTGTGATAAGAATTATCATTATACTACAATCGAATTATATGAGGTAAACCGAATGCCTCGTAGAAGAGGAGTTGCAAAGGTTAAAGATCATCTAAGAAGTATATATAGGGAGTTTATTCGGAATGAATGGTTGGTTCTGAAAGTAGATGGAGAAATATTAAAATACACAGAACCTAAAATATTGAATGTACCAAGATATGATGATCTTAAAGGAGAATCAATTTTATGGAAAAAAGAAATCTCTTTCCCTTTAGACAAAGGATTAAAAGTACATGGGTTTGTGGCTATACGGGAAAAGGCTTCTACGGCAGAAGCTGGTTTTGCTCTTTTTCGTAGAGGTAGAGTCATTGAAGGAAGTTTTGATAATGGATTTAGACCGGAATTCATTTTCGGAGCTCCAAACACATTTCGTTACCAAAGAGTTTTTGGAGAGTTGCATCTTGAAGGATTTGATGTCTCCTTTACCAAAAAAGGTATTCAATGGGATGAAAATTTGGATTTATTTTTGAAAATTCTAAAGGATGATATAAGTAATAAGGCTTTCCCTTTATTACAACAAGCAGAGCAATATAGAGTTAGAGCAACAGAAAAGGAATATAAGGCAGCAAAAAAGGCTCTTGATGAAACTGTTAATGATTTTGAAAAGAAAGCATCACAGGCAGTAGCAGATGTTGTAAATTCTGCTCCTGAGGTTCCTGAACCAGAACAGCAAGAACTAAAGCCAACGGAAAAAACACTGCATCGAGAGTTCGATATTCGCTTCAATAAAGAAAATTGGAAAATATCAATGGAATTGTCCTATGATCCTTCTCTAAAAGAGTTGATTGAAATAGGAGATTCTTTCATCAAAGAGAAATCAACGGACGAATCAATTAGGCAAATTGGTATTCGACTATCTTTAACCCATCCTTTTATGATTGCTTTTGCGGGTACAGATACTAATAAGATAGAACCTATACTCAGAATTGCAGCTGCTTTTGCTCTTTCGGAGGTTATCGCTAAACGTTCTAAAATAGTAGGAGATGTTAGGCGTAATTTCAATGAACTCATTACAAACCTGTCTAAACAGATATAAATATGGCTGAAATAATTGAAATTCAAAATAGTGATAATAATAGTGAATGGACTCCATTTGTTGGTGATGAAACTACTGGACTACTTCGTAGTAAAGGGTTTGCAAATACAGACGGAAGCCTGAATGAAGGTGGACAAAGAGTTTTAGATGAGGCTTATCGAATTATGCAAGTATGTGGTGATCCGAATGAACCTGCAAATAATGATACCGGAATTGTTATCGGATACGTTCAAAGTGGAAAGACTTTATCCTTTACGACTCTTACAGCATTGGCTAGAGATAATAATTATCGAATCGTTATAATAATTGCAGGAACGACAACACCATTAGTAAATCAATCGACAGAAAGGGTTAAAAAGGACTTACGAGTTAATGATAGATATGGGTTTGAACAAAAATGGACGCAAATCAAGAATCCGCGAACGCAAGAAGATTTTGACATTATAACAGGAGCATTAGATCAATGGGCCGATCAAACTTTCCCTAATGATCGTTGTCGAACCATTTTAATTACTGTAATGAAAAATGGTTCACATCTGCGTAACTTGACTGATTTATTATCTGGAATAGATTTAAGTGGAGTTCCGACATTAATAATAGATGATGAAAGTGATCAAGCCAGTCTAAATACAAGAGCTCGATGGGCTGCAAGGCAGGGTATTGATATAGAGGCTTTAACCGAAAACCAAGTTTCTACAATCTATCGCAGAATTACTGGTTTACGGAATATTTTTCCTCATCATACATTTTTGCAATATACTGCTACTCCACAGGCTAATTTATTTATTAATATTGTAGATAGATTATCCCCTAATTTTATTAAACTACTCACACCAGGAGGTGATTATATAGGTGGGATACAGTTTTTTAGAGAAAATCCTAATTTAATACGTGAAATACCCCTCAATACTATTCCTAATATGAATGAACCACCTGACGCACTGCTTGATGCATTACGTTATTTTTATTTAGGTGTAGCGGCAGGTATGATCTTAGAGGCATATAAATTGCCAGGGCAACATAATCGTTCAATGTTAATTCATCCCTCTAGGTTACAAGGAGATCACACAACATTTTATGGTTGGGTAAATACGATAAAAGAAAGTTGGCGTCGTTTATTGTCGGGAGATGATGAAGACGAAAAATCCGATCTGCTTAATGCTTTTAGAATCACCTATAACGATTTACAAATGACAGTCCCGGATTTACCATCTTTTGATATCTTAACTGGTAATGATTTAATTCATGCGATTCAATATACACCTATCGTAGAAGTAAATTCAAGACGAGGGGCAACTCCACAAATTAACTGGCAAGATTATTACTCATGGATTTTAGTCGGTGGTCAATCTATGGATCGTGGTTTTACAATTGAGGGACTTACAGTTACTTATATGCCTAGAAATATTGGAGTTGGAAATGTTGATACAATCCAACAAAGAGCGAGGTTTTTCGGTTACAAACGAAGCTATTTAGGATATTGTCGTGTTTTCTTAGATCAAGTAACAATAGATGCATACACATACATTGTTGAACATGAGGAAGATGTGCGAAATCGGTTAGTTGATTTTGATATTAATAATAAACATTTGAATGATTGGGATAGGGAAGCTGTATTAGATCAAATTTTGAATCTAACGAGAGCTAATATTTTATATGACGATCTTGACCGTGACCAATTTGGAAATGACTGGTTTAGGATAAATGCCCCTCATGATACAGAAGAACATATCGCCACGAACAGGAATGCAGTGTTTGAATTCTTAGAACCTAAGTCAGAACTTTTTCTTCAAGATGAAGGTCATATTAATAGAACTGAAGATCAAAAACACTTGGTAGCAACGATTCCTATGAAAGATTGTTTGGAGCATTTATTGAATAAACTAAAATTCACGAGAGAAAGTGATTCTGCTAGATATTCTAGTTTGAGAGGTATCATAAAGCGTTATTCCGAAGAAAATCCCAACGGAAACTGCAAGGTGTACCTAATGAGTGCTGACAGTTTAATTGACTGGAAGAGACGTATTCGTCGATTGAATAGTCATGATGAAATTCAGCAACTTTTTCAGGGTCGAAATCCAAGAACAGGAGAGGTTATATATCCTGGTGATTCTGAAATTAAGGATGAAAATGTATTGACAATTCAAATTCATATGTTAAATATTAGGGATACAGAATATACAGATGTTTCTACTCTTGCCATCTGGGTTCCAGAATCTATGAGCCAAGATATAATAAGACAGGTATGAATTTAATAGATTTATTTGATAATTTAGCAATACCAGATGGCGGAGAAAGGATTTTCAATGCACTACCTATTCCCAATTACCCAAATTATCGAATAGCTATCGATCATGATGGCAATCCAGTATTGCTCTTGTCTGTTACCAATGGAGTCAAGGGGATATTGTTGAAGAATTTTAAATTGAAATATCTTCAATTACTAATGAATGTAGAATGCAAAATATTCGAAAAGGGAAACAACAGTTTTAAAACGTTTACTGTAATAACATTTACCAATACAGATCGTAATTTACAGGAATATTTTTTGAGAATATCAGAAACCCTAATACGGACTTTAGAATCTAATCCTACTCAACAACAAGTTATAGATTCGTTAAATAAATTCATTGAAGTGTTCCGTTCTCTGTCGGACATTCCAACAAATACAGTACATGGTTTATGGTCAGAATTATTTATAATTAATAATTCACGAAATCCAGAGATACTTCTAAATTATTGGCATAATATCCCTGAAGAAAAATTTGATTTTAATTCTGGTGAAGAAAAAATAGAAGTTAAGAGTAATGCTAATTTTGAGCGAATACACATATTTTCATCCGAACAATTAAATCCGCCTCTTGGAAGTGAGGTCTTAATTGCCTCAGTTTTTATTAGGCAAAGTAGCACGGGAAAAGATATTGGTCAATTGTTAGATAGCATAAGTGCGAAAATTCAATATGACGTACAATTAATCGAAAAGTTAAACCGTATTGTTTGTGCGACTTTAGGTTATACCTTGGAACAGTCTATAAAACTAAAGTTTGATTATAAGATAGCTCAAGATTCACTACGATTTTATAGGTGTGAGGATATAAGCAAGATTGAGAAAATTAATATACCCAATGAAGTTTCAGATGTGAAATATAAATCAGACTTGTCAAAAATAGCCACTTATAAACTTCAAAAAACATCTAAAGGAAACCTGTTTAACGGATTATAAGATATATATAGAAGGTATATATATTTACTTACTTATTGAGAGCCTTTAAATAAGGAGTGTGTACCATAAGTTTTTTTAGCTTTATTTCCACTTACAGTAGGACTAAAGTAAACAGAATCTGATATGATACACACCCTAATTATTTTTACTCCTCCTTCGGCAACAAATGCCGCAAGTTCTCGTCATTACGAATCCGCTCTAACTCATCAGCCACAATCTGTTTGGCTTCCGCTTTGATACGGTCGTAATTCTCCTTAATCATTTCCTTCATGCGATCCACGCCGCTTTCATCTACAAAGTTGGTGATAACGGGTATTTTACGGTACATTTTCGTTTCGGCGGCAACACGTTCGTTATCGACTACGATTTCACAATGAAAAATCTTCTGCTCTATCCGTTCGTCGAAATTGTCCGCTACCGCTCCCACGAACATACCCTGTGTAAGATTAGATATTTTGGACGGCGGTATCAGGCTATCCATTTGTGTAGAAATGGAAGTCGATTTGTCGTTGCGGTTTATCGTCATGGACTGACGTTTCTGTAACACTTTCCCGAAACGGTCGGATAGCGTTTTTGCCGTATCGCCGACTACCTGACCGGAAAAGATATTACCTACGGTGTTCATTACGACAGCCGCCTCTTTATCGCCATAGTCGCGCTTTAGCTGCGAAAAGTCCTGAAAGCCTAACAGCACGGCAACTTTGTTGCTCCGGGCGGTGGCAATCAGGTTATCCAATCCCTTAAAATAGATAGTCGGCAACTCGTCAATAATAACCGAAGATTTGAGTTGCCCCTTTTTGTTAATCAGCTTCACGATACGGGAATTATACAATCCGAGAGCCGCACCATAGATATTTTGCCTATCGGGATTGTTACCTACGACCAACATTTTCGGATCGTCCGGATTATTAATATCCAGCGTAAATTCATCGCCCGACATCACCCAATAAAGTTGTGGGCTAATCATGCGGGAAAGCGGTATTTTCGCACTTGCAATCTGTCCTTGAAGCTGGTCGGCAGCCCCAGATTTCCACGCATCCATAAAGGGAGAAAGGTAGTTTTCGAGGTCGGGATAAGAGGTCAGAATCGGGAAAATATCTTCATAACTTTTATTTAGAAATTCTATTGCATGGGGAAACGTACAATACTTCCCGTCCTCATAAATCCGCAAGTACCATATAATAGCGGCGAAAAGAATAATCGGGGATTCCACGAAGAAATCGCCCTGTTTCTGCACCCACGTCCGGTTCAAATTGAGCATTATCGTATATGCCGATTCGTAGGCATCCGAAATATCATCCATGAAAGAAGGATTAATCGGATTACATCGGTGGCTTCGGCTCGGATCATCGAAGTTTATCACGTAGAAAGTCGGTACTTTTTCGTAGCCTTCCCGGTTGTTTAACAGGTGGTTATACGCAATGGTAGAGAGGTCGGGAAATTTGAAGTCGTAAATATAGCCCGTATAGCCCTTCTCAATCTGCTGTTTGATAAACTGGTTTACAACAGCATAAGATTTACCCGAACCCGGAGTACCCAAAACGATAGCCGCCCTGAACGGATTTACTACGTTTATCCACCCTTTCCTCTGCTTCTTTTTATACCAGAATTTCGTAGGCAGGTTTACCGAATAATCGTTTACCATCAACTTTGTTTCCTGCATAAACGATTCGTTTTCCGTGTTGAAAACATCGTCAAACATATTGTTTTTAAGCAGGCGGCTAATCCACGTACCCGCCATCAGTAATAATATGTAGCCTACCGAAACGGTAAAGATGTAAAACCCGGCATTGGCTACTTTGGGTAACGGCAATGCCAATAGCCACCAGTTCAAAAAGAACAGGACGAAACCGATAGCAAGACACACATAGATTTTCGTCCATGTAATCTTTTCCTCCTTCACACCTTTTGTTCCCAGACAGGACAAAGCAAGAAACACTACGGCAAAGATTTTCGTCCACAGGATTGAGGTAAACAATCCGGCGGTGCGGTTAAAATTCATCAGGATTTTATCGACTACCCCGATATTGATTCCCCACTCGTGCATTGCTTCGTAGCAGAACCAATACACATTTATCACTACAAATAGTATAGAAAGCGCACGCATAAAGTCCATTACTTTAGCCAAGCCCCTCAAATCATCTTCATTTTGCATAATCGTAAAAATTAAATTGTTATTACTTCAAATTTTATAGCTGTCTGCCATACCTGCGCTTTTTCTTTCTTTTGCGCTTGATGGTCGGCAGGTTATTATCCTGTCCTCCGGCTTCGGGAGTAAGGACAGATAATAGACTACCCGCCGCATCATCAATCGTTGATTGAGAGAATTGCGGTTGTTTGTCAGTAGCGGGTTTATCAATCTGGCGTAGGTTATCGGACTGCTTCGGCTGCTCAGTTTGCAGATCCTCGCGGGGCGAATCATCTGCGAACCGTTCGTTAAGGACATTCGCCGAAAATTCCTTACCCAAACGCGAACCGTTCAATACCGCCCGCTCGTTATGGTCGATAAAGGTTGCCCCGAATATGCGCCCTTCATCGTTGCGGCGAAGTACCAAGTCGATGCCCTTCTTCTGTAACGCCGCTCGGAACTCCTTTTCGGTGCGGGTACTATTCAAGGCTTCGGAAACAATGGCACGGGTACGGGCTGTAACACCGTCCGTTTTGATTGTTTCTTTCGATGTACCGAACTGATTTTCCAAAGCCTCGATACCGAGAGCTTTACCGAACAGGGAGGATTTTAAGGGTTTACCGATACGGTTGCCCTCGCTATCCAATGCCGAGTAAACCAATCCCCGGTAAGGTTTGCCCTTATTCTCTCCTTTGATTTCTTCCACTCCTATATTATATAATGAGAGCAGGGCGCGGTATTCGCCGAGCGTTTGGAAACGGTACATTTCCGAAAGCGGCTTTAGGACGTTTGCCACCTGTCGTTTTAAGTTCCCCTGGCTAACGTCTACCGTAGCAAGCTGCCACGCCTCGCCCTGCTTCTGACCGTTGGCAGGAATCAGATTGTATTCCTTTTCCAACTCCCGCCGGATTTTGTTACTGCGGTCTTTCTCGAAGCTATCGGGAACAAGCGAACCATCGGGACGGACACGGGTCGAAACAATGTGGATGTGTTGGCGGTCTATATCCTCATGTTTGAAAATCATGTAAGGCTGCGAACCGTAGCCCAACCGCTCCATGTACTTTTGCCCGATTTCCAAAAGCTGCTGGTCGGTCAGCTTATCATCCGGGTGCGGGTTCAGCGAAACATGGATAACTGGCTTTTTGGTGGTGATATGCGAAGGCATAAACCGCTCAAAATCCTGCATACAGGCAGAGGCATTGAACGCTCCATCGGTAGGTTCGATTACTAAATTAGTCGCCAAAACCTTACCCAAACCCTCGTCCACTTTCTCCTGATTGTAGGAAAGTGCGCCGTACAGATTGCTTCCATGAGAGATTTTCGCCACCATTTTTTAGAGGTATTTCGCCTTAAACTGCTCGCATAGCTGCATCACTTCGCGCCCGATTCCCGCCAGTTCTACGGTCGCTTTTTCCAATTTATAGAGCAAAGCGAGTGCTTTTTTCTCCCCGAAATTGCTGTGCAGTTCCTTTACAATCTGGTTGTAATTCACGCCCACGCTCCGAAACTGGCTGTGTAGTGCGGTCAGCTTTGCGGTAAATTCGACAGCCGAAGCATCGGTTTTTACCACCCGGAACTCATCGCCAAAGATGCGGGCTGAAATAAAAGCAGACAGCGATTGTACGCCTGACTGCTCGAACATGGCAAGAAATCCGGCGTGCTGTGTGTCCGTCAGGTTCACCGTCAGCCGATGTTTTGCCGGGTCGTTCTTCGGGGGTCTGCCCCCCTTTCCCCGCCTACGGGGTTCTCTTTTTTCTTCGTTCATAACATTAATCTTTTAGTGGTTATATGAACGTTTGCGGTCGGCTCATGCCGGCTTAATTTCTCCCGACTTCGGAGAGGAAAATCCCCTCTGGAAGAGCAAGAGGTTGATGCTGCAAAAAACGTAGTTTGCTGCAATCAACACATCTTGCTATTTGCCAAAATGCAAATACATTTTGCCCGCAAGGGGCATCTTCCAATCCCGAACTTTTCGGGATATAAGACTGCCCTCCGACGGGCAATTTATGAGTGCCGAGCCTGTCTTAAAAATCGGCATGAATACCCCGTAACATTTCATGCTGCAAAGTTACAGTGATTAAATAACACACTGTATATCAATAGGTATAGACAACCCCGGACAGAAGCTACCACCCCTTGAAAATATAGTTCAGGTATGAAAAAGAAGGCGTTTATTTGCTCCCGGATTTGAATAATTGAATGGTTGAAACTTTGATTTTTCACTGTCGTGTTTAGTCATGAAAATGTAAAAACACAGACACATGAATAAGAGTAGAAATAAACGCATGAATGACAGGTTATGCACATTCTTAAACAGCAAAATTCAATCCTGCATAAATGATTATGAATGCAAGCGTATAAATGCTCAAACGCATAAACGCATGAGTGCTTAAACGCTTAAACATTCAATCATGCAAAACTGAATATATGGCTGATTGAGAGAGTAAGTAGGTGAATGACTAAATGCAAAAGCAGTTACACAGATGTAAGTGTATTTGCAATAACATAAAATCAACTGATTGTATAATTAAAATTTCAAGAACATGAAAAAAGAACCGATTTATGTGGCATTCTCGACCCAGAAGGGTGGAGCCGGAAAAACAACCCTTACCGTGCTGATAGCTTCCTATCTGCACTATGTAAAAGGGAAGAACGTAGCGGTAATCGACTGCGACTACCCGCAGCACTCCATTTTTGAAATGCGCGAGCGCGATTTCAAGATGGTGGACGAGGACGAATTTTATAAGGGGATGGCTTATGAGCAAGTTACCCGGTTAGAGGGTAAGAAATTCTATCCCATCGTGGAAAGCAATCCACAGGAGGCTTTGAACGATGCGGACGAATTGTGCGAAAAAGAAGAATACGATTATATCTTTTTCGATCTGCCCGGAACGCTTAACAATAAGGACTTAATTATAGCCCTTGCCAATATGGATTATATCATTGCTCCGATTTCCGCCGACCGGGTGGTAATGGAAAGTACCCTTAACTATATGATCTCCGTAAGGGATAATATAGTGAGTACAGGGAAATCCAATATCAAAGCCATGTACCTGCTTTGGAATATGGTTGATGGCAGGGAAAAGTCCGACCTGTACGAAGTTTACGAAGGCGTAATAAAGGAACTGGAATTTACAACACTAAAAACTTTTATCCCCAACAGCCTGCGTTTCCGCCGGGAACAATCGGAAAGCCGCCGCCCGTTGTTCCGATCAACTCTTTTCCCTGTGGATAAAAGCCTTATCAAAGGCAGTAACATTGAAGAATTGTCGGACGAGTTACTGGAAATCCTAAAATAATACGGCTATGGCAAAACGAGTAGATACAACGGGAATAGATGCCGAGTTCGTAATCAATCAGGCAAAACCGGGCAACCGGGAGAAAGACCTGAAACCTTACGACCCGTCCGCATCGGCTTCTACTCCCGAACCGGAAATAGTAGAGGAAACAGCACAGGAGAAAATCGTACCTCCTGTGGCTGAACCTGAAATGGTGAAAGGAAAAGAAGTACCCCGCGAGGAAAATAAACGAAAGCGCAAGGCACAACCGGAGGACTACGAAGCTCTTTTTATCCGTACCGCTCCCACTACCACCCGTAGCGGGAAAGCAGTCTATATCCGAAAGGAGTTCCACGACAGGATTATGCGTATTGTGCAGAATATCGGATATAACGAAGTGTCGCTGTTCAGCTACATCGACAATGTACTGGAACATCATTTCAACACCTATCAGGACGACATTACGGAACTGTACCGTAAACGCCGACCGGAAGATATTTTTTAATCTATAAAAGAAAGTAACATGAGAAAAATAAAATTATTCGAAAGAAAAGCGACCACACAAGGTATGCCTGCCAAAGAACCGACATTGAACAAACAAGTAGCAGATAGCTATGCAGAGAGATTTATAAAACCTAAAAAGTTGAGGAACCGACAATGTGTTTATATCAGCAACGATATTCATGCTGTCATTGCCAGATTGGTACGGGCATTAGCCAATGCCGGAAACGATGTAACACTTGGTGGTTACATAGATACCATACTGGAGGAACATCTGCAACTCCATAAGGAGGAGATAAACGAGATATACCGCCAACGCCCGGACGATTTACTATAAAAAATAAGCTATGGAACGATATATTATTTCAGCCATCGTATTGTACGCATTGGTTGTCGCCCTCTACCTGTTCCGTGAACGGATGCGGAAACGCAAAAAGAATGCAGCAAAAAATCCCGGTTTCAATCCGTTTCGCTCCGCTTCGAAAGAGGATATAATCGGCAAAAGCAAATTTGACCTTAGACAATCCCGGACAGAAGCTACCACGCTGATTCATAATGAAAAACGGATTGAAAATGAGCCTATATTTGCTGACGAAAACAAAAAAGATGCTCCGGTAACACCCCCTTTGGTTGAATCAGAAACAGTCTTATCCGATGAAAGTATGACGGACGAAAATTCAAACGAAATCAATTTAGTGATTGAGAACACACCCCCCCCCGAATTAGAGCTGGAATACAACAACGAAGATATAGACGAAGAAGAAACAGAGGACGAAGATACCGAAGGGGTTGCCGGGGTTTCAATGGCGCTCGGACTTGGCTTTGATGAACTGGCGGGAATGGTGCGGACGGTAGAAACAGCCGATGTTGCAACAACCGAAGAAAAAGAAGAAGCCGGGCGGGTACTCATCGAGATACGAAAGACCGAAATGTTCGGGCAGGTCGCAGACGATGAGCCGAAAAAGAAAGTAGTGTCCGCCCTTATGGACGATTACTTCGCAGCCTTCCACCGCAAGAAACGGGAGGCGGGAGAAGCGAACGAACCGGCGGTGAAAGCACCGAAAGATTTTAATGTACGCGGTTTTGCGTAAGATGTATAACAGTTAAAAACAAAGCAAGATGAAAGAACGGGATTACGGTTAGCTACGCTGCCAACCACTAAAAGATCAAGTTAAACAAATTATTCATTTCCGGTACAGGGGACTATTCCACCCCCTGTACCATTAATCAACAAATCGTATGACAAAGAAAAAAATTCTTATGTCGGCAGCCTTCATTTTCGCTGCCGTATCATCCGCCTTTGCACAGGGCAACGGTATCGGGGGTATCACCGAAGCTACCAATATGGTAACATCGTATTTCGATCCCGGCACAAAATTGATTTACGCTATCGGAGCCGTTGTCGGCTTGATTGGGGGAATCAAAGTCTATAACAAGTTTAGTTCGGGCGACCCCGATACAAGCAAAACGGCTGCAAGCTGGTTTGGTGCGTGTATCTTCCTGATTGTCGCCGCCACCATCCTACGTTCCTTCTTCCTTTAATCGCTCAAGCTATGGAGCATAATATTAATAAAGGCATAGGCAAGAGCGTGGAATTTAAGGGCTTGAAAAGTCAGTATCTCTTCATCTTTGCGGGCGGTCTGTTGGCTGTATTCGTAGTCTTTGTGATTATGTATATGGCAGGTGTAGACCAATGGGTCTGCATCGGTTTCGGCGTTATCGCCGCCTCCGCTTTGGTATGGCTGACTTTCAACCTGAATGCGAAATACGGGGAGTATGGATTGATGAAAGTGCTGGCAAAACGTCAGCACCCGCGCTACCTGATAAACCGCAAAATATCCCGCCGCTTGTTCAGCCGACCAAAAAAGAAGGAGGTGCGTGATGCGTAATACAATGAAAGCGGCTACCATCGAAAGCAAGTTCCCGCTATTGGCAGTGGAACACGATTGCATCATCAGTAAAGACGCGGATATAACGGTAGCCTTCCGTGTCGATCTGCCGGAACTGTTCACCGTTACCGCAGTCGAATATGAAGCCATACACTCGGCATGGGCGAAAGCCATCAAGGTTTTGCCCGATTACTCGGTTATCCATAAGCAGGACTGGTTCGTAAAGGAAACCTACAAACCCGAAACGGACAAGGAAGATATGAGTTTTCTCTCCCGCTCGTTTGAACGGCACTTCAACGAACGTCCTTACCTGAACCATAGCTGTTTCCTGTTCCTGACAAAAACAACTAAAGAGCGAATGAGAATGCAGAGCAATTTCTCATCGCTTTGCCGGGGGAACATTATCCCCAAAGAGGTAAACAAGGACACGGCAACACGGTTTTTGGAAGCGGTCGGACAGTTCGAGCGTATCGTGAACGATTCGGGATTTATAAGTCTTACCCGCCTGACTTCGGATGAGATTACCGGAACGGAAAATGACCCTGGATTGGTAGAGAAATACTTTGCCCTCTCGCTGGATGATACAACCTGTTTAGAGGATATGGAACTCGGAGCAGACGGGCTTCGCATCGGAGCAAAGAAAGTATGCCTGCATACGATTTCCGATGTGGAGGACTTACCCGGAACGGTCGGAACGGATATGCGCTATGAAAAGCTATCCACCGACCGGAGCGACTGCCGGTTGTCGTTTGCAGCACCCGTAGGGTTGCTGCTCTCGTGCAACCATGTATATAACCAGTACATTTTTTTGGACGATTCGGCAGAGAACCTGCGAAAGTTTGAGAAGTCAGCCCGCAATATGCAGTCGCTTTCAAGGTACAGTCGTGGAAACCAAATCAACAAAGAGTGGATCGATAAATACCTGAATGAAGCACATTCGTTCGGGCTTACCTCTGTCCGGGCGCACTTCAATGTAATGGCATGGTCGGAAGATGCGGAGGAGCTGAAACACATCCGTAACGATGTAGGTTCACAGCTTGCTCTTATGGAGTGTAAACCACGCCATAATACAACGGATGCGGCTACACTCTATTGGGCGGCGATGCCGGGCAATGCGGGGGATTTTCCTTCGGAGGAAAGTTTCTATACGTTCATCGAACCCGCCCTGTGTTTCTTCACAGAGGAAACCAACTACAAAAATTCGCTTTCGCCTTTCGGTATAAAGATGTGCGACCGTGTGAGCGGTAAGCCCCTCCATGTGGATATATCGGATTTACCTATGAAGCAAGGGATAACCACCAACCGAAATAAATTCGTGTTGGGGCCATCCGGTAGCGGTAAATCCTTTTTTATGAACCACCTCGTCCGCCAGTATTGGGAACAGGGAACGCACGTAGTTCTGGTCGATACGGGTAATTCCTATCAGGGACTTTGTGAAATGGTGCGCCGGAAAACCAAAGGTGAGGACGGCATCTATTTTACATACACGGAGGAAAATCCGATCAGCTTTAATCCTTTCTATACGGACGATTACAAGTTCGATGTAGAGAAAAAGGACAGTATCAAAACACTATTGCTGACCCTTTGGAAATCCGAAGATGATAAGGTAAGCAAGACCGAAAGCGGCGAACTCGGTAGCGCGGTATCGGCATATATCGAGCGCATCAGGGCAGACCGGAGTATCGTTCCGTCCTTTAATACTTTCTACGAATATATGCTGGGCGACTACCGCCGGGAACTGGAAGAAAGGGAAATCAAGGTAAGCAAAGAGGATTTTAACCTCGACAATATGCTTACCACCCTGCGTCAGTATTACCGGGGCGGGCGTTTCGACTTTCTCTTGAACTCCGAACAGAACATCGACCTGTTGAATAAGAGCTTTATCGTCTTTGAAATTGACAGTATTAAGGAGAATAAGGAACTTTTTCCTGTGGTAACGATCATCATTATGGACGCGTTTATCCAGAAAATGAGGAGGTTAAAAGGTGTTCGTAAACAACTGATTGTGGAAGAGGCTTGGAAGGCTCTTTCTTCGGCGAACATGGCTGAATACCTGAAATATATGTACAAAACAGTCAGAAAATATTTCGGGGAAGCCATTGTCGTAACGCAGGAGGTGGACGATATTATCGCATCGCCGATTGTGAAAGAAGCGATTATCAATAACTCCGACTGTAAAATCCTTCTCGACCAACGAAAATTCATGAACCGCTTTGATGTAATCCAATCACTTTTAGGTCTGACTGACAAAGAGAAAGGACAAATCCTGTCTATCAATATGGCGAACCATCCCGGCAGGTTTTATAAAGAAGTATGGTTCGGGTTGGGCGGCGTTCAGTCAGCGGTGTATGCTACCGAAGTTAGCGGCGAAGAATACCTGACCTACACGACAGAGGAAACCGAAAAGATGGAAGTTTTCAAAAAAACGGACGAACTCGGCGGGGATTACGAACTGGCGATTAAGCAAATTGCCGAAAGTAAGCGGCAATAATTATCAACCGGGGCTATTCAGCCCCACAACCACTAAAAGATCATGTTAAAAAGATTCAGTAACGAGCAACTTGAAAAGCTGCTCATCCACACGGTAGGGATAAACAGTGTCCTTACCGAAGTCCTGCTCAAACCGCAGGAAGAAAGCGAAGAAGAAACGGAAGTCATAGGCGGCAACGCCCATATTGACATCCTTGTGATTGACCCTGCAAGCCTGCTGAGAAAAGAGGCTAAAGAAGCGAAAAAGTAAGGAGGTGCGCCATGTTCAGCAAATGTAATATAACCGACCCTTGCGCCGCATATCAGGATTTTAACCTGCGGGAGATTACGGGACGTTGGGTAAGCCCGGACGGTGCGCCTGCGGTAAGGATTTACCGCAACACTTCCCGCAAGCGGGGAGGCATCCGCATCGAACTTACTTACAACAACCCGCAGGTAGTCTGTGATTGTACGGTGTATTGCTTGTTCGGTTTGTACTACATCGACCTGTACGGGCGTATCGGGATTGCTTATGACCGGGAGCGGGAGGTCTTATTACTTTCCGCTTTCGGTGAATATGTCCGGGCAGAGGATTAGTCTTTCGGGCTGATCCTTTACCCCAAGTAAATAACAATTAAAAATGTATAGCAATGAAAAAGATTCTTTTAAGCCTTGTATTAGCCGTTAGTTTCTTCGGCTTTGAGGCAAAAGCGCAGTGGGCGGTAATTGACCCGTCCAACCTTGCTCAAAATATACTGACGGTTTCCAAAACAGCGACAACGGCAACCAATGTAATCAACAGTTTCAAGGAAATGCAGAAGATTTACAGTCAGGGCAAGGAGTATTACGACAAATTACAGTCAGTACATAATCTGATAAAGGATGCCCGCAAAGTAAAGGAAACGGTAGAGCTGGTCAGTGAAATATCACGGATATATTCTACCAATTTCAATAAGATGCTGACGGATAAAAATTTCACCCATTCGGAACTGGAAGCCATATCGAACGGATATTCCAAACTATTGAAAGAGAGTGGAAACCTGCTGTCGGATATAAAGAATATCGTTTCGGCTTCCAACGGGCTTTCCATGACCGATGCCGAACGCATGGCAATCATAGACCAGATACATACCAAAATGGTGCAACACCGCAACCTTGTGAGCTACTTTTCCAAGAAAAGTATATCCGTTTCCTTTATCCGCAGTCAGGAATCGGGCGATATGGAACGGGTACGCTCCCTGTATGGTGATCCATCCGAAAGATACTGGTAAGCCATGATGTTGTTAGCAATAGATTTTGAAAACCTGCATCAGATTTTACGGAATCTGTATCAGGAAATGATGCCCCTTTGCGGCGACATGATTGGTGTCGCCAAAGGGATAGCGGGTCTGGGTGCGTTGTTCTATGTGGCTTCCCGCGTATGGCAAGCTCTCTCACGGGCAGAGCCGATAGACGTATATCCGCTGCTTCGTCCCTTTGCGATTGGCTTGTGTATTATGTTCTTCCCCACAATCGTACTCGGCACAATCAACGCCGTTATGTCGCCTGTGGTAAAAGGAACACATACCATACTGGAATCGCAGATAACGGATGTACAGGCATTACAGGCGGAGAAAGACGCGCTGGAATACGATGTACGGGTACGCGAGGGCAAAGCATGGTTGGTCGATGACGAAGTGTACGACCAGAAAATGGAAGAGCTGGGCGTTTTTGATGCGGCTGAAATTATCGGCATGTGGGCTGAACGTACATGGTACGATATGAAAATGTGGTTCCGGCAGTTAGTCCGGGATTTCTTCGAACTGCTGTTCAATGCCGCTGCCCTTACGATTGACACCTTACGCACCTTTTTCTTGGTGGTGCTGTCAATCTTAGGGCCGCTGGCATTTGCCCTCTCCGTTTATGACGGCTTCCAATCCACGCTTACCAACTGGCTTTCGCGCTATATCAGCGTGTACCTGTGGCTACCTGTTGCCGATCTGTTTTCGGCTGTGCTGTCTAAGATTCAGGCACTCATGCTGCAAATGGATATTGGACTACTCAAAGACCCGTCATACGTGCCGGATGGGAGTAACGGCGTATATATCATCTTTTTGATTATAGGCATTATCGGGTACTTCTCGATACCGACCGTTGCGGGCTGGGTGATTCAAGCCGGAGGCGGTAGCGGTACACGCGGAGTAAACACGGCGGCAAGCAAAGGGGCAGCAATGGCAGGAGGCGTAGCCGGGGCTGCTGCGGGCAACGTAGCCGGAAGATTATTAGGTAAAAAGTAAATGAGCCGATTGTTCAATATGCCAATATGCCAATGGGAAAAAGATAGTAAGGCTCGCGAATCTTCATTGGCACATCGGCACATTTTCAAATTATCACATTGAAATTATGGAGTTCAAAAGTTTAAAGAATATAGAAACATCATTCAAGCAGATACGCCTGTTCGGTATCGTGTTTCTGGTGTTGTGTGCCGCCATTACGGGTTATTCCGTATGGTCGTCGTACAGCTTCGCCGAAGCACAACGCCAGCGTATCTACGTGTTGGACGGGGGCAAGTCTTTGATGCTTGCCCTCTCGCAAGACCTTTCGCAGAACCGCCCTGTTGAAGCACGGGAACACGTCAAGCGGTTTCACGAACTGTTCTTCACGCTCTCGCCCGACAAAAAAGCCATCGAAAGCAATGTAAACAGGGCGTTGTTCCTTGTCGATAAAAGTGCTTTCAAATACTATCAGGACATGGCGGAAAAAGGGTACTACAACCGTATCGTTTCGGGCAATATCAATCAGATTGTACAGGTGGATAGTATCGCCTGCAACTTCGATGTGTACCCCTACACGGCGGTAACATACGCCCGGCAGATGATTCTCCGGCAGTCGAACATGACCGAACGCAGCTTGATAACCCGTTGCAACCTGATTAACTCGGTACGCTCGGACAATAACCCGCACGGTTTCACTATGGAGAAATTCGAGATCGTGGAAAACCGGGACATTCGGGTAACGGAAAGGTAGGTGTGGTATGATACGGAAAATCATTCAACGTGTAAACGAGTGGCTGGAAGACCGCTTGCGTAGTCTTATCAGACCATTAAGCCCTGATGCAAGGGTAATCGTAATCGTTACCATGCTGATAGTATTCAGCGGCTTGTCTATCTACATGACCGTTTCTTCTATTTACAACTTAGGTAAAGGTAAGGGCGAACAAATGCAGATAGAACAGATAGAAACCCTGAAACTGCAAGTGGAACAGCAGCAGAGGGATAGTATTAACAATCTTAATAATCATTACCAGTATGAGCGATCAAGTGAATAATAATGAGGTACAGCAACCGGAGATACCACCTGTACCGGATAAAAAAGAGCCTCAAAAACCACCGAAAAAAGAACTTTCGATGGCAGAGAGGCAGAAACGTAAAAAGATGCTGATAATGCCGCTGTTCTTCCTGATTTTCGGCGGTGCTATGTGGCTGATCTTCGCCCCGGCAGACAAAGACGAAACAAAGGTTGAAGGGCTGTCGGGCTTAAATGCCGAACTACCCGTACCCAAAGATGAAGGGATAGTCGGGGATAAACGCAATGCCTATGAACAGGAAGCCATGAGGCAAAAGGAACAGGAACGGATGCGTTCTTTGCAGGACTTTTCGACCATGTTTGACCAAGCGGAAGAACCAAAGCAGGCAGAATCCAATCAGCCGGAGTATTACGAAAATCCGTCTGCACGGCAAACAAAACCAGTAAATAATCTGCAAGCCTCCGCAAATGCCTATCAGGATATAAATAAGCAGTTGGGAGAATGGTACGAAGAACCTGCCGGGAAGAGCGAACAGGAACTCGCTGTCGAAGAGCGTATGAATGAGCTTGAACGCAAGCTGGAAGAAGCCGAAGCGCGAAAAGCCGCTGAGGACGAACAGACTGCCTTACTCGAAAAATCCTATGCGATGGCGGCAAGGTATATGCCTCCGCAGGCAGGACAGGACGAAAACATCAATGCTGCTCTCTCTACGAAAGACAAGGTAAATGTTCTGCCTGTAAAGCAGGTGCGCCACAATGTAGTGTCGCTGCTCTCTGCACCGATGTCGGACGAAGAATTTATAGAATCGTTCAGCCAGCCCCGCAATATGGGATTTTTCACTGCCGCCGGAAACGAGGGTGTGAAAGATAAAAACAGCATCCGTGCCTGTGTGAACCAGACCGTAACGCTGACAAGCGGAAAGGAATTGCAGATACGCCTCTTAGAACCGATGCAGGCAGGAAACATCCTTATCCCTGCCAACTCGATCATTACCGGGGCGTGCCGTATCGGTAGCGAACGAATGGAGGTTACAATTAATTCTATTCAATATGCAGGCAACATTATTCCGGTTGAACTGCAAGTGTACGATCTGGACGGGCAAAGGGGTATTTCCGTGCCGAACTCCGATGAGATAAGAGCCGCCAAAGAAATAGCCTCACAAATGGCACAGTCGGCAGGGTCGAGCATTACGATTACCGATGATGCAGGTTCACAGTTTGCCGCCGATATAGGGAAAAGCCTTATACAAGGAGCATCGCAGTATGTGAGTAAGAAAATGAGCGTGGTTAAGGTTACGCTGAAAGCCAATCATAAACTACTGCTCTTGCCAAAAGAGAATTAATAAAACCACTAAAAAATCAATGTTTAACGAATTAAGAATTAAAAGTATGAAACGAATCTTTTTGATGCTCGCCCTTGCGGTGAGCGTATTTGCTGCCCATGCGCAGGAAGTGCAGACAGTAACCGAAGAAACGGCTACCGTAGTACAGACCAGTCCCACAACGGGCGACTACTATCAGGGCTTTACCCGCCCGCTCACGTTCGATAGGATGATACCGCCCTATGCGTTGGAAGTAACATTCAATAAAACCGTTCACGTTATTTTTCCCGCCCCAATCCGCTATGTCGATTTAGGGTCGGCAGATCTTCTCGCGGCGAAAGCGGACGGAACGGAAAACGTGTTGAGAGTGAAAGCCGCTTTGAGGGATTTTAGCCGTGAGAGTAATCTGTCCGTCATTACCGAAGATGGTGCATATTACACGTTCAATGTTAAATATGCGGACGAACCTGTAAAGCTGTCCGTTGAAATGACCGACTTCCTGAACGATGGGGAGGCGGTAAACCGTCCGAACAATGCCCTTGCCGTCTATATGGAGGAATTGGGACAGGAATCTCCGCTGCTTGTCAAGCTGATTATGCAGTCCATCTACAAAAACAATGACAGGGAAATCAAACATTTAGGTAGTAAACGTTTCGGCATACAGCATACGTTAAAGGGCGTTTATACCCATAACGGGCTGTTGTACTTCCACCTGCAACTGAAAAACTCGTCCAACGTGCCGTTCAATATAGATTTTATCACGTTCAAAATCGTAGATAAAAAGGTCGCCAAGCGTACTGCGATTCAGGAACAGGTGATCTGGCCGCTTCGAGCCTATAATAATTTGATGGTAATAGGCGGTAAGCGCACGGAGCGCATGATTTTTACCCTGCCGAAATTTACAATACCCGATGATAAAATGCTTGTTATCGAGCTGAATGAACAGGAGGGCGGTCGCCATCAGCGGTTCACGGTCGATAATGCCGACTTGGTACGGGCAAAGGTTATTAACGAACTGAAAGTGAAATAACCATGAGGCAGCTATCTTTTATCATGGCGGTTGCGTTGTGCCTGGTCTTTACAGACCAAGCACACGCACAACGTCAGCTACCGGGTATGCGGGGCATACAGGTAACATCGGGAATGGCGGACGGTATCTATTCGTCCAAGCAGGATAACGAAGCCGGATATTATTTCGGCGCGGCTATGGCGACTTATACAAAGAATGGTAATAAGTGGGGGTTCGGTGCGGAGTTTATGGAAAGGTATTACCCATACCGGACAATCCGCATTCCGGTTTCACAGTTTACCGCTGAAGGCGGTTACTATCTGAAAATCCTGTCCGACCCGTCAAAGACTTTTTTGCTGTCGTTGGGAGGCTCTGCCCTTGCGGGGTATGAAACATCGAATTGGGGAGAAAAGACCTTGTATGACGGTTCTACGCTCCGGCACAAAGACGCATTTATCTACGGTGGGGCAATCACGTTGGAACTGGAAACTTACCTGTCCGATCGGTTGGTGCTGCTCCTGACAGGACGCGAACGCATCCTGTGGGGCAACTCTACGGGGCATTTCCATACGCAGTTTGGTGTCGGAATCAAATTTATAATCAATTAAACATAGAAGTACAATGAAAAAGTTTTCAGCATATTTTTTATACACGCTATTGCTGGGTGCAATAGTCTGTGCCTGTTCTGACGATATGGATATTAATAAGGTTTACGCATTTGATCTGGTTAGTATGCCGGTTCAGAAAAAAATCGTTCAGGGAGAGGTGGCGGAAATCCGTTGCCAGATCGTAAAGGAAGGAGATTATCAGGACACGAAGTTTTTTATTCGGATGTTCCAGCCTGACGGCGTTGGCGAACTCCGGTTGGATGATGGGCGTGTGTTGCTGCCAAATGACCTTTACCCGTTGAAAAAAGAAACATTCCGAATGTATTATACTTCGCATTGTACCGACCAACAGGTAATTGACGTGTATATCGAAGATAATCACGGGCAGGTGGTACAAAAAACTTTCTCGTTTCAGAATGACAAGGGAGAGGACGAAACGGAAGATGATAATGATAATTTGTAGTTATATCGTATTCAATGCCCTATGCTGGCTATGTATAGCCCGCTCGTTGATGAATGCCCCAACAGACGTAGAACTATGGGGAGAGGAAATAGACTAACAGGAAAGCACCCGGAGTATTTCGGGTGCTTACTTTCATGTGTGCCGTGCATGATTACTAACTTGGTGGTGCAAGTCCACTACGGAGGTAGGTAGCGACCAACCGTTAGCCGAACAGCAAGGGTGTCTTCCGCGAGGGGAATCTGAAAGAAGCTGTACGCAAAATCCCGGTCTGAGGAACACGAACATCATATAAGGCTCACGCCGTAGGACGAGTTTGCATGACAAAACGAAGTCCTAAAGCTACCCGGATACGGCAGAGTAAATGATGCAGATATATGGGATGAAGGTTATTAATCTTACCACGGGAGGTCTCACGGACGTGCGGACGTTTTTTTTTTTTTCGGAAGCATGGCTAACAATTGCCGTGAGAAGTCAGCCGAGGACATAGTACCGGGTTACGGGTTAACCTGGGAAGGTCTGAACCTTATTGTAAGTGAGAAGTAAATGAATGTTACCCGAAATGTAAGGAAGAATGCAGAAAATATCAACACAGAGTGATAGCTGGCTCGAGAAGAATAGGACGGCATCCGAATGCTATCGAGGAGTGCAGACTTACATGGGGATAACTGAAAACAACCTCACGGAAGTACATTTTACACAAGATAGGCTACTGGAGCGTATTTTATCTCCTTCCAACTTGAACGCCGCCTATAAACGGGTTGTTTCAAACAAAGGAAGTGGTGGAATTGATGGGATGAATACGGAAGACCTGCTTACTTGGCTCAAAGTTCATAAAGATGAACTGCTATCCTCCTTACAAGCAGGTCGGTATCGTCCTAATCCCGTTCGTCGAGTGGAAATCCCCAAAGATGGTGGCAAGAAACGCCCCTTGGGTATCCCCACCGTAGTCGATCGTCTTGTTCAACAATCTATAGCACAGGTGTTATCACCTATCTATGAACGCATCTTCAATGACAATAGTTACGGATTCCGTCCCGGTCGTAGTTGCCACGGAGCTCTTCTGAAAGCTCAAACTCATGTCAATTCCGGCTACAAGTATGTGGTAGACCTGGATTTAGAGAAATTCTTCGATACGGTCAATCATAGTCGTTTGATAGAACTCCTATCACGTCGCATTAAGGATGGTCGTGTGATCTCTCTCATCCATAAATACCTACTTGCCGGGGTAATGATTGGGGCTCAGTATGAGGAAACGCTCATGGGCGTTCCTCAAGGCGGTCCGCTAAGTCCACTCTTAAGCAATATCATGCTTGATGAACTGGATAAGGAGTTGGAGCGTCGAGGTCATCGTTTCGTTCGTTATGCGGACGATTGTATGATTTTCTGCAAGAGCAAACGTGCTGCCGCTCGGGTGAAGAATAGTATTACTTACTATATTGAGGATACTCTTCATCTACGTGTAAACCACGAGAAGACGGTAGTAGGTTACGTACGAGGGATGAAGTTCCTAGGTTATAGTTTCTATGTGAAGTCCGGTGCATGTCGCTTAAGTGTTCATCCTAAAAGCATGTCGAAGTTTAAGTCTAAATTGAAGTCTTTAACTGGTCGTAGCAATGGTATGGGCTATGAAAAGCGTAAAGAATCACTTCGCTACTTTATTATGGGTTGGCTTGAATACTTCAAGTTGGCTGATATAAAGAGTAAACTCAAGGAATTGGATGAATGGTATCGTCGTCGCTTACGGATGTGTATCTGGAAGTGCTGGAAGAAAGTAAAGACTCGCTTTAAGAACCTCATGCGATGTGGTATTGATAAGCGTAAAGCATGGGAGTGGGCAAATACTCGCAAAGGTTATTGGCATATTTCCAAAAGTTTTATTCTTAATCGCGCATTGAATAATGATAACTTAAGACGAGCCAATTACCCATTATTAATGGACTGTTATTGTAAAGTTGTATCGTAAGTAAGGAACCGCCTTGGTACGGAACCGTATGCCGGGTGGTGTGAGAGGACGAAAACAAAGTAGGAGAAAACTACTTTTGTTTTCTCCTACTCGATTCAAACAGACTATGAAATATATACTAATGTTCTTTATCGCCTTATTGAATTTGCCTGCATCGGGGCAGCCGGGCGATTCTCTAAACAGAAAACCGAAGATAGAAAAATGTACGGAACAGGTGTATTCTGCAACGGAATTTCAGCAGATAGCCGATTCGTTGAAACTATCTATTGATGAGTTATGCAACTATCCTGTGATTTTTCCGATTAAGAAACCGGAACGTATTTCATCGGGATTCGGGATGCGTAAACATCCGATTTACAGGGTGTGGAAATTCCATACGGGGATTGATATTCCTGAAACAAAAGGTACTCCCGTCTATGCCACAGGTAATGGCATTGTAGTTCAAAAGGGGTATTGTCCGGGCTATGGGAATTTTATTGAAATTCAGCATACAGGCGGTTTCCGTTCGTTCTATGCACATTTAAGTAGGACAATGGTAAGTGTCGGCGATTCGGTAAGTATAACCCAGCAAATAGCTTGCGTAGGTAGTACCGGAATAGCAACAGGTAGCCACTTACATTATGAAGTAAGAAAAGGAAAACGCTATCTGAATCCGACCGGATGGTGTAACCTGCTGTTGGAAATATTGAAAAACAAGTAATTATACTTTGTACTGTTTTGAAAATATGTATATTTACGGACGTTCTTAAATAAAAATCAGGTCATTATGAACTATATCGAATCAAACTTACAACCCGGAGAAGAGATAAAATATGTTGCAAAGCTGCATTTCTTCCTGTTCCTGCAACCGATAATATTACTGCTTATTGGTGCTTTACTTGCTTCAAGTCCTAAAGAAATATCAGCAATGACCCACTATGCAGGGCTGCTGATTTTGTTTTTCGGGATTGTGTCGCTTATACAGAGGCTACTTGTAAAAATAGGTTCGGCTTATGCCGTAACCAATAAGCGGGTGGTGCTTAAAACAGGTGTTATCAGCCGCCGTGCGGTAGATTTGGTACTGACAAAGTGCGAAGGCTTGCACATAAAGCAAAGTGTTTTAGGACGGATATTTGGTTTCGGAACGATAACGGTTACTACCGGAGGCGTTACAAGTTCATATCCGTTTATAGCTGATCCGCTGGCTTTCCGGAGGGAGATTAATACACAGATAGGATAGGTGGAAGCGCAAACTCATTGATGAATAAACGACTTTGGGTAAGTTGTTGAAAAACACTTGGCAAGCAGTTTTGCCAAGTGTTTTTTTATGAGTATTTTTGCGCAAAAAAATTTTATGAGTACAAATATTTATTGGCCTGTATATAAAAATCTCGAATCAGAGATTGTTGTATTATCATATAACATACATATTGATGACAAACAACTTGATGTTTATTCTACAAAAATTTCAGATTTGATATTAAGAGCGTCTGCTGAAATTGAATCTATTTCCAAAGAATTGTACAAGAGTAATGGAGGCTCCAAAACAACTAAAATAAAGTATGACGATGATGCCATTGCTCACTTAGATTCTTTATGGAAATTGGAACAAAAAGTTGTGATTATCAGTTCGTCAAATTGCTTTCAAACCAATAGAATACTCCAGCCATTTGTAAAAAATGAAACAAGCACTTTTCATGGTAAACAAACTTTCAGTTGGAATAATTCTTATCAGAACTTGAAACACGATAGAGGAAATTCACTACCTTTCGGAAGTGTCAAATATCTTTTTGATATAATGTCTGCTCTTTATGTGCTTAACATATATTACAAAGACGAATCCTTTGAGTTGGAAAATGATGGTAAAGCAACAAGTTTTCCAATTAACTTAGGTTCTGATTTATTTTCTATCAAACTTCATAAACACGGAGGATATGATGTGAATAAAGGTTATTTAAAGAAAGGTGATTTTGATGAATGCATATATTTCACAAAATATACTGATGAATATTATGAAAAATGGCGTAATGATATTATTGATACAAATAAGAGACTTAACGAAGCTGCTATAAAACATCCCAAATTTTTAGAGTATGTTTCAAAACACGGAGCGGATGCAGCCGTCCAAGCCTACTCGAAAAGCTTGTATGATATATTTACCAAAGAAGAATGGTTGAATATTATAAAAAGCATCCCCCATAATATTCAACTATATAAAGGTGCTCAATATGAAGCAATCCTTAATAAAGATAATGTTCATTAATTCAAGAGAAATCGTGCTGAAAATATAATAAGGCACGATTATGTACGGCTTTTTGCTTCTTTTTCTCCCGCATAAAGCCCTGCTAATGGCTCATGGAAAAAGAAGTCCGGGCAAAGTTTCCCCTGCCCGGATATAAATTCTTAAAATCGTTTTCAAAGGCATTTATAGCCCGTTTTCAACCATATACCGCAGCCTCCCAGCGACCCACTCAATAGAGGGTTTTCGTGGATAATGAAACGTCCTGCGGGCGATATTCTCAATAATAACAACCTCCTGTCGGAGTTGCACCGAATTACATTGCGGGTCTATCTCGTGCAAAAGTTCCTCCAGTTCGTAATAATCCTGCTGTGTGAGAATAATAGGATTGCCGATATATGGGTCTATCCTCATACCTCGCCGAATTTATCAATTTCACATTCAAATATTTCTACCTCTGCATCATAGGTATATAAGCCGTTTTCTTTGGCGTGGTCTATCGCTTTAGCCTCGGAAGTGAACACACCGAAAAATACACGGCTTGCCCTTGTCCTGTGAATATCCGTTTGGAATAATATAAATACCGTCATTTTGATAATGTTTTTAAGGAGTGGGATTTCTCCCGCTCCTTGTTGAACTTCAAATTTATACCGCTATTGCCTCCACTTTAGGTTGCGCTTTGGGTACTCCGACAATCAGCACCTTATCCGCTTGCGGTGTCGGTATTGGTGTTGGTTTCGCCTCTTTCTTTTCGGATTGGGTCGCTTTGGACTGTTCCTTGCCTTTCGGCTTGGTGGTTTCCGACTTCGGGGCGGTGGCGTTCACTTCCTTTTTGATGGCTTTTTCGGCTGTTTTAGAGGTTTTCTCCGTCTTGGTGGTCTGCTCTGCCTTTTTTGCTTTGGCATCGGCTTTCGCTTTCTTTTCAGCCTCTTTCAGCCCTGCGATACGTTCGTCCAATCGGGCGTTTTTCTTGCCGTATTCCTCTTTGTGAGTGCTTACAATTTCTTCCGTCTTTTCGGGCAGATGTTGTTTTGAGAACGCTAATAACATACCTCCTTTTTCATCGCCTACGGTTCTTGTGCCGTCCGTAAGGTGGCTATACAGATAATCACGGCGTACAATGGTTTTCTGTTCTTCGGTCAGCAAAGATGCGATATTGAGTTTCTTCTCGTCCGTCAGATAGCCGTAATAGTCGTTTTCTTTCAGTCCTACGGCTTTGTAGTTATGACGGCGTAACTTGGTAAGCATAAAGAAATACATTGCCGTTTCTTCATCGGCGGTAAATGCCGACTGTGGTATCTGTTCTGTGCGCAAAAGTTCCTTTAAGCCCTCGGCGGTCTTTTCGTCCGCCAGTTCGTTATTCCGCTTTTTCTTGGCTGTAAGGTCGGAGATTAACTGCTCGTTGCTCTTGGTGTCTTTGGTGGCAACCTCTTTGTAGTACATTCTTACATTACTATCGCCGATTTTAGCATACACACGGATTTTGCCCTGCTCTTTCAGTTCTTCAAGGTGTGCCGTGTGCTTGGTGTACTTTTCCTGCTCCTTGCCGTATTTCTCCTGTGCCTTGTCGTAATCTTCGGGCTTTTTGTACTCGGAGGCTTGCGGTGCTGTCGGTGCTGTGGGATATGAGTTAAGGTTATACGTTTGCACGTTCTTAAACTCATAACCGCCCTTTTTGATTATTTGGGTAGCCTCGTTGTCGTGGCTGTACTGTTCGCCGACAAAAACGAGTTTCGGGTCGGCAAGGGCTACGGCTTGCGCCTGTTCTACAAGGTATGCCGTTTGCTTGTCCGACAAACATTTTTTGTTGGTACACTTGCCACAACCGCCATTCTCGGCGAACAGGTCGAAATTACTTGAATTGTGAATACATTTAAGGCACTTGGATTTATCGAAACTATAATTATCGAGGTTGTTCGTATAGCAGTTCCGTATCTTGCCCTCCAACGCATTAGCAGAGATATTACACCATTCGCCTGCGCCGTCCTTGCCTAATCGGTCGTTCAAAATATCCTCCTGTATCTTCTTGTCGTACTTGCTAATGACTATCCCTGCCGATGCTGTCAGTTTGCCCTCTTTTACAAGGTTGGCAATACCTTTAATGAGGTCGCAAAGTTTCAGCGTTTGATAGATATGCCTTTCGCTTTTACCATATGCTACGGCGAGGCTTGCAATATTGTACCACTTTGTGTCTATAAGGCGTTTGTAAGCCTCTGCCGCCTCCATTGGTGGCACGTCCTCACGCTGTAAGTTCTCGGAGATTGAAAGGTCATACGCCTGTTCGTCTGTTACTTCCCGAACGATGCAGGGGATTTCTGAAAGTTTGAGCATACGGCACGCCCTAAAACGGCGTTCCCCGCAAATGATTTCGTAATGTTCGCCTTTCTCGCCCTTGCGCCGTACTGTAATGGGCTGTATCAGTCCATGAACGGAGATACTTTGCGCCAACTCTTTGAGCGCATCGGCGTCAAAGGTTTTTCGAGCGTTGTAATTGCTTGGCTCTATGAGGTCGGATGCGATGTTTACGGCTTTGCGCTGTCCGTTGTCGGGAGTGCGTACCACTACTGCGGTTACTACTTCGTTTGCTTTCTCTGCTACTGCTACGGCTGTGCCGTTGTTTTTAATTGCTGTCATAACTGTAATTTTTGAATGATTATTAATTGTTATTTGCTTTTTGCTATTTTTTGATTTAACCACTTATCCCGCCTTTCTCGGCACTCCGTAAGGGTCGGCATCACTACGCTAAAAAGTTCTCCGTCCGTATCCCGGTAATCGTATTGGTAGAGCCATTTCCCGCGAAAATCCTTGTAACGCTCGTGATTTTCTTCTCCTGCTGGGCATACTGATACTCCATGCAGGTTCATTTTAGGCTGTGTCATATTACTGTCTGTTTTTAGGGTTATTGGCACAAATGGGGCATATAACAAGGATTTCCAAAATGTCGTTATCCTCTTTGTCGGTTACATCGAAACTGCATCTTACGCTGTCGCATCCGCATTTTCGGGGGGTATGCTCAAATGAAAAACTGTTATTCGGATAATTGTTTGCATACTCGTTTAACGAGCCTAACGAGTTGAAATACTTTGGTTTCATGTCTTTATGTTTTAGAAAATTAATACTATCAAAAGGAGGATAAAGCCCACGATAACGATAAGGGAAATAAGACAGGACAAAACGCCTTTAATGATTGCCCACGCTAAATAAATCCCTGCGACAACCGCCACGAACGACCACCCCCAGAGGGCAAAACCCGCCACCGCAAAAGCTATTTTCAAAACCCAACCTATGCTGATTGGAAGGTTTGAGAATCGTTGTTTCCTGTTTTTTTCTGCTGTTCGTATCATAATTCTGACTTTTTTTTAGAACGCTATGCCGTATCGGAGCCGGTTATGAGTGATCGAGTTTCAGGGGCAGAGAAAGGTAGTGTTTAGCCGATGCAAGTTTTTCGAGAATAAATACGCTCGCCGGAACGGAAAGAGGAAGATTTTTCACGAAACCGCTCTGCGGCTTGAACTTGCTTCGGCGTGAGGAACACGGAAATACTTTCGCGCATGAAATCGAACACTTCATCGGCTAAGTCGGCATTCCGCTAAAAGAGGAAGAAGTTATAAGATACGGGCAGTAGAAAAAATCACCTTTACCCCCGGATAGTCTGAACAGGGAGTACAAAAAAGGGGCATATTTTGACCGCCGCCGGAATCTGTTTGCACTTTAGGTATAGACAAGTGCAGACGAAAGCTACCAGCCCATAAGGGATTGGTATGTATTGTTTTTTAATGACTTACCTTTGTTATCCCGTAATCATAGTATTAACGAAAAAGGTAAATATTATGGAGATAATAAATATAGAAGCCCGCACTTTCGAGGCAATGCTTGGGCGTTTTGAATCGTTTGTTCAGAAAGCCGAAAAACTGATTGAAAGGAACAAAAGCAAAGAACTTGACGGTTGGCTGGATAATCAGGATGTTTGTCTTATTCTGAATGTCAATCCCAATACATTACAGTATTTGCGAGATAAAAGGAAACTGGCTTATACGAAGTTTAATCGAAAGATGTACTATAAGCCCGAAGATGTGGAGCGGTTTATCAACAATCTGAAATCGGAGTAGATATGAGTACAGAGCTTGTAACAAAAGATAATGAGCGGATAAAATCTTTATTCTGTTCGCTCGATAGATTGTTAGACAGGATCGAAACCGTAATGACAGGGTATGAGCCGTCTTTGAGCGGAGAACGGTTTTTGACCGTTGCACAGGTATCGGAAAGGTTGAAAATCAGCCGGAGGGCATTACAGGAATACCGAACCAAAGGCAAAATCCCTTACCTTCAACTGGGTGGTAAAACCTTATACCGGGAGTCGGATATTCAAAAGTTGTTGGAACAGAACTATCGTGAGGCATGGGAGTAATTTATTGTCAGTTCGCTTTGCCTATCAATATTAAGCCCCAAAATCGTTTTGATTCCGGGGCTTAATATTGAATGACCTTACACTGCCTTTCTGCGTTCCACCTACCTTTCTATATTGGAATTGCTGTTATTTTTTCTCATTTATCCATTTGTCTATAAACTCATTAACCTTCAATATGTAATCAAGGGCATCTTGTTCGCTATTTGTTTGCCCTGAATGGCTTGCCAAGTTTCTTATTTCACGTATGTCATCAATTAAGTTTATTTTTAAGTCTGCTGGTGCCTTAAATCTGTTTGCTAATTCGATTGGGAGTTGTGCATATTCGCTGGCATTGCACTGAGGTAATGTTGTTGAGCCATTCTTAAATTTCTCTAAAGAACCTTGCATTACCCCTAACATCCATTTTTTTGAATTATCAATACTTAGGAATATTTCTTTTAACTCGTTTTCAACGGCACGTCCATATTGTATTATAACTGGGGCAAAATCGCTGCTTGTGTCGATGTTTTTTAACAGAAATTGCCCTGATATTAAATATTTTACACTAATTGGTGAAAGTTTAGAGGTGTCAAAGCGTTGAGTTATTATTTGTTGATAAACACTTATGTCAAGTTTGTTTGTATAGTCATCAATTTTTTGTTCTAATTCGGATAGCTTATTTTCATTCTCTTCTTTTGTCCTTTTTAGTTCTTCAAAATCGTGCAAAAACTTATCTCTTTGAATATTCAACAAACTTAATTCAAGAGTATCATTTTCGTCAAAAAAACCTCCATCAAAAATTCGATAATCAATGCTACCGTCTGGTTGAATATTAATGTTGGAGATCTGTTTTTTATCTTGACTTACATCTTCTGGATGCCTTACATAGAATATTTTAATTTTCTCTCCGCTTATCTTATTATTTGCCACTAAGGTTTGAAGCTTTCTTATTATATACTCACTATGAGTTTCAATTACAAACTGAATATTAAATTGATTGTTTGCCTCAACAAACATTTCTGCTAATAAAGATTGCCACTTGGGATGAAGATTTGTTTCAGGTTCTTCAACCAGCAACATACTTGGAATATAGATATCATGCATATATTCTCCTTCATCATCATAATCCTCAACCGTTCTTCTGTTTTTTTCTGCTAATACACTAATTTGAATCAGAATTAATATAAGTTGTTTTATGCCATATCCAAAATCAACTAAGTCTCGTTCTATATTATTTAAAGTAGTAACAGAGACGGTGAGGAGCTGATGCTTTTGTGTGTAATTAACATTAATCCTATTCCCTATTCTAAAAGCTTTTAGGTATTTATCAATGAAACTTGAATATTGAAATTCTTTCGAATTATAATCTTTCAATAATTTAATAAATGGGGAGATGTTTTTGGCAATATAAATCCGTGAATTTTCTTCTCTTATGGTTGATAAATAGCTTATCGAATTAATTCTTTGAATTAATTTCTTCCAACTAACGTCAAAACAACTCTCAAGAACTGAAAATTTGTCATCAACATTTTTAGAACTATTCCAATTTAATTTTTCTTTCAAAATTTTCAAAGCATTATGATAGACCAGATCCTCTATCTCTGGACGTGAAAAAAAATAATCTTCTGCTTCTAAATCTCTTTCTCCAATATGTTCTTTACCACTAATTGAATCTTTCTTATCAATCTCATTTTTTATAAAATCATCCCATATATCAATATCAAGTTCACCCTTGAAAGAATTTATGAACTCCGAAAGGATTAACCAGCTATTTTCAAGATGCTTATCCGCGCTTTCAAGCCACATCCTTTTGTTCTTGCTTTCTAAATATAGTTTATAAACTCCCAATATTTCTTCTAAATACTTTTTAAGGTTATCCAATTTAATATTCCAGTCTATATATCCAACCAATGGATTTTCAGTGGGCGGAAAAAGGAAATAGGATGAAAAAATATCTATTTTCTCTTTATCTTGTTTTGTTTTCTTTTTTTTATATTCTTCTTGTTCGTTTTTGAATTTCTCGTTATAAGCTTCTTTTTCTAAATCCGTAGCTTCTCGATATTTAAAAGAGAAAATTTTCGAATTATCCTTTTTATCAATAATCTCAATCTCTCTTAATTTTGCATGGTATGAATTTTTGGAAGAAGGCACTACAAATTTTAGAGAAATATAAAAGCTTTTTATTCCTAAGAAGAGAAAAGGCAAATAAATAGCAACTTCCCTATTTTTCTTATTAAATAATACATTATCAAAGTCTCCTAATAAATGCTCCTGCGCTGTTAAATCTAAATCAAAAGGAGTGTCATTTCCTTGCATGCTATCTTTAAGCATCTGGAGAAACTTAATAATTGAACTCTTTCCGGCATTGTTTGCTCCCGTAAGGACACTTATTGGGGCGATCTCCTCCAAAAATCCCTTTTCATCATCAAATATCCTGAAATTCTTTATTCCAATAATGTCAATTGGTTTCATAAATAGATTATTTTTTATTTATTAAATAACACGCAGAACCTAAATATTATCTCAATAAGTCCTTAGCGTCCACAAAAGTACCAAATACTTGCGAATCAGTCGCATTTCTATCTTAGAACCTTTGTCCTCTCTTAAAAAAGGACTACTGTAAGGTGTGGGATAACATGTTGTCATATTATTTTAAGCCCCGAAATCATTTGATTCCGGGGCTTAATGTTGAATGACCTCACATTGCTTTTCGCCGTTCCATCAGCTTATCCATATCCTCGGAAATTTTCTGGTCTGTTACTTTCGCATAAACTTGTGTTGTAGAAATATTGGTATGTCCCATCATCTTGCTGATACTTTCTATGGGAATACCCTCTGAAAGCAAGAGCGTTCCGAATGTGTGGCGGCTTTGATGATAGCTCATATTGCCCTTTACACCAGCAAGGAATCCGATTTCAGTAATGCAATACCATATCTGGTCGCGGTTAGGCAATGGGAACACAGGCTTCGTATCGTCTTCCGTATTGTAGAGCGACAGGATTTGTTCGGCAACCGGATGTAAGGGAATGTAGGCTTCAACCTGTGTCTTTTTTCGATGGATTCTGATAAAAGGCTTACCCTCTGCCGTTCGTCCGATATGGCGGGGGTACAATCCTTTCAAATCGACATAAGCAAGTGCCGTAAACGCAGAAAAGATAAAGGCTCGGCGAATCAACTCTTGAAACGTATTTGGCATCGGCTTTTCCATAATCAGCTTCAATTCATTTCTGCTTATGTGCTGTAATTTGGGCGGTTCTTTCTTTTCATACTTCACATCAGCAATCGGATTAAACCGGAGAATCTCTTGGTCAACGGCAATGTAAATCAATCGGTTCAGCCATGTAAAACAATGGTTGATATGTCCCGACTTATATTCTTTGCCTTTTAGAAACAGTTTATAGCCTTCGCCGAACTCTTCGGTAATATCAGTAAAAGCAATATCTTTCATTTTCAAGGAAAGAAGATATTCCCGTAAGTTATTTTGAGAAATCTTAGACTGGCGGTAGGTAGAGGTAGAGTTTATTTCCAATGAACGTACCCTTAGCCGTTCACGTTCCGCCTCGCCCGCCAATAATAGCATAGTGGGGACAGTATGTATTTCGAGAATCGCATTTTTAAGTAAGTCCACACTGACAACACCATATTTTTTTAGCGTGTTCTCATAAGCCTGTTCAATGCGCTGACGAAATGCTTTCAGTTGGTGGTTGGCTTTTTCGTCTTTGACTTCTCCCTTTTTACTTTTCCAATCGTTAGGGTTACAAAAAATACCTGTTGTAATTACGGTTTGTTCGCCATCAACAGTAATACGGCAAAATATGGCGGTTGTACCGTCTTTTTTCACTTTACCCCGGTTTATGTAGAATAATATTTTAAATGTAGATCGCATGATTGTAATGTTTATTGATTGTTATAGAACTAATTTTAAATCTTTGGTTGCCTCGATGTATTTGTCCATATCCTCAAAGAGTTTTTTCGGGGTAACACGGGCGTAAATCTGTGTGGTCTTTATATCCGAATGACCAAGCATCTTGGAAACGGTTTCTATGGGAACACCGCCTTCAAGCGTAATCAGGCTGGAAAACGAGTGTCGCCCCATATGATAGGTCAATGCCCCTGTCATTCCGATTAGCTGGCGTATGCTTTGGAGATTCCATTTCAGGGCGTTATATTCCATTTTAGGGAATAAGGTTTCTCTTGATGGATTCTTATACTTTTCGATTAACCCGATGGCTTCGGGAAGCAGCTTCACCCGGCACAGCTTGCCGTTCTTGCCACGTTGATATTTGAGCCATAAATCGCCCGCATCGTCTTTAGACAGGTTATCGTTGGTTATAGATACTACATCGACATAGGCAGTCCCGGTATAGCACGCAAAAAGGAACATATCACGGGTGGTAATATGCGACCATCGGTGTTCTTCAAACTGTAAATCCCGTATCTTTTCAAATTCTTCACGGCTTAGGGTACGAGGTGGATTAACTTTTTGCTTTAGCAAAGGATAGTTTACAAAGTAATGCCTATCGGAATGCCCCACCTTGAAGGCAATCCGGCAGATTTTCTTTAATATCGCCAAATAGTGGCGCACAGTTTCTACACCTAAATTTCTTTCAAGAATGAGATAATCCTGAAACTCCCGGATAAACTGTTCGTTTAGCTGGCTGAATGCAAGGTCTTTGACGTTGTAGTTTTTGCTGACAAACTCGCCTAATCTTCTCCGGGTGTAGAGATAATTAGGGACTGTACGGTGGGAAACATCTATTCCGACACGCGCCCTTACCTCTTCAATATGGCGGTCAAAGAGCCGGAACAGTGTCATCTGTGTAGCTATGCCACCTTGAAACTGGTTCTTTACATCTGTGGCATCGAACGGTATATTTCGTTCGGTTAGAATGCTGTAAGCCTCGTTGATACTAAGCAGTAGCTTATCTATCTTCTCGTTAATTTCGACTGCTTCCTGACTTTTTCCGTTCAAACGGCTGGCTCGCGGATTCCAAAGCGAGAGAGTGCAGGAGAGTTTGCTACTGAACTGTGCAACGGTATCGCCGACAGTTATTCTTCCCATAATCGGGGTCTTTCTTGACTTGTCAAGAACACTCTTTTTCAGGTAGAGTAATACCTTAAATTTTTCATCTTTCATACGCTTATATTTTGTGGGTAAAGTTACCCGTTTTATAAGCGCTCTTAATCATGTAAAATGCAGCATATCAGCGCAAAAGAATAATTCCAATTACCTGTTTTCTCTTGGAAACAGACAGGCTAACGATTTGGTAACTGAAATGTAGCACAAATCTGCTTCAAGATAAACATTTCAAATAGCTTTAGAATAATGCAAGCCTGTTCATTTCAAATATATTACCTGCCGAACTACTTCAATCTGCTTTAGTATAATTCACTGCTTTTTATACATGTTAGAAGACACACTTTCGCCACTCTTACGCTTACAAAAGGAGTTTCCATTGAAAGTGTATCAAAAATGTTAGGTCATACAAACATAAAAACTACCCAAATTTATGCAAGAATTACCGATGTTAAGGTAAGCAACGATATGGCTTCTTTTGCTGAAAAACTTGAAGAAAGGCGAATCAAATCTAAATCTAATTTAGATAAACTTTTTGAATGCCTTTCATTGCATGAAAAAATGGCTTTATTTAATCTTCCCGGCACTCTGTCTGATGATCCCGAAAGATTAAAGCGTATATCTGTCATGTGGCATAGCCTTTCAGAAGAAGAAAAATTATCTCTCTGGTCTAATACTTTTGAAAATGAAGGCAATCTCACTTTTAAATCGGAAAAAGCCAATACTCAATTAGCTGTTTAACCCACTAATTTTTAATAGTAATGAAAAAAAATGAATATTCAACAGTAATAGCTCTGTTCGACGAGTATAATAAGAATGTATATAAGGTTAAAGCCTTATCTACCTACCTGAAATATGAAGCGGTGAGAAACTATATCGCTGATTACATTAAACAACGATATGGGAAAGTTGATTACTTGCTGTCCGAAATCGACGTCAATTTCATAATAGGTTTTGAAAATTACCTGATGAAGTTTCGCAAATATAACGTAAACACAGCCGCCAAGAAAATAGAATTATTCCGTCGTATTGTAAATATAGCCTGTGAAAAACAGGCTATATCCAACAACCCTTTTAGCCATTACCGGATTAAAAGGCAAGAGGTAGTTCGTGCCTTCCTTTCGGAAAAGGAGTTACAGTCTATTTTGAGCAAAAAGTTTTCGACTAAAAGACTTGAACAAGTAAGGGATGTATTTATCTTTTCCTGTTTTACAGGTCTGAATTATTCAGACTTATCAATGCTAACAACCGAAAATTTTGAAACAGATAAAGACGGTAATCCTATTATCAAAATTATGCGGAGCATGACATATACACCTGTTATAATCCCTTTGCTTTCAGTTCCGCAGAAAATTTTGAATAAGTACAGTCAAAATTTACCGATAGCAAGTAATCAAAAGATGAATGATTATTTGAAAGAAATCGGTGATATTTGCGGTATTGGTAAAAATCTCACTTTCAGGGTTGCAAGAAACACATTTGCGACTACTATTACCTATATGAATGGGGTACCCATTGAAACAATATCCCGAATGTTAGGACATACCAATATAAATACAACCCAAACATTGGTACGAATGGATAACGGAAAGATTGGGCGGGATATGTTGAAATTATCAGAACACCTTACAGGTATGGATACTGCATTAAACCTCTAAAAATATTTATCATGGAATTACAAATTATTCAAAGCAAGATTTATGAAATCCGAGGTATGCGAGTTATGTTGGATTACGATTTGGCTGAATTATATCAGGTTGAAACCAAAAATCTGAAACGTTCTGTTCGTCGGAACATAGACCGTTTTCCTCCGGATTTTATGATTGAACTCTCAAAGGAAGAGTACGATTTTTTAAGGTGCAATTTTGGCACCTTAGAAAATCAAGGACAAGGGCAACACGTAAAATACTTACCTTTTGCATTTACTGAACAGGGTATAGCCCAACTGTCAAGCGTTCTTAACAGCACGTTGGCCATTCAGGTTAATATATCTATTATCAGAGCTTTTGTCGCTTTACGACAATATGCACTGGGTTATGCGGAATTAAATCGTAAATTGGAGGAATTTATGGTGGAAACAAATATGCAGTTTAGTGATATTTACCAAGCTCTTACCGAACTTGCATCACAAAAGGAACTGGAAAATAAACCCCGTAAGCGTATTGGTTATAATGTTCAACAGGATGAAGAATAATATATTATGGAACGAGGATATATAAATATTAAAGAAAATAGTGAAAATCAACTGATTGTTGAAGCAAAACTTGTAAATTGCACCCTGTGGGTAACGAAACATCAAATTGCCGACTTATTTAATGTATTTGTCAATACGATTGGTAACAATCTACGGAGTATATTCAAATCCGGCTTGCTCCGTGAAGAAGATGTTACCCGAATACATAAATTTGAGAGCAACGGGCACCCATGCGAAACGGTACTGTATAATCTGGAAGCACTGATATTTGTCAGCTACCGTGTAGCATCTTTTGAAGCAAAAGCATTTCGGGAATGGGTAATGAAAGCATTAACCGAATATACCCGGACTGATAATAAAAAATCAACAGAAGTTCTGATAGTATATAACCTACACTCAAAACTTCCGGCTATTTCGATGAATTAATAAACGTTTAATACATTTAGATATGAAACACGTATTTTATTTACTTATCGCTGTTTTTATGGTTTCCTGCGGTTCAAACTCATCAACGAGTAATTACGAAAAAACCATTACTGATAACCTGTTAAAAGGGAGCGACACAAAAGAAAATCTCAACTTCAAAATTATTGAGATTAGCGAAACCGGCAACGTTACGGTTGCCGACAGTATCGCCTATCTTACTGATGAATTTCAGAAAAATAATCAACCTAACATCAGTAAGATTGAGCTGGCTAAAAAAATGAGTGAAGATCTACTGGCAAGAGAAAAAAATCAAGCTAAAATTGATAAATACAATGCTGATATTGCACGGATGAGCAATACTATTGATTCTCTAAAAAATCTTACTCCGGATAATCTTAACGGATATGACAGTAAGAATCCGAATGATGTTCTTGCCGTAATTGTTAGATGCAAATACTCAATCGCTCCGGGTGGAACAGCCGTTGAAGAAACATTTGATTTCTACTTATCTCCTGACGGCAGCAAATGCTACGGAAAAACCAGAGCAAAATAAAAATACATATCACAATCCAAATGGAGCCTGTATCGTAAAAATCGGTACAGGCTTTTTTTGTATATAGCTTTCCTTTCTGTGAGGAAAGTTCTGCGTTTTATTATGATAAACGCAAAGCAGACAACCAAATTTCCTTTTTTCTGTACTTCCCTCGGTATAATTTCTTCCTCATTTAGTTATGACCATAAAAAAGGAGGGGTTCGGAGTGAACGAGTATCAGGCGCGAATTTATTTCATGTTTATTGGCTGCACAAGATCAGACGTGTTTTTAAAAAAATCTTCCTCGATTCAAAATCTCTTTTGTAATAGATTTTAAGAAATTATCCGGGCAATAATTATAGCCTCTTTTCTTAAAGAAATGTATCTGCACCCCAATCAGGTACAGGAAAGCGAGTGTATTTTTTTGAAAAATCTTGATGCTGCCAAAAAGCACTGCGTGAGTAAGGCACCTGAAACTCGATCACACCTCACCCTCTCCATACTGGCATAAAAAAAAAGTCAGAAATTATGAGAAGTACAGAAAAAAATAGGAAACAACGACCGACAGCCTACCATCCAATTAGCATAAAATTGGTTTTAAAAATCGTTTTGGCGGTTTTGGGCTTCTGTGTGTGGGGAACAGGGTTTATTTGGGCTTTAGTGGGCTTGTATCTCTTTCTTCCTGTTATACGGGGTATCCTCTCCTTTTTCGTGGGTATGGGTGCTATAATCCTCTTTATTCTCGCAATGCTGACCTTTTTATAATCCCTTAAAATTTAGAGTTATGAGCAAAGTATTTTTATTAGGAGCAAACAAGGAAATTGACAAGGCTATACAGGTTGTTCAAGTCAATCAGGTTATCCAAATGGAGGGTTATAGCTATGACAGATATGTAGTCTATGACATCGTTAAAAATAACTGGGGTATCACTTACAAGCTGATTAACCTACGGAAAAAAGTTTTTCAGACAGCAGACATAATCAGACCATTAAGCGAAAAATTCGGTATCGGTTATTATTACGACAGCGAAAATCCTGAATTTATGGATGGTTTTGAAGTGGCGTTACTTCTTCAGGAAGCGAAAGACATAGTTAAAGCGGAAACAGACGAAGCCGAAAAAGAGAAGATAAGAGTAGAAGAAGTTAAGGTAATAGGGCGTAAACGTTTTGCCGAGATATTTCCCGAAGATGCGCAAGCGGTAATCGTGGCACGTCTGAAACAAAACGAAAGCGATAGTCAAACCGACTATTACGGAAGTAGCACACAACGCACCGTCATTTTAGGCTTTTCCAAACATAAAAGGGATATTTTTTCCGAAATGCGTAAATACGCATCAAACTTCGAGGAAACCGCCTATTTAGCCGAGTTTAACGAGGATTACGAAAATAGGGAAAAATACTCTATGGGTGCAGGGTATTATTTAGGAGAATATAGGCATAGCGGTTGGATAATTAAAAAAGTGCCAGTATATAACCGTGAACGCACTATTGAAGATTTTGCATACACAGCAGGAAGCGAAGATAATATACATATCAGTAAGTCCAACACAACGCCACCAACCAACCAGACAGGGGAAAGTAAATGCGGTTGTACAATGGTTGAGTATTCAGCCAAAGCAGTAGCGGTATTCGGGGAAACCAAAGCAATTAAAGACGAACTAAGAGCAATGGGAGGACGCTTCAACAGTCGATTAACCTTTAATGGGAAAAAAATTAAAGGATGGATTTTCCCGAAATCACAAGAGCAAAGGTTAGCCTATTATTTCGGATTGGATTAAACAATGTAGAACACAGGGCAGAGCCTATCTGCCCTACTAAAAACAATCACCATGAGAGTAGATATAGATATGAAATTCATCCACAGGTATAATAAAAACCTATCCTGTATAATTCTCGCAGAAACTGCAAAAGGGTGGAAAGTCAGCCAAACGGAAACCTTTGCCAACCCAAGAAAGAAGCCAAAAGTAACCGTCCAATTCTATCATGCAATTTGGTTTGATGACCAAAAAGGAGAATGGGACGCAGTAAATAATTAACAATCAAAAAACAATATATCATGTATTACGGATTAAAGAACCCCAATAGAAAACAAGAGTTCATTAATAGAATGAACCAACAAATTAAAGTAAATGAGAACCTTATAAAAGGTTTGGAAACGTGTGAGCCGTTTATCAGAGCCTTTAATGGCAAGGTAGCCAATTCAAAGCTAATTAAAGCCATATACACCGCAGAGAACCCGAACAACCTTTCTTACAGCATCACCGAAAAAAGAGGATGTAAAGGCATTGCAATCGGTATATCTGACAATAATCACAGAATGTATGCAAGTGTGGAGGGCAAAACATGGAATTATCTGACATCATACAACTGCGTTTTTCTCCTGCCAACAACCAAGCCTGATGAAAATTCACAAGACAGGATAAATGCGGATGAAGCAATCAAGCAAATTGAAATAGAAAAAGAATACCTCACAATTCTAATACAAGAATGTAAAGCCGATTTACAGATGTATGATGAAGAAATAACCGCATGGGAAGAACTTGAAAGGCAGATTGAAGCCTATGAACAAAAGTTCTCACCCAATCTGCGAGGAACTATAACAATGAGTGCAAGATAAAAGAAGTCAAACACGGGGCAGTAACCCTGCCCCACAAAATAACAGTCATGAAATACAGAGAATTGTCAGCATACGAAAAATTGCAAAAGATACAGGACATCAATTTTTGCAGGGCAGAACGCCACAATGTAGCTATATATCTGAACGCATTAAGACGTAACGACAGGGCGATAATAGAGGAATACGAGAGTTTTGGAAATACCCCTCGCCAGTTATTAATGAATAAACGAGAGTACGAAAGACATTTAGTATTTGGCTTCATTAAAAAGGAATTTAACGAATACGGTTGGTTGGAAAGACCTGATTTTTTGGAACGTGAAGAAATACAATTCCCACATCGGGACGGTTGGGCGGTATCTAACCATATCACACTGGGTAAAGGCTTAAACGGAAAATGGACTTATGGAATGAGTTACTCTCACAGTACAGGCGGATCAGGCTATGGGCTTAATGTATGGGGTAAAATATTCGACAATAGAAAAGACTGCCTGAAAGCAGCATTAAATGAAATGCTTACAGGACTTGAAAAAGACAGCAGTAAGACCGACCGATATGCAATCAATGTATTAAAACAAGCGAAAGCCTTATTTGACGAGATTACAGGGCGTAAACCTGTACAATTAGAATTATCATTCTTTTAATAAATCCAATCAATATGAAACCGAATAAAATAGCAATTATGTATAAGGGAGTTGTACATTTCCTGAACAGGGTAACAGGCGAAAGCAAGCATTATCAAATAGCTTTTGAAACTGACCGTTGGAGCATCCGTTTTTATCTGTTACAGAACGGTCAAATCCGAATAATCATAAATAAGTCTATCAAAAAGAGCGAAACGGAATATCATACGCATTTCTGCTATGACTGTTATTGCACACTTGATAAGAATGGTTTATTTCTCGATGACGTTCACGATCCTGCCACTTGCCGAAAGATAACCAACCCTACTAAATGGTTTACCATTGAACCCATGTTAAGGGATATTCACAACCAGTTAAAAGAAGAACTGGAAGCCTTGCACCCTTTCGACCTGATACACGATATAAGAGATTTAGAACACTTCATATACAGGAAAATGGAAGAATACGGAAAGGTAGAATTTACCGTAAACAACTCCCTACGTTTCGGTATCGGTGAAAATGCCTATACCACAAGCGAAGAAGCATTGAAAGCCAAAGAAAAAGAACCTGTTGTTTTGCTAAATCTATTCAATGGCAATCATATAATATCTAAAGACACTATCATCTTTTTCCTGTACTGGCTTTTGGACAGGGATAAAGAATTAAGTGTATCAGACGGACAAAAATTGAAAACGGTTGTCAGATCATTTGAGGAAAGTCCCAAAAAGCCGAATGAATGGTCTTTGCAAACTCTTAATACGTGGTGGCAATGGCTTAGTTTTGATGAATTTGAAGATATTACAGGTATAGAGCAGGACAGAGACGGCAATAATGAAATAGATGCAAAATTCCTTGATGATGCCAACCAATTTTGGCAAAATAAAACCTTTCAAGAAAAAATCAAAATTTATCAATCCAATTCACACTTACATGAGATTGTAAAAGAAAGGATTGAAGCATATGAATAACCAAAGGGCGGAGTAATCCGCCCATAATCTCAAAAAGCATGAAATTGAAAGTAAATAAAACAAATAAGACCTGCACAATTAGCGGACTAACTTCAACCGAAGTTGATGTAATATTGGGAATCGTAGATACTGCTAACAGGCGATGTTTCCGAGAACAAGAAGATAGCGGAGAATGGTATAGCAACGATGATTTTGTACTATCACTTACCGATGAACAACGACAAGCGTTGTCAAAAATCGGAGAAGAAATACAGCAAATTTATAACAGTTAATTATCAATATCATGGCACAGGAAAAAATAGACGATTGGATGCAAGATGCCAAAGACCTTGCAAAAGCGGAACGGGAACTCAAAATAGAACATTGGGTATATATAACCTTTGAAGTAAGGGACGAGGACAGAAACCGTGAAATACTACATATAATCGACATCCCTCGTGCCATGTTAGACCGTTGGCGGTGGGTTATTGAGTGGCGCAGGGCAAAATTGGTATGTAAATACCCCCGTAAGAAAATTTGGGTATATCACTGTGCATACGACAAGCGGACGGGATTGCAAACAGGTTTTGACTTCCTTTTAGGCAAAGTAGCTTCGGCAAAAGCGCAGATAACTAAGGTAGAAAGGGCAATCGCCAAATATATCGACTATATGACACACAATGACCTGTTTTTCAATCTTGAAACGGATGAAAAGTTACTCAAAGCCAAAGCCAAATTGGAACAGAAAAAGAAAAATTATAATGAAGCGTATGCCATTTTACAGGCAGAAGTCATCAAGCATAAACAGAACAGCACCATGTATAAATTATTTATTGGATTCAAAAAGTTGGGCGAGTTCAGCTCTATAATGGAAGCCAAGAAATACGCAGATAATAGCGGACTATCAGGTACTTTTAACCTGATTGGAGACAAGTATCAAGATAATTGGTATGTTTCCTCAATGCAAGTACAAACCTCTAAATAACAAAGAATATGACAACTATAAAAGACATAGATGGAAACATAATTGAAGTAACAGATTTGAACGCCGCCATTGACGAATGTAAGCGTTGTAAAGACAGTCCGTATAAAATGGAAAGCGAACACACCGTAGGCGAAAATTATGCCTATATGTTGGAACAACTGCTCCCGCTTCAACAACAAAGCCGTCGTTCACGTTGGTTGGAAGGTACAGAAATGCGCTACAATCAGGGCAAGCGTTTTACAAAAATGGATATTGCCTATGAAATCGGTCGGCACGAACCGTATCACCCTGCCTCTCTCTATTGGGATAGCCTGCGTCGAGAGGAACTTGTAGCGTTCTTCAATGAAATGTTCGGTACAGATATTCGTTGAATTTTCCTCTTTATACACGAAAAAATCCCGACGGAACACCGTCGGGATAGCTATTATATCACTAAATATTTTTTAGATTATCCTAATACAGTGAGTATTAAAATCTTTTAGTTAAATTCACGCCGTAATAAAAGTTATACAATATGTCAGAATCAATTAAAACCAACAATATACCAGAACAATGGGTTGCTTATTTCAGCCACATCGAAGATCATCCCGCTAACGTCCTGATGAACCTCGCGCTGGTAGACTTAGCCCCAATAGATAACCTCAAAGAGTTGCTGCTATTTACTATTCAGATGCTCTCCGCAGATGAAAACGGATTATTCACGGCAGAAGAAGAATCCGAGGTACTACACAGCATCCAAGAAGAAATCATCGAGGCTACCGAAAAGAAAAATGTCATCGTCGCAGGAATCGTTAAGTCAAACGGTCTGATGAATATGTACCTTTATGTAAAACACGGAAAAGAATGCGAGGAACTCTTAAAGTCCGTCATGAATGTACATCCCGAATACTCGTACAACATTGAAGTGCAGAAAGACAAGGATTGGAATACCTACTTCGACTTGTTGTACCCATCCAAATACGAACTGCAAACCATAGAAAACCAGTCGGTCTTATTCCAACTGGATCAGGACGGCGACGACTTCAGCAAAGAAAGGGAAGTGGATCACTTTATCTATTTCCCGACCGAAGAAGGGCGAGAGCAGTTTATTCGGGAAGTCGAAACGCTCGGATATAAAGTGGCGCTAAAAGAAACCGTAGATCATGGCGATTCCTATCATTTCGCATTGCAAATCTCCCGGCTAAACAATGTCATGCCCTCAGAGATTAACGAATATACATGGGAGTTAGTAACATTGGGTAATGACTACGGTGCCAAATACGACGGTTGGGGATGCTGCCCACAAAACAGCAGATAAAATATAGCTGATATAAAATAAACAGACGCGCGGTTTCCGCCCGTTACTATTCTTATGAGATCTGCAAATTATTTGAGAGAAAATATACAAATAATTTGCAGATCAAATGACATTATTTAATTTTTAGCAAGTTTCAATATCCTAATTGCCCCTCTTATAACAATAAGGAATACAATACTACCGATAATAAGGTCGGGTATCTGATTATTCAACTGCCATACTAAGAATCCGGCAAGAATTACCCCTGCATTTATTATTACATCGTTGGATGAAAAGATGATACTTGCCTGAATATGGGCATCTTTGCTCTTCGTCCTTTGAAGTAAAAGCAAACATATAACATTAGCAATCAAAGCAAGTACGGATATACCTATCATTGTTTGAAAAACAGGCATTTCCTCTGTACCTGTAAACCGTCTGATTACCTCTATAAAACCAACGGCAGCCAAAAGTATCTGGAAATATCCGCAAATCATAGCAACACGCTTCTTACGGCTTACGGCTGCACCGACTGCAAACAAACTTAATCCATAAACAAAAGCATCAGCAAGCATATCAAGGCTATCAGCAACCAATCCCATAGATTTGGATATAATACCCGTTGACATTTCAATCAGGAAAAAGCCGAAGTTAATAGCCAGTACAATCCAAAGGACTTTACGCTGTTTGCTATTTTCCTCTGCCTGGACTTCTCCTGTTACTTCTTTACTTTCAATAAAGCGTGAACCGAGATTCAAGGTAGCAAGCTGCTTTTCGATTTCCTGATAGTCGCCTGTATGGTAAACAGTAAATATCCTGCCTTTCAGGTCAAATTCCTGCTTTGCAACACCCTCTATATTTTGGAGTTTCATCCGAATGAGGTTTTCCTCACTCGGACAATCCATTTGTTCAATTTTAAAAATTGATTTATTCATTTTACAATTTAATTATAATCCCGGTATTCAGGATGAAACCGTCCAACGGTGCATAAATGTCCCGAAATTCAGGATTAGTCATCGAACCCGTATGAATGGTATCAAACCTTGTCTGCCGTCTGTCGGTAAAGTTCTCAAAGTTAGCATATATTGAGAACTTTTCCCAAATTCGTTGCATCATTAATCCGAAGACAAGGTAATCCTTACCTGTTTTACCGTCATTCAAATTTTGTTTTCCGGTATAATAAGCTTCCAATCCGATTTTCCATTTATCTTCCACCTCATACATTAAAACAGAATTGATTTTATGTTTCGGGGTTAAGGTTTTTTGGTAGCTTCTGCCGTCTTCCTTTACATCAGCATCCGTATAGGTATATCCGAGAAATAAACCGAAATCCTTATACTTAATTTTCATATTGGTTTCAGCCCCTTTACTATCCACGTGACCGTTAATGTTATTAAACTGCCAACGATTATTTTCAGCAGCTTGCAGTTCAAGCGGATTTTTCAGGTAAGTATAAAAGAATAACTGGTTTATACTTAAAAATACTTGGTCGCCGAACAAACCCGTTTTATAAGTAAAATCCACATTTGCCCCATAACTCCTTTCCAGTTTGTTCCTGTTGTCATCTATCGGCAAGACATTCTGAAACTGGATGCGTTCGCTATCTTCCGAAAAAATGGTAGGTGCTTTATATCCGAACCCACCACCTACACGGGATGAAAATTTCTCCGTTATCTTGAAATGAGAAGATATACGGGGTAGAACTGCAAAACCGTAATCGTTAATATAATCGGTACGCAATCCGCTTTCAAGATTCATCCAGTCCGTTATTTTCGTATTGTTCTGTACAAATACGCCTACGGTAGTCATATTGTAATCACGTAAAGGAAAATCGGTCAGTTTTTCTTCGGTAAACTTATCCGTCCACACATTCGCACCCGCTACCCATTCCGTTTTTTCTTTTGTATGTATATAAGATACTTCTGAAAAAGACGATAACTGGTCGCCGTCAAATTTGAAATCGGGAATCTCAATCTTACGGCTGAAATAAGTAATGCTGTTCTTTACATTTAATCTGTTTTGTTTGTCGAAACGATGTTCAAATGTAAGTTGGCTTGAATGCCTTTGTGTCTTGTTTCTTTCAAAATAGGAATGTTCTTCGTTTCCCTTATCTTTTACATACTCCATATCACCACCCAGACGGTTTTCAATCATGGAGTTTATACCGAAATTAAAATCTGTGTTTTCAGACAGGTACAAGAATAGCTTAGGATTAAATACAAACCTGTCGAACTTTGGTATTGCCGTAAAGCCAACATCTGACGGATCATAAGCCCAGTTACGGTTATACGATGCAAAAACGGTAGTACCTACCTTGTTGAATTTCTGACCGAAAAAGCTGTTTACATCAAGCCCTTTACCTGTTGTCCCATTCAGGTGGATTGAGAAATCCCTTTCCTTTTCAGGCGTTTTCGATATAAGGTTTACCAGTCCCGCAATAGCACCGCCACCGTATAAAGTAGAAGAAGAACCTTTTATTATTTCAACCTGCTTTAAATCGAGCGGTGGTGTCTGTAATAAACCTAATCCGCTTGCTGCACCTGAAAATACGGGAAAACCGTCTTTTAGTATCTGTGTATATCTACCGTCCAAACCTTGAATGCGAATAGATGAATTACCCGATATGGCTGATGTTTGTTGTGTCATAATACCCGTGCTTTCATTCAGAAGCATACGTATATCTCCGGGTTTCATCACTCCTTTTTCGCCTAACTCTTCGGCATTTATAAATTCAATACGGGTAGGAATATCTTTAAAAGTACGTGTCCCCCTTGTTGAAGAAACAACTACTTCCTGCAATGTTTCTTCATCAGGCTCAACCCTGATAACGATAGGTTCATCCGAAGCCAACGGGAATGTAAATTCTTTTATGGTCTTTTCATATCCTACATAAGTAATTTCAAACCTCTGTTTACCGTCTGGAATATTGGAGAGTACCGCTAATCCTTCAGCATCAGAAGATGTTCCGTTCGTAGTATTTTGAAGTATAATATTAGCACCGATTAAAGGCTCTTTGTTATCACAGTCTATTAGTTTAACGTTAAGTGTATTTTGAGCGAAAATATTGGAAATGCTGAATACTAAGAATAGCATCAGTATAATTTTTGTTTTCATTTTATTTCTTGTTTTTAAATCTTCAACTATAAATGATATGAGGATTACGATATTACAAAGAATGTATTATCGTAAAAATTGCAGGGCATATTCACAACGACCTGTATAATAAAAATTAGTTTATGCTTTTGGCGGTTGCCAGATTGAAGATTTATAATCAGAGAGAGCGTTTTTTACTATATAATCTGATTTATAATCAGGTATAGAGCCTAAAATTATTATTATTGGATTATAAAAACGGGCTTCCGGAAATCCGGAACAGGTATTACAATGTAGAAAAGGGGAACAACAACTATCATCGGAACAGTCGTCACAACTATTGCCTATGTCATTGCTCGTTTCAACGGTATCTGTATATATAGCTAAACATTTATCCTCAAAACAACATGGCATTACTGATAACAGTAATACATATATGGATAATATGAGGGACAAATATTTCATGCTGCAAAGATAGCGATTATGTTTTGCAACTTAGTTGCAAGTTTCGTACTATTTTCACAGATTATCTACTGTTTAATTTACGATTCTATTTCGGCTATTGCTTTTTCAATTTCAGCAAAGGCTTCGCTCATTACTTCCTCTACCAGTCCGCCGATTTGTGCTGCCATAGCAACCGAATTCATGCGCGAAATACGGGTTATACCATCAGAAGTCTGATATATAGATATGCGACATGGAAGTAATGATGAATAAAGACGTTCCATATCATGCTCCAATATTCTGCCGGAATATTTGGGGTTGCACAATTCTATGACTTTTATCGGTAGCACTTCTTTCCCATTTTTGCGAAGCGTTTCCTGCATATCATGAATATGCTGTATTTTCCAGTTTCCGAGAGACTGGATTTTTTCGGATAGTTTATCGAAGGTTTCGTCATAACTGTAACGGCTTACGTTTTCTAAAAACATTGCGCTCTCAGGTTGTTCTGTTGATTTCATGATTCTTTTTTTATATTACTCTATGTTATTATTTAAACAATTTTCTTGCCAAAAAGGTTGCATAATACGTTTATTATCCGCTTTATTTTTACTATTTACATTGCATGAAGATACAAGCACCTTACATAATTTTATAAAGATTTTGATAGTCAATTTTTAACAGCTAAATATGCTAAAAGTCTGATTTTCTTTAAAAATGGATGTACATCATCATTAATTTAAAATAAAAAAGATTGATGAAAATCGAAGATTTTTAAAAGATCTGCAAATTATTCGTTTATTTTCTTCAGAATAATTTGCAGATCGTTCTAAATTACACTTTTTCCTTCCATTCAATAACGGCAAAGTTCCCGTCTGAAATCTCCTTCACTTTATTAATCCATTGCACTTCACTTAATGCTTTAGCTTTAAGGAATGGACTATTGGTTGAAGTCAGCAAAAGACTGGAATTAACCACCCACCATTTATTCTTAATTCTGGCACGTTGTAAGTCCTGTTGCAGTCTTTGTGCTTCAAACACAGGTGTTGTTTCCGGCAGGGTTACGATAACCACTTCCGTTTCCTTTTCGCTTCGCAAGCGAGGTAATAGGTTTTGAACCGCAGGGGTGATATTTCCCTGTGTCCGTTCTACTTCCTTATGATAACTTTGGGTTGAATCCAGCAGCAGCAACGTGTGTCCGGTTGGTGCAGTATCTATCACAACCACTTCATTATCCGCTTTGGCAACTATTTCGGCAAAGGAATTGAAAACGGCAATTTCCTGTGTGCATGGGGAACGCAGGTCTTCTTCGATATAACTTAAATCAGCATCACCCATTGTTTCCCTTGCTTTGTCAAGCACATTTTTCTGATAGGCAGCAAGCACCGCTTTTTCATCTATATGGCTTACTGTGATGCCGTCTATTTTCGTTTCGATATAAGCCAAATGGTTTGCAGGGTCAGTTGTAGTCAGATGCACTTTCACTCCTTTTTTAGCCAAACCACGAGCAATATTCCCGGCAATGGTAGTTTTGCCTACACCGCCTTTACCCATCGTGAAAATCACCCGTTTACCTGTTTTGTAGAGGTCTTCAATAACGCTGTCAATCGTATTGAAACTACGTTTCTCAATATCCGGACTTTCGTTCTTTATGGCTACATCCGCATTCAACATATTACGGATATTATCAATGCCTGTCATGTTATAAGAACGAAGCGGAACAATATAGGTGTTCAGTTTTAGCAAGGCTGCCGAACGGTTATTCAGCGCATTTTGCTGGTGTTCATAAATCTGTTTGGAAATACTATCGTCTGCATCGTAGTTTTCTAATACGCCATTTATGATTAAATGCTGTGTTTCGATACCTATATCCGACAACTCATTGGATGAACGTTCGACCTCTTTCAACGGGCTGTCTTCCGGTCGGCTGACAAGGAAGAGCGTTGTTTTAGACTTATCGGTTAGATTTTTTACCGCATGTTTATATACATCTTTGCGGTCTTCCAAACCTGATAATTGTCCTAAGCACGAAGCTCCGGTCGTATTTTCGTCAATAAAAGTATCCCACGCAGAAGGAAGTTGCAACATACGGAGTGTATGACCTGTTGGGGCTGTATCAAAAATGATATAATCATAGTTTTTGCTCTTATCTTCGTCAGTGATAAAATCAGAAAATTCATTGAACGCTGCGACCTCTACTGTGCATGAACCGGATAGTTGTTCTTCCATATTAGCAATTACACTTTCAGGTAATTTACCCCGATATGGAGCGATAACCGATTCCCTGTATTCGGCAGCCGCTTGTTCGGGGTCAAGGTTTACAACAGTCAAGCGGGGTACATCTTTAATGGGAGTACCTTTATTGTCTAACGGCATATCAAATACATCCTGTAAATTGGATGCCGGGTCGGTACTCAACAACAATACTTTTTTTCCACTATCTGCAAGACTTACAGCTGTAGCACAGGCGATAGATGTTTTGCCTACACCGCCTTTACCCGTGAAAAATATATACTGGGTAAGTTTTTCGTTTGAAGGATTATACTTTTTCATGTGGGTTATTTTTTTATTGTTAGTTCATCTTCTGAAATATCGAGCCATTCTGCAATCTGCTTATTTGATGGATACGCCTTTTTTATAGCAATTTCACCATCAACTGTGATTAGAGGAAATACGTCTGCTCCTTCTGCCATAAGGCAATCATTGACAACCTTCGTGGTTACATATACCTGAGGATGGTCTCGCAAGTTAAAACGTTCAACTATAATTCCTTTTTGTTTCAATGTTTCAACCACAACTGCTATACGCATCAACTCAGGGTCGATATTCACTCCGCACAATCCGGTAGGACAGCATAATGCAGGGTCATAAATTTTAATTGTTTTCATTTTTAATATTTTATTTGTTATTAATTCTATTTATTCAATGTTCGTAATGTAGCGAACTATTTGGTTAAAAAAATAGACGCTATCTGATTCAAAACAGCATCTATTCAATGCGTACAATTCTATCAATTACAGTAATCCATTGTTGCTGCATCACCAAAGTAACTGATTGCAGCAGTAGGGCAAAGAGGTTCGCAACCATGACAACCAGTTACACATCCATCAGGATATACAACTACTGGTTTCTCATTTTCTATCGCATAAACTCCTTTCTTGCATTTTTCAAAGCAAGCGGAACATCCTGTACATTTTTCCGAATCAATAATCGGATACCATGTGCTGCTCATAATGTGATGTTTTATAGATTCAGGGATTTCTTTATTTCTTCTTCACTCGGAACATACCCTTTCAACTTTACTTCTCCATCAACAACAACCGCAGGTAAAGACATAATGTTATACTTCATAATTTCAAGTATATTTTCTTCCTTCTTCAAATCGGCAGCAATGTTATTATCTGCCAACACTTTCCGGACAGATTCATAGGTTGTTTTACATTTGGCACAACCTGTACCTAATACAATAATCTCCATATTATTTATCTTATATTGTTATTTCTAATTAAATGCTTGTAATTATGTAGTAAATACCCACTATTATAAAAACGGCAGCGACAATCCATTTAAACCATTTCTGGAAGACACTCATCTTATTGTAGAATTTGCCTACGTTGCTAACACTGTATGCCAACAGCCATGCAATGATAATTACAGGCAACCCGGTAGCTATGGCAAATACAGGGGGAAGTAATAACCCTGACGGGCTGGCAATAGTCATCGGGATTAATCCACCAAAGTACAATACACCGCTATAAGGGCAAAAAGCCAATGCAAACAGCAAACCGAGCAGGAAAGCGTCGAGGTAGGTTTTCTTTCCTTTCTTGTTTTCTATTTTTGAGGTTAGCTTATTCATTCCCGGAACCTTTATTTTAATAATGTCCAACATGAATATCCCGATAATGACTAATGCTATCCCAAGCCACATTCCCCCAACATTCTGCAAAAGTTTAGCTACCTGAAACTGACTTGCTCCAAAATAGAAAATCAAACCAAGTGCCGTATAGGTAAACATTCTGCCGAGTGTATAGAATACGCCATTAAACATTACTCTTCGCTTATCGCCTATATCTTTACTAAGATAAGCGGTAGCTGTAATGTTGGTTGCCAATGGGCAAGGACTGATTGCAGTCATTAAGCCCAAAAGAAACGCCGTTAGTAATGGAAAGTTAGAGCCATCCACAAGATTCTGTAAAAACTCCATCATAATCTTTTATTGACTTCGGTTTTGATCAGGTCAGTGAGGTTTTCGGGAGTATTCAAAGCGTTGGCAAATGCCTTGTCGGTAATATCTATGGAATTATCCCCTTTGGCAATAATAAGGGCATTCCATGTTACTTCATATTTTTCTACGAGTGAAGCATTTTGTTTTTCATCGGTTTTTACTTCAATGAATTTCACGTGTGGATTGTCTGCATAAAGTTCTTTTATTGTCTTCTCTGTTACATCGCCTACCGCAATACAGGTTTTACAGCGTTGTTTACCGTGGAAATAGTAAACGTTCACCACAGAAGCATCCGCTACTTGCTCTTTAGCTTGCGTTTCAGTGGCTTGTCCGTTGTTTTTTTGTGCATTACCACCACAGGCTACCAGCAATATGGCAAAAAGCCCGATTAAAATACTTTTTTTCATACAATGTGTTTTTATTAGTTTGTACTATGTTTATTTATAATATTTCTTCCGAAGCCAAAAAGCCAAGTTCACTAACAGGATTAATACCGGGACTTCGACCAATGGCCCGACTACTCCGGCAAAGGCTTGTCCGCTATGTAATCCGAATACGCCGATTGCCACTGCGATAGCCAGTTCAAAGTTGTTTCCGGTTGCAGTGAAAGCAATAGAAGCATTTTTATCATAAGAAGCCCCCATAAACTTACCTGCGAAGAAACTAAGCAGGAACATCACGACAAAGTAGATAAGCAACGGTATGGCTATCCGAACCACATCCATTGGTATTTGTACAATCAATTCACCTTTCAGGCTGAACATAAGAACGATTGTAAATAACAGTGCAATTAAGGTTATCGGGGATATTTTCGGGATAAACTTTTCCTTATACCATTGTTCTCCTTTCAATTTCACTAATATAAGTCGGCTCAATATTCCCATTAAGAAAGGAATACCTAAATATATAGCAACCGTTTCGGCAATCGTACCGATGGAAATATCAACGATAGCCCCTTCAAACCCGAAAAGGGGAGGAAGTTTCGTAATAAACAACCAAGCATAGAAACTGTAAAAGAATACCTGAAAGATACTGTTCAGGGCTACTAAACCTGCACCGTATTCCGTATTTCCTTCCGCAAGGTCATTCCACACAAGCACCATTGCTATACATCTCGCTAATCCGATAAGGATTACACCTACCATGTATTCAGGGTAATCGTGTAAGAAGATGATGGCAAGTACAAACATTAATATCGGCCCGATAATCCAATTCAGGATTAACGAAACTGATAATATTTTTACGTCCTTAAAAACCTTCGGTAATTGTTTATAATCGACTTTTGCCAATGGCGGATACATCATTAAGATTAAACCGATGGCTAAAGGGATGTTTGTAGTTCCACTGGATAATGAATCTATTGTAGTGCTGAAAGATGGGAAAAAGTAACCCAGCCCAACCCCGATAGCCATTGCCAGGAATATCCAAAGAGTGAGATTCTTATCTAAAAAACTCATTTTCTTCTTACTCATTGCCTTTTATTTTTTCTATGTATAATTTATAAAATGCTTCTTTTATTTCATCCCGTACCCGGATATATTCCGAATGGATAAATTCTGGTGACCCTTTTGCTTCTGACGGATCTTCAAATCCTATGTGCAAACGGTTTTTCACTTTACCGAAAAAAGTAGGACAGTTTTCATTTGCCCCACCACAAACCGTAATGACATAATCCCATTCTTCATTCAGATACTTATCTACACTATCGGAAGTATGGCTGGATATATCTACTCCGGCTTCTTTCATTACTTCTATGGCTTTGGGATTAACCTTTCCGCTTGCATTTGTCCCTGCAGAGAATACTTTTAATGCAGGGTCGAAAGATTGCAGGAAGCCATGTGCCATTTGGCTACGGCAACTATTGCCTGTACAAAGAATTAAAACTTTTTGTGCATTCATATCAAAACATTATTAACAGCATCCGGAACTACAATCGCAAGCACTTTCAGGTTTTACACCTGTTACTGTAATAGAGAATATCTTTGAATTATTCTCCTTGTATTCATGGAATGATTTTTCATCAAGATGCTCTTTTAGGATATCATCAGGGACAACGATAGGTTTTTCCCTTTGTATTTTCACCTGTAAAAAACCTGCACTGAAAATCTTAACCATATATTGTTCTTTAGGAATTGCTCCTGCAATGCATCCGGCGTATAATTCTGCTACTTGTTTGATGGATTCAGGTAATTCACCTTCTAAAACCACATCCGAGATGCAGAAATGCCCACCGGGTTTTAAAACCCTGAAAATTTCATGGAAGATTTTATCTTTGGTTGGTAATAGGTTTAATACGCAGTTACTTATTACAACGTCAACGGAATTACCACCAATAGGCATATCTTCTATTTCACCTTTGCGGAAAGTGACATTTGTAAAACCTCTCTTTTGTGCGTTATTTCTTGCCTTTTCTATCATAGCATCTGTAAAATCAATACCGATGATTTTCCCTGTTTCTCCGACTTCAGCGCGGGCTACAAAACAATCATTTCCTGCCCCGGAACCTAAATCCACAACAAAATCGCCTTTTTTTAATCCGGCAAAAGCTGTAGGAAGTCCACATCCCAGACCTAAATCAGCATCTGCTTCATAGCCGTCAAGCTGACTGTAATCCTCATTCATAATGTTATACACATTATCAGAGGAACAGCATCCAGAGCCACAACAAGACGACTGGTTATCATTTTGTAAAGCAAGTGCGCTGTATTTTTGCTTTACCATTTCTTTAATTTCTTTATTTTCCATATATAATAATAAGTTTATCAAAAATTCAATTCGCTTTAAAGCGAATTGTCTGTAGGTTCGCAAACATACGAACTTTAAAGATAAAAAATTATGTATTACAACAATTGTCTGATATTTCTACTTCAGTCAATAAAGCTTCAAATAATCTTTTCGCTAAAGACCAGTTTTTCTGATTAATGCAATACTTAACAGATGGCAATGTAATTTCACCTTGTATCAAACCGGCATCTTTTAATTCATTCAAATGTTGCGATAAAGTGCTTTTCGCTACTGGTAACACTTCAGACATATCTCCATGATAACAACATTCTTGACTTGCTAACAATTGCAGAATAGCAATCCGTACAGGATGCGAAAGGGCTTTGGCGAAACGTGCCATTTGCACCTGCTCAACCGTATATCTTTTCTTCACTTTTTCCATCTTCTTCATTTTATAGTTCGCAAATATACGAATAGTTTTTTAATTCGCAAATATACGAACAGTTTTTTCAGACAACAAACTGATTAGTATAATTTGAGTTGTATAGTTCATTATTCTTTATTACGGCAAACATGCGGGCTACGAGTTTGGCTCTGATAGCATTTAGTACTGACATTTTATTTTTGCCCTCAGCAACTTTTCTATCGTAATATACCCTTAATCCACTATTCTTATTTTGAATAGCAGATAAGGCTGCTAAATGGAGTAAAGATTTTATACTTTTATTTGCTCTATGGGAAACCCGATTTTTAGAATGCTGACTACTTCCTGATGAATAACTGAATGGAGCAACACCCGCATGGCAACAGAATTTACGACTATCTGTAAATCGTGTAAAGCCTTGTGTTTCCAGTATCATTTTTAAAGAAGTTTTTTTACCTATTCCTTCAATGCTCAATAATAATTTCATCTGATGAGATAATAAAGCATCCTTTGCTACAATATCCTCAATCTCCGCTTCAATATTAGCTATTGCTTTATCTAATTCTTTAATAAGCAGAGATAATCTCTTTGACTTCAATTTATAGACTCTATCAGGCATATATTCTTTTTGATCTGATAATTGAGCTTGGTATTTAGCTCTATCAACACATAGCATATTTAATTCTGTTGTTAATAGCTTTATTGATTCAACACTTATAGTTGGGTGGTTATATATTTTAAGTTTATCTATATAACGATAGGCATATAAAGCAATACGCTTTGCATCTACGGGATCATTTTTTCCTCGTTGCAACCCTGAACTGTATTTTATTTGAGTAGGATCTTCTAACCAAAGTTTATAGTTTCCGGCTTGACAAGAGATTGTTAAAGGATAAATATATAATCCTGTAAATTCAGCACATACTACTATTTGTTCTGCATCTATATTTTGTTCTGCACAAATTACAGATAAGTAGTCCTCGATACTCTTTTGATGATTTGAAATAACATCTTGTTTCACCACCACACCATTACTCAGGAGGCAACAATCCAAGTTCTTTTTACTCACATCAATTCCAATAAAATAATAGTTTCCCATAATAAAGTGATTTAATGATTTATAATTTGGAAAGGCATTTGAATATATCCTAAAAACCTTAAATATCTTTCAGATAAAATTCTTATATAGGTCTAATCCAAGACAAATAACAAGTTCGTTATAGTAACATAAGTTATTCCTATTTTCCATGCTGATTTACTTGTTATTTTCCTTTCTTCTTAATTCATAACGTAAATCATTAAATATTCTTGAAATTAAATGAATAAAATGAGTCCCAAATAGTAACATAGACTTTACATTTCTCTTTTTCCATACGGTTCACTCATTATAGTTTATAAAATAATTACAATGCAAACCTAAGGTTTTCCATGAGTAAAAGTAATCTAACGGAAGAAAAAGTAACAAAAAGCCTTTTAAACCTATTTGTTTTCATACATTTGAACAAATAGGTATTTTTGTCTTGAAATCTCAATAATATGCCTGTAAAAATAGAAAAATGGGTAGTTGCCCAAAAAAAACATAAATTGTCAGATAAGCACGTCCAGATGGCTCGTGAGTTGGGACTAAATCCCGATAAATTAGGTAAAATAGATAACCATAAACAGGAAACATGGAAAGTTCCGTTACCCCAGTTTATCGAAGATATATATATCAAACGGTTTAAACGGGAAGAACCTGTTACTGTTCGCTCTCTGAATGACATTATCGCAGATGACAAAGCAAAAAAAGAAAAGAAGAAAAAAGAGAAAGCTAAAAAGCGTGCTTTACGAGAACAAACCGATAGTAGCGAAAATAAATACATAGAATAATCTACAAATTCCACTATGGAAAGTAAATTGTAGATTAACAGATATTTAAAAAGTTAAATGAAATCATCTATGATATATATAAATTCTCTACTTTTGCATAAAAAGCGATAAGCATGAAGGTTGAACATATAACATATAAAGGCTCTACACTTGTTAGAGATACTGATGATATTACAGAGGAAACAATAAATTTACTCAAACCCTTTGAGGACATTAATAAGGAAAAGAGCAAATTGAAATTTCCTTTAACTAATTTGGAAGTCGTTACTACCATAGCCAGCAACGTTGCTATTTTTAACTTTGAAAAAAATAATATCCCTTTGTATATGAACTTTTGCTGTTTTGAAGCAAAAGACGCATCTATGGTATTGGAACTGGTTGATAATTTTATAGAGAAAAGAGGATTTGAGAAATTGACTACTACCCCCAAAGAAAGCTCTTTTATATATACAGTTCCTTGCTATCCTTCCGCTTCGCTTACAAGCGGAGAAGAAGAAATGATAATGGGCGAAGTGGAACTATACATATATTATTCCTTATATCTCAACGATTACCGAAAAAAAACAAATAACACACATTCTGCTGACACTACATCAAAAGAAAAAATAAAATACGAGGTGGGTAAGAGATTCCCTGATGAAAGATATTTGAATCAAATAGAAACAACTGCTGCTATTATTAATACAGCATTTTTTGATGTTTTTTGCAGTTTCCATGAACCAACGACAGAAGAAATAAGACTATTCCGAAAGGGGAAATTAGATGTTTACTTATATGAAAACTCTAACATTCCATTTCTGATTTTTGACATGGGTTTTTCTTTTGAAGTGAGTATTGATGTAACTAAAATTCCAGAGGAAAAACAAGACGATTGGTTAAATTCAGAAGCAAATATAATAACAATGTTTCTTGTGGATGCCGGAACCGGAATCATGCAGGGAATAAGAACAATAAGTATTCCCCCCAATTTTGCAGAAAAAATTAGGGATATATCGGAAAAGCAGTTACAGGAGGACATAAATGTAGAACAAGCAATAGATCAGATAACGGAACAACTTTCAACAGAGCAAATGATGAAGAAATCAACTCTAAAATATACCGTGAAATAAAAAACAAAAGAAGCATTAAAGTTAAATTTAATGCTTCTTTTGTTTTATCGAGGTCTGTCAAAATCATTTTCCATTTCCCACCTGATCCAATCCTCCAGAGAATCAAATTCGTGAGGCATCTTGTCCAATGAATGCCTGTCAATCTTCAGTTCCTTTTGTTTCTCTCTGTAATGTCTGTCTAATTCCTGCACCTTCCTTTGGTATTCCTTTTCCATTTGCCGACTATCAATTATCCACCAAGTTGTAAAGCCTACCACGAACAGGATAAATACAGAAACGAAAAGTATCTCCCCTTTTGAAATGTAGCCCATAGCCCGCAAATCCTCAAACACAAATTTCTTATACTCAATATAGTCTTTTACTTTAGTATAGATTGTCTTTATTTCCATAAACGGGGTTTATTATGGGTAACTGAAAACATATTAAAATAGGTTCTCTCCGGCTTTTCCTTAGATAACAAATGAACAAAGCCCGTGCGGGTTACAATCTCCACATAAACCTCTGTTTCGTCCAGATGTACTATGTCTTCAAATCGAATACAATCCCGTGTACTGACTAATTCTTTTTTCCCTTTCATTGCTTCATAGACATACTCATAGTCAGGAAAAATAAATAGTGATTCTTTAATCGAAATTCTGTGTAATACCAGTATAGGACGGATTTTATCACAAACAGTAAACTTATTTACAGGTGATTGCCTTTTAAGGTAAAGTTTAGAAATGGCTTTTTGTGCAAAATTCATGATCTCTCTGTAATATTATGTTAGTACCAAAAAACAGGCGCAAGAATTACTAAATATCGGCTTTGAGGTACCGCCAAGCACCCACTCACTCAATAGATAATAACCTCACGCCCTTGCCGGTATATGCGAGTAACATATATACAGACTGACGGAAGCTAACATCCATTACCATGTGAGTGAGTTCTAAAATATTTGGCGGTTTTCAAAACCTCACTATAATGCTGCTATTTCCTATGTAAGAACCATCCGATGACTGGCATCGTTATAAATGATCCTGTGTGCAAAAATACACAAAAACAATGGAATATTACTGATTTTGAAAACATAAATCAATAGCACGCCACTGTAAACTATCCTATTTGCTTGTTGATTTCTCGCTTGAATGTAAACGGACGAGCGATAAAAGGATAGCTACTGATAGCACCGCCAGTCGTTACTGTAATAGTTCCAAAATTAAATATACGTCCCAACACGTTCTGGCTTACATGCAATCCTTCGCATTTAGCCAGGACAAGTTCGACCGTTCTGCGGCTTATTACACCCGTTTTCAAAATTACTCGTTTATTAGTAACGGCATAAATCGAACCAACCTTTATCAAAACACGCTGTACAAGGGAAACCAACCCCAAGAACAGCAATGTTACACCTAAATAGCGTGTCATCCGGGCATCATCAAGATAACACATATAGCCAATACCCAACAATATAGCGGGTTGGAGAAAAAGAAATATATGTATTTTTGCCCTGTATTTTATTTCTTCTCCGGGCTGTAAATATGTAGATAAAAAGTTCATATTTTTGTTTTTTAGATTTTCCGCCCTTTCCCTTTTCGGTCTGGCTTTTTATTGATTTGGATAGAGTTTTTTTGTTTTTCTGCGGTAGTTTGTTCCACAGATTTGACATTTAGGTTTTTGCTCTTTGCATCATACCTTAATTCTCCAATTTTCACAAAACCATTAGATGTTTGTATATCCTTAACTCTAATAGATTCTCCATTATATAGCTGCTTATGCTGATCGTATGATAAGGGCTTATTTATTATATTTTCCACTCTTTTGTGGAATGTATAAATGTTATCGCCCTTGCTAATCTCTTCTGGAATATTGATGTTATATCCCTCAATAGCTTTTTTAGTAAATAAAATCATATCAGCAGTCCTCATATTAGAAGGAACCCAACCTAATGAACTGGGATCACTCTTAACGGCTGTTTCAGCAACTTCGGGTGTCCAAGCCTTTTGCGGTATAACGTGAAAACTTCTACCGCTCTTTTGTAAAGCATCTTTTGCTATTTCCGGTGTGATTAAATCATGACTAACAATATGTAACAACAAATCCACTTTTTCGGGATTAGTATGAGCTTTAAATACTTCCAGCAACATTTGAGATGATGTAACAGAATTAACAACAGAGAAATCGTTTTTATCTTTCCCGAAAGTATTGTCCAAAGCAATCCGACACAATTCATCGGTTCGGTCTTCATAAGGAATACCTATTAAGTTTTTCGGATTATCTTTTACCATTTTTCGATATTGTTCTTCCCCTTTCATTTCATCCAAAATATACGGAATGGCATAAGGACTGCTTTTTATAGCTAACTCACATAATTCTTTTGTTTTTTGGCTTTCTGGAATATGTGCCAAGTATGATCCGTCACGTTTTACAGCAGCTTCGCATAATTGTTTATCCTTAAATTGGATGGGGATATTGTAAAACAACTCTGGTTGTTTCTCAAAAATTTTATATGCCAAATCCTGTTTTATATAATCAGGCTTCATATTCTCCAAAAATTCTTTCGTAGTGGAGTAATCTTTGCATTGTTCATTGAAAACCTTTAGATGAATATCCTCAAACGGTATAAATGACAATATACGGGGATGACTGGCTGTATTTACCGCTTCCAGACAAACTTCATGTGTTAGTTTATCCGCAGGGAAATACTGTATTGCAAAAGCGTCTTTCTTTAAAGCCTGATTACATAGTTCCGTAGTTTTCATTTCATCGGGAACATATCTCAGGCTATGAAAGGTCGAATTAATTGCAGCCTCGCATAATTCCATCGTTTTATCTTTGTCAGGAATATTATATAGCCGCATACCATCACCTTTAACAGCCTCCATTCTTAACTCATAAGAATGAAGATGTTCCGGAATAAAGCCTAATACTCCCGGTTCATCCTTAACACCATACATGGCCATCTCCGCAGTCATAATTTGCGGATTGATGAAGCCGTATATATCCATCATATTAACCATAGAATTTTCATATAGCTTTATCCCATGCATACAAACGTCTGGATAAGGGATGAAAGCTAACACTTCGATACCCTCTCCCGTAATATCATAAGCGGAATGAAGGGCTCTTCGGCACATTTGTTCTGTTTTCATTTCTTCAGGAACAAACTGTAATGCCCAGCCGCTATTCTCCACAGCAACATTACATAGATCGGATGTTTTCATATTATCAGGTATGTACTCCAATGTTAAACCATCACCTTGAAGTGCCTTTTTCATAAGTTTTTCATTCAGAATATTTTCAGGCACATACCTTATATTATCGGGATCAACTTCAATGGCAGCCAGAGAAACACTTTCAGTTCGTCTATCTCCGGGTAGTGTCATAAATCTGTCTTTATCCTTACTGACAAATTCAGCATCTTGTTTTTCTTGTGGATTCATTTTTATTTATTTTTCGTTGTTATAATTTCAAAAAGGCAATAACACCATTTTTGGGGATTCAGATAGCGCTTACCTTTTCTTACTTCGTAATGCAGATGGCTACCTGTCGATACTCCTGTATTGCCTACACAGGCAATCTGTTGGGTTATACTTACCGAATCCCCTGCATTTACCATCGTCTTACTCAAATGGGCATAAAATGAATGGAAACCGCCTGCGTGTTCAATCTCAATGTAGTTCCCATATCCCGAACAAAAACCCTTGCGAACTACTATCCCGTTACCAGTGGCATAGACTGGGGTACCTTTGATTTTAGGAATATCAATCCCGGTATGAAATTTTTGTATTTTATAAACAGGATGATAACGCCTACCAAAGCCCGATGAAATATATAGCGGTTTTTTTATTGGAAAAATCACAGGATAGTCGGATAACTCATCAATAGACATTTGCAAAGAATCCGCTATCTGTTGGAACTCATTTATAGAATAGGCAGATTTCGTACAGTCTTCTATTTCCGATTTTCTGTTTAGAGAATCAAACGGCTGCCCCCATAAAGGCAAATGCAGCAAAACGGTGACGAATATTAGTAGGTATTTCATAATCAATCTGTAAAAACAGTAAGTACCCGAAATAATCCGGGTACTTTACTTATTCAACTTCCTCACCCCACAGATCTACGTCTGTCGGTGCATTATTCAACGAATGGGCTATCCATAGCCAGCAGAGGACGTTTAACACGATATAGCTGCATATAATCATGGACTGATACTTTTAGTAAATCATCATCTTCTTCATCATCCCCCTTGTCATTCTGCCAACTAAATGTTTTTTGCACGACCTGACCGAATGAATCTTCGATATATACGTCGATAACCTGCTGATCCGTACTGTGTGATGTATAATAGAGCCGGAATGTCGTTTTATTCAACGGATATAGGTCATTCGGTAGAAATACCGTTCCGTCATCCATCCGCAGTTCTCCTTTTCCATCACTTTGAAAATACCTGATAAAGAACCGGGCGTTATCATAGTCACCTTCCTTTACCAGTTGGCATCGAATCTCCGCACTCTCGCCCTGAACGATTTTTTTCTGGACGGGCATAGTAACAAGATCAAATGAATAAGCCTGCTGAATATCCAAATCGTCACTACAGGCACAGACTATTGCCGATAGCAATAGCGTGTATAAAAAATATGCTAAAAACTTTTTCATGTTTTTTTATTTTAAAATATTTATTGTTTTGTCATTTTATCAAAGACAGCATCAATACCTCTAACCTCTTCCTTGAAATCAGCAATAATATTATACTTGTCTATTTCCAGTTCTATTCTATCTTCTCCAATATTAAGGAGCATACGAGTTTTATCACTGTCATTAAAAACGTAGTTTACTTCCTTCGCTATTTTTTCAAAATCGTCTTTTGAAATAAACCATTTTAATGTGAAACCAACCCCCGCTGACAAAGCAGACATATTATACATATTCACAGGGACAGTATCATCCTGCGATAAATGTTCATTATTCCAGAATCTTAAAAATTCTAAGAGGTTATCTGATGTTGTTGCTATCATTTCTTCTCAAAGTTTAGTTTATTATAAATTTTAACCCTAATCCGTACTGGAAATGAAAATGCCCTGTTGATGTTCCCCACAATATCCGTTCACGGGCAGTCAGGAGCAATACAACACGGTCTGATAAATAGGTTTCCATTTCCAACGTAATAGCACCCCCATAAATGAACCGGTCTTTATTCCGGAGTGTGGAACCGTCAAAAAGTGTTTTTTCTCCCCAGTTGCTTGTTTCATATCCGGCAAGAGCAGATCCGCCCAAAGAAAAAAGGACTACTTTATTATGGTCGGAAAGAAATTTCAGGTAATAACCACCCTCTCCAGTGAACTGGCTGACAGGTATTCTGTCATCTTTATAAGGGTAATATTTATTCAGGAACTCGGCACCGAATACCCACTTATTTGCATGTTTGGTATAGGTGGCCATCGACAACCCGAAATAATAGCCCAGTTCATTCTTTTTGTCTGACAAATGGAATCCATCTACCATTCCACCAGTTACCTGTATGCCTTGCATACCGGGCAAACAACGCTGTGCGTGTGCTTGGTCTGCAAAGACCAGGCACAGCACAAACGTTAGTATAAGTAATAGCCGTTTCATGGTTATTTAACTTTCAATTCGTTGATAACTTTCGCCCTTATCAGGTCGGCATTTTCGACAACAAAACTTTGATGCCGTCCGCCCTCTTTTTCGTTCAGTTCGATGATAAGGTGCTTATCATCCGGTATCGTAAACTTCGGCAAAGTGAAAATCACACGTTCTGTCCGTTTTCCACCTATCAATGTCAGGTTATTATGCGCCCGGAGTGGTACAATTACCTGTTCCTGAATGGCTGTACGTTTCGCCAGTTTTTTATCTACAATCTTGAAAGTGATAAAATCTACATCAAACGGCACATTGGATGAGTTTTTGAGTTGCATGTGGAAATAAAGCAATCCGTTATGCGTGTAAATTCCTTTGAGTGTGTACTGAATACCGAAACGTTTGGAACCGATGTGCTTTATTTCCCTGTCATCATTTTTATAGATAGATTTCATTATCAGTTTAACCAGTAACGGCGATTCGCTACCCAATTCCCTCATGTAAATCTCCATAGCGTTATTTGGTCTGTTCACGGCTTCTCCATCATGGATAAAGTCGGTCATTTCGACACTCAATTTCACCGGTTCATCGGCATATTTAACATTAAAGGTATAGTATGCGCCATCGTCGGTAATGACCGCCAAATTGCTTTCACGAGAGAAGTCCCGGAGAGCAGCTTTTACACGCAATACGTTTTCCGCTCCAGCAGCTTTGGCTGCCAACAGGTCGGCAGAACCCAAATCGACATATCTTATAGCAGACGGGAAAATGATATGCACTGTCTTTGAGAATGTAACCTCCAGTGCGTACGGTGGTATCATCCGGTTAAAGGTTAGCGGTCTGGTCAGACCGTCAAAATAATCTCCGGTAGAGGGAGAAATATTTGCTGTTTGCTGTTTTTCTACGCTCTGTTTTTCAACATCCTGAGCGTTCGCTGTGAATACGCACCCGATAATAGCGAGTGCAAAAAGAATTTGTTTCATACGAAAAATTGTTTTAATTGTTAATTACTAAATACTATTGGATTTTTTTAGTGGTAGGCTTACGCCCTGTTTTATACCTTTGGAAGAAGTAATACCTGATGATTAGCTTTCAATGTTACTTCCACTTTACGCATTTTTTTACTGACGTATTGCGACAATCCCTGAATGGCGCTTCGCCCCAAATCGGCGGCAAGCTGTGAACCTGCGTCGTCTGTTATGGTAATGCTACTGCCCATCGACGTACCCATGTTGGCTGCAATTTCTTTAGCTGCGTTCATTTCATCCGAACCCGGAGCCGAAAATCCCCGCAATCCGTCTAAATCGTAAACATCCATTTCAACAGGTATCACATTATCTGCATACTGTATAGAAATGATTGTTACCTGAAGCCGCTCCCCGCTAATCTTCGCACTTCCTGTCAGAATAGTATTAGCAGGAATCAGAATATTTCCGGCTCTCATAGGCTCCAGTAAACGCAGTTGCATTTCTTTCCCATCGGAAAGTTTTATAGTCTGGCACACACAAGCCTTGATACCGTTTTTCTCCCTTACGCCTTCCTGTCCGGCAGCCGTGATAAATCCCATGTTACGGGGCTTGCTGTATTGCTCCAGAAACTCGTCATTATCCATTGGAGCTGCCAAAAGCGAAACAACACTGTGATGTACCTGTGACACAGGCTTCGGGGTTACTTTCTCACGCAGGTTGATTGTGTTATCCCCATTTTGTTGCTGCTGTCCGTCAGGCGTTACCTGTCCCTGTGCATTGGGCGTGTATTTGGCTGCAATCTGATAAGATTTTTCTATCAGTTCCAGTTGTTTATCCTCCGCACTTTTCGCAGCTTCGGCTTCTTCCAGTTTACGCTCCAATTCCTGCATACGCCGATCCAAAGCAAGCTGCTGTTCATCGGCTCCGCTTGCGGGTTGTTCATACCAACTGTTTAACTGGCGGTTTACATCCTGATAAGCATGGGCTGAAGATTGGATAGGAGAAGCCGCACTACGGGAGTTATCGGGAGAATCGGGAGTAACAGGAGCCGTGCGCACCTGTTTTTCGTAATCTTCCTGCGTTTTGCGGTCTTCATCTTCACCGAGCGAAAATGCAAAGTCTTGTAAACTACGCCTTTTATTTTCTTCTTTGTTACGCATGGCTTCCTGTTCGTAAGCTGTCCGCTTATCCCCTACAATACCTTCGTCTTTAGGGATGGGTAGTTCAGGGTTAAACCCGTCGGGTTGCTTTTCATCCTTTCCGCCGGAGGGCGCAAAGATGAGCCACATAGCCCCGATGAACAGCAAGACAAACAAGGGATAGACAAGCATCTTTTTCCGCTTCTGAATCTCCTGCGGCGTAAGCTCTTTTTTAGGCTTACTCTCTTTCTTTTTTTCAGTAACTTCCGGTTTCGGTTCGTTACCTTCGTTTTCCTTACTCATAATCAAATCTGTTTATTTGGTTGATACTATCTGCTTTCTGCTGATACTCCAGTTCCAGTTGCTTGATATGGTCTATCTGCATTTCCTGACCGCTTTTCTTTCCCATATTATATATGGAAGAAACCGTCATGTAGATGGAACCTGCGCCAAACACGAAAAGCATTACAAGGATTATAATAATCCGTCCGTCGGGCGTTATCTGCCCTAACAATGACCGCAGACCGTCTTCCATCCAGTCCCTTACGGCTGTAAGTTTTTTCTTTATCATGGCTTATCGGTCTATTGTTCTTAAATCCCTGTTTTCTATTATCTCAAAGCGTTCCATAGTGAACCCATGAGGATTATTGTCGCTTCTGACAGAGTTTATCAGGTCGCAGCGTGTAACAAGGCTTCGCTCCGTTACATTACTTGCCCTGATAATCATTTGCCGGGCGTAGGTCATTACCTTATAGGGATAAACATCGAGATTACATGCCACAGAATCAATCTGAATAATCTGATTGATATTACCCGACACAATGCGGTTGTAGTAACCTTTTTCCGACATATCCTGATAATAGCGGAAAGCACTTTTGTCCACCAGAAAGAGTGCCCTGTTGATGTTTGATTCAATGGCGCTTTTATCCGGTGATAAGGTAAAGAACAGTTCGTGAAATCGCTTGATATGCTCCCTTGCTTCAACAGGACGGTTTTGAGATAAGTCCTGTGAAAGAGCCAACATAAGCGATTTTCCTTCATCCAATACATAGATTTTCTGCCGTTGTGCTTCCGCAAAGCTGAATGAGTTCCAGACTGCATATCCGGTAATTCCTGCACACAGCACCACAAACACAATGGCGATAATCCTTATTTGCTTGAAACTTGTTTCAATATTTTTTAAACTTTTGAACTCCATGTTTTTAATTACATTTATTGGTTATTTACCAAGCAAACGACCGCCAACGTTTCCGGCTACTGATCCCGCAACGCCTCCGGCAATTCCACCTGCTTTACTTGCTGTTTTGTTTACTGCGCTTCCGTATGCACCCGCTCCACCTGATTGAATAATCCATCCGGCTACGGTCGGGATAGTGAAGTATCCGATAATTCCGATAATCAAGAATACGATATACACACCATTCGAGCCGTCGGGAATATAGTTCGGATCTTGCAACAAGGCTATATCCTGTTCAAGCATCAAAGTCTGTATGCGTGCCAGTACGGAAGAAAAAATGTCAGAAATAGGAAGCCACAGATATACGCTTATATAGCGTGTAAGCCACTGGGTGAGCGTTGCCTGAAACCCGTCATAAATGGAAAAGGCAAACGCAATAGGCCCCAGTATGGCTAACACGACAAGGAAAAATGTGCGTATCGTATCAATGACCAATGCGGAAGCATTGAACAGCAGTTCAAAGAAATCCCTGATTACCTGCCGGAACCATGCCTTGATATCATACCAAAGGCGTTCTCCCCACATACTGATAATTTCAGGCGTATCGGTAATACCGAGGTCTTTCATTTTTTGATCGTACACTTTATCATCGACAAGCCACGCTTTACCCTCACGGACACGGGCTTCGTACTCCAGATTATCTTTCTGTTGCTGATAGGCTTTCATATCCATTGTCTGCGATTCCAAAATGCTATGAGTACCTGTAACAATGGGACTCATAACCGCATTGATAGTTCCCAAAACCAGTGTAGGGAAAAACATTATACAAAGCCCTATCGCAAAAGGACGGAGAAGCGGAAACACATCAATAGGCTCCGCACGGCTTAACGCCTGCCATACCCTGTATGCTACATAAAAGAGTGCGCCCAATCCTGCCAACCCCTTTGCAACCCCAATCATGTTGCTGCAAAGAGGTATCATGTCTTGGTACAGATTCGCAAGAATCTGATGTAAGTTGTCAAAATTCATAACTGACTACATTTGTTTGATTACCAATATCTTTCGGCAGGACTACCGTAAAGAGATAATACCCTGTCCGTATCGCCTTTTTCTTTGGCACGGATATACGAAACCGATATACTCTTTTGGGTATAATACTTAGTCAGGTTACGATAGTCCAACATCTTAGTATAAATGTCATCTATCGCATCCATCCGTTCTTTATCGGACAGGGAAAGCCCGTTGCTTCCGGTAACTACGTTTTTCAAATCCGTTACCAACGCTCCCCCTTCCTCCAGTAGTTTGGCATAGCCTGTTGAGATTGCCGCCAGTTCATTCGGGGTAAAATTGGGATCACCCACCATTTTATTAAATCCGTTCACGTAGATGTCCGTAATTTCGCTGACCATTGAAATCGTCTTTTGTACCTTACGGGCATCTTTAATCAGATTGTGGACAGACTTCAAAGCGTCGTAGTATTCCTTTCCCTGATTGTAGATTTTGATACTTTCTTGCAGGTTTTTTATCATATTACCTGCCGTGGATGTACCTTGTATCGCACTTGTGATATTTTGCACAAGATTGGTCGGATCGGTTACAACCCACTGCGCTTTCGCCTGAAATGAGAACATAGAAAGTGCCACTATCAGGCACATAAATATTCGTTTCATACTTTTTATTTTTTAATGATTATTGATTTTGTGTACCTTAATCGTACACCCTTTTGTATTCGCCTTCGGTAGTAAGCAGAAGCATATCCCGCTCATCATCGTAGGCAATGCGAATCATACCGTAGAAATAGAAAAAGGTAATCCCCCAGCTCTGGCACAAAGGGACGGTAAACGCCGTGTTTTGTTTGTAAATAAACTTCAACCGGAACCGACTACCGTCATGGAATATTTTAAGTCCGGGGGAACCGCAAAGGCTTTCCCATGTCCCGCATATCTCTCTCATCGGGAAATGGGTATGAAGTTGCGGTGCCGCAAACGGCTTACTGTTTTTTCTTTTCATGGCATCTATCCTCCGTACTCCTGTCGCTTGCTTTCAGCAATCTGCTTAATCGCCAGTTCCATATTTCCATCCAGTTTTTCAGCCAGTTGCATCACTTCCATTTTCTCCGATTCTTCGGTTGTATAGGTGTAATATTCTTCCAGACTTACTTCTGTGGCATATACGGCACTTTGTACACCTCCTAACCCAAACCAGACTTCCTTGTATTTACGACTGGGTACATTGGACATATTGATAGAGAGTACCTGCGATTTTTCCTTTTCGGTCAATCCCAACAACGCCTGAATACTGTCAAATTTGTTCATGTATTTTCTTTGGTCGAGCAAAATTTTACAGTCGCTATTGTTGATAATACTCTCTTTCACAATAGGAGAAGCGATAATATCATCGACCTCCTGTGTAACGACAATCGCCTCTCCGAAGAATTTCCTCACAGTCTTAAAAAGATACTTAATGTACTCTGCCATACCCTCTTTAGCGATTGCCTTCCATGCTTCTTCAATCAATATCATCTTACGGATGCCCTGCAAACGGCGCATTTTGTTGATGAACACTTCCATGATTATGATCGTTACGACGGGAAATAGGATTTTATGGTCTTTTATCGCATCTATCTCAAAGACAATGAAGCGTTTAGATAATAAATCCAGTTGCTTATCCGAGTTCAACAGGAAGTCGTATTCACCCCCGCGATAGTACGGCTCCAGTACATTCAGGAAATTCGCTATATCGAAGTCCTTTTCACGTACTTTCTTTTCTTCCAGTACCTTTTTGTAGTCATCACGGACAAACTCATAGAATGTGTTGAAAGACGGTATCAGTTTTTTATCGGTTTTCAACTTTTCTATATACTGGCTGACTGCATTGGAGAGGGCAACTTCTTCCGCCCGTGAAGGCGGCTCATTATCCCTTTTCCACAGGGTAAGGATCAGCGTTTTTATACTCTCACGCTTTTCAATATCGAAAACATTATCATCCGTGTAAAAAGGATTGAAAGCAATCGGATTTTGTTCCGTGTAAGTAAAATATACTCCATCCTGACCACCTGTGCGCTTGTTGATTAGGTTGCATAATCCCTGATAAGAGTTTCCTGTGTCCACCAAAACGATATGCGTACCCTGTTCGTAGTATTGGCGCACCATGTGATTTGTAAAGAAAGATTTGCCACTTCCCGACGGCCCAAGAATGAATTTATTCCTATTTGTAATAATTCCTTTTTTCATGGGCAAGTCGGAAATATCCACATGGAGTGGCTTACCTGAAACCCTGTCCGCCATTTTGATACCGAACGGACTGGGTGAACTCCGGTAGTTTGTTTCTTCCGTGAAAAAGCACAAGGCAGGTTCGATAAATGTATAGAACGCTTCTTCCGCAGGAAAATCCCCACTATTACCCGGCATTCCTGCCCAGTACAAAGTAGCGGCATCCACAGTATTGTGTCTGGGCTTACATTCCATAAGAGCCAACTGGCTACCTACGTCATTGCGGATATGTTTTAGTTCTTCCACATCATCACTCCACGCTATCACGTTGAAATGCGCCCTGATGGAAGTCAGCCCGAAGCTATGCGCTTCGTTTAGATACTGGTCGATCCACTCCTTATTTATTTGATTTCCACGACTGTACTTTGAAAGCGACTGCATATTCCTTGCACTCTTTTCAAACTTCCGAAGATTCTCCGCACTATCCTCAATAAATAAATACTGGTTGTAGATATGGTCGCATGAGAGAAGTAATCCTACCGGAGAAGCGAACGACAAACGGCAATCACTTCTATCGGTCGATAGTTTTTCATACCGCATATCCGTTCCAATACGTCCGGGCAGATCTTCTGCATCCGAAAGCGTATGCAGGCAAATATGTTTACTACCTACCCGAAGTCCGTCGGCACCCAGTTCCATATCCTGCAAGCAGGTGGTATCATCGAGCGACAAGGCGAAATACTTTTCAATAAGCCCTGCCTTTTCATCCGTTCCTGTAATCTCATCCGAACTGATACGGGTAAGCGTAATAAATCCGCTATCATTCATTATCCGTTCAAATTGCCCGACAGCTTCCAGAAACTTCACACTCGTATCCTTATTGACTTCTTTAGGAATAATGTTCCCACGACAAAGCGATGAGAAGTTGCTTTGCATTCTCATTCGCTCTTTCGTTGTTTTAGTCAGGAACAGGAAACATGAGTGATTCAGGAAAGGACGTTCGTTGAAGTGCTTTTCAAAACTGCGGGATAAGAAACTCATATCATCCTTATCAGTCTGTGGTTTGTAGGTTTCACGCACAAACCAATCTTGTTTATGCACCACACTGTATTCAGGAAGGACTTTTACTGCTTTCGTCCAGGACGAGTGTATCGCTTCATATTCCGTATTGGTTACTGTAAACAATTCCGGCAGCTCCACATAATAAGCGACCGTAATATCCGCATCCTTTGAAATGATGCAGTCATGTTCGACAGCCAGTAACGGGAACTTGTTTTCAATGGTAGATGCCTTCATTATATTACGCATATCCTACCTCCTTTCTTTTCCGTTTGAACAGGCGGTGCGGAGTTTTCCTGTTTATCAAATAGCGGGGATGCTGTTTTACAGCCATGACTTTCATTAAGCCATGTTCCCCGTATTTTGTATTCAGGTTAAAGGTCATCCATACCAATACCGATGCAGCGATTACACCGAAGCCGATACACACCCACTGATCCACGCCTGCCATATACATAATGACAAAGACAATGAATACGGCAAGCAAGCCTGCGGCAAATATGAAAAGGTATTGTGATTTTAAACCTTTGAACTCCACGCTTTTGCCTATCCCTTTGTTAATATTAAACTCCATAACTCTTATCTGTATGAAGCTGATTAAAGGAAGAAGGAGCGCAGGATGGTAGCGGCAACTATAAGAAATATACAGGCACCGAACCACGACGCGGCCGTTTTCGATGTATCGGGATCGCCGGAACTGAATTTTCCGTACACCTTTACACCCCCAATCAAACCGACGACCGCACCTATGGCGTATATCAATTTTGTCCCCGGATCGAAATAGCTCGTTACCATGTTCGTGGCCTCGGTAATGCCGCCAATTCCGTTACCTTGTGCGAATGCACTTGAAACAGCAGCCAGAATAAAAGCTGCCGACATTAGAAATTTTTTCTTTGTCATAATGAGAAATTGTTTAAAAAATGGTATCGGGGTGGATAGTCCCGATACCGGGTTGATAAATCTTGTTACTATTGAATTTTTTAGTGGTTGATAGCGCGAAAGCTATCCGTAATCTCTTTCTTTCATCTTTCTTTGTTTTACATTATTATTAATACTTTTCGCACTATGCGAAATCTCTGATATTAAAATTGTCGGGAGCCTTTTTGCCGTTTCCGGCAGTTCCGGCTTCCTTGTCTTTCCGCTCATAAAAAGCCGAAAGGCTTTCAGCCATAAGGTCGGTAACGATTCGCTTTGCATCGGGCTTACCAGAAACCACCTGTTCAAACATATCAGTCTGCCGTATCTCCAGTAAAGTATCGCCCGCTTTTCGTTTTTGCTCCGGCGTTGCTTCATTCGTCCGGTTTACAGTGCGGACTGCATTACCCAGATCATCGAACTGAATACCTGAAGCGAGTACGGCTTGTGCCGTTCCTTCCACTTCTTCCGTTTCTTCTTCGTCTTCCGGCGCATCTTCGTTTTCGTCCGTCATTTCATATTCGAGCGGATAATCTATATCCATAGGCTCGTTTTCTTCATCCGGTGGAGTGTCGGAAAACGCTTCTTCCAATTCCTCCGGCGGCACTTCCGCTGATGGCTTTACCTCGTTAGGCGAAGCAAATATATCGGGATTTTCAGCCTGATTTTCAGATTTTAGCGAGGTGGCAGTGAGTGGCTCCGATTTGGCAGCGAGTGGCGTCGATGCGCTTAAATCAAATGTGCTTTTCCCGACAATATTTTCCTTCAAACGACCTGCTTCATGAATGGAGCTACCCTGACCGATAATGTTCTTTTTTCGTCTTTTTCCTGCTCTTGCCCACAAGAAATAAATTCCGACAAAAAGGGCATACAGGATAACTACGGTTATAAATATCTTTTCCATCCTTACTTTTTAGGGTTTAGGTAATCATCATTGTTATTCTTCTTATACTGTTCTGAAATCTCATCCTGAAAGGTTTCAAAATGATGCTTCAGGACATTGTCTATGTAACTGAATATGGTTACTTCATTTTTTCCTATAACCCCTACAATCTTTGAAATCCGGTTATGGTATTCCTTACGGATACTTACTAATTTTCCGTTTCTTGTCGGGATACCTGCATTGACAAGAAACTGTTTCTTATAGCCGGAAGATTCGGGTTTCGTTTTATCACCCGGAACGACTATCATTTCTATTTCAGGAGCCGTTTTTTCTTCGTATTCTTTCCGCATACGTTTCTTATAGCGAATAGCTTTCGGCAGAATAATTGCCGCCAGTATCACCAATCCCCAGAGGACAATTCCTATTATTGCCTTATCTCCGCTATCTATTAAAAATGGACTGACTATCATAATTTGATTGTTTTATTGTTAGAAAATTCCTTCGTTGTTTTTATTGTACAATTCCGTTATCTCATCCTGATAAGCAGCAAAATGTTGGGACAGTACATTATCTATATAGCTGAATAAAGACACCTGATTTTTACCGATGACCTGAACGATCTTCATAATCTTTTCATGGTGGTCTTTGCGTATGTAAACAGATTTTCCGGTACGTGCCGTAATGCCGACTTCCTGAATAAACAGGCTTTCGTAATCAGGAGATTTACTGCGTTTCCGTTTGGTTTCCTCACGGGGGGATTCTTCCTGAATAACTTCCGTTTTTTCAGGTTCCACGCTTTCCGCTTCCTGTTCCTGTTTCTTTTCGTGTTCAGGAACTAATGCTCTGGGTATGGAACTCGGATTATTCCGGCGTTCCTTATTCTTGAATGAGGATATGACAAAACTGGCATCAATCTCATTCAGGTTTACTTCTTCTTTCTTTTTCGCCATAATCGGTTATTTTAAAGTTTCCAACATTTCATCTATCAGGGCATCGAGGTTACTGCCTCTTACCAATGCTTTGTCCGCAGGGAACAGTGTAGAGCGGAACAGGGCTTTGTGGTTTACCGACTGCTCCCGGCGGAACCGCTTACTGTCGGGCAGGAATGTTTTGAAAAGCGGGAAACCCAGTTTATCAATCACATCTTCATACACTTCGTAGAGTTCGGTTTTCTCCCGACCATCAACGAGATTCCAAAGCAGGTACAGCCCTTTGATTTTTGCTTTGCCGGGCGTAATCAGGGCATCATTGACCGTAATCACATATTGCAGGGTGCTTTCCAGTACCAACCTGTCAGCACTGATCGGAGCAATAATGTAATCCATGAGTGAAAGCGTGTGTACAACTGCCGGATTGTTGATTGTTCCGGGCAGGTCGAAAAATACGAAGTCAGGCTGCAATACTTCAATAACTTCCTGTGCATCTTCCATAGCATTTTCTGGGCTGCTTTCGATAACTTCATAAGCCTTTTTACCCAATGCAGAAAACTGTTCGTAAGCCATGAGCTTGTAATGGTCATCATCCATCGACATTTTTATATCACGCTCACGCATTTCCGCAATCGAGTGTTGTGGAAAGTCGCAATCAATCACGGCTACGTTATAGCCTTTCACATAGTGCAAGTAAGAAGCAACCAACACCGTAAGAGTTGTTTTTCCGGCTCCCCCCTTTTGGGTACTGAAAGCCACGTTCAAAGTTTTCTTTTCCATTGTCTGAAATTTTTAATTATTATACATCGTTTGTATCTCTGTCCGGTTGAACAACCGTCTGTCTGTTCAGCCATACGTTTGATTAGTTATCCGTTCATCTGTCCGTCCGTTTGACCGTTTAGCCATTTGGCTGTTTGTCTGTCCGTCTGTTTAGCCGTTGGAACGTTTAGCCGTTTAGCCAGTCATTTGTTTGTTCAGCCATTTGTTTAGCTATTAATCCGGCTGTATCTCCATATAGCCGACTGTATGTTTTTATATCCGTACAGCTATTCATTTAGCTATCCGGCTGTCTGTTCATACAGTCATTTTCTCTGCAAATAAAAACCTATTTATTAGCAGAATCATCACTTTTTCACGAGGTGGCAGTGAGTGGCGTCGATTTGGCAGCGAGTGGCTTCGCTGCTTGGAATACAGCACGTTACTTTAGCCTATAACTTTGCTGCATGAAATGTCGGGAGATATCCGACCGCCATTTTCGCTCGTTTACTCGCATTCATATCTGTCCCTGTTCAGGACAGATTTTATTTGCGTCATGGCAAATAGCAAGCTGTGTTTTTTGCTGCACGAAACAAGTTCTGCTGCAAAAAACGCTTGCCCCTCCGGGGGGGCGCAACCTCCGAAGTCGGTTGCTTATAATGAATCATTCGGGCGATGATTGTTAAGGCGGCAAGGGTGCCTAACGACGGATTATACCACTAAAAAATCCGACGTATGAATGAAAAAGCAAAGAATCTCCCCAAAAGGGGAAAAGGGGGTAGAAACCCCAAGAATGATCCGGCGAATTACCGTTATTCGGTAAACTTCACCGCAGTAGAACATGCCCGGTTCCTCACCATGTTTGAGCAATCAGGGCTACAATCGAAGGCTCGTTTTATCGCTGCCCGTGTTTTCGGGGACGAGTTTCGAGTGGTAAAAATCGACCGTTCCGCTATGGAATACGTTACTAAACTCACATCTTTTTACGCACAATTCCGTTCCGTTGGGACGAATTACAATCAGGTTGTAAAGGAATTGCATACCAATTTTTCAGAAAAGAAAGCACTTGCTTTGCTCTATAAATTGGAAAAGGCAACGGTAGAACTGGCAGAAACGGGGAAAAAAATTCTGGAATTATCGGAAGAATTTAAGGAACAATGGTTGCAAAAATAAACATCGGTAGTAACCTGTACGGTGCATTGACGTACAATCAGGAAAAGGTTGATAAAGGTCTGGGAAAGATATTAGGTGCGAATCTTGTGTTTGAACCTGCCGATGGACACTTCAACGTTATTGATTGTATTGAGGACTTCATGCAGTTTATCCCGTCGCACTTCCGTACCGAACAACACGTTTTCCATGTATCCCTGAATCCACATGAGGATGATGTTTTGACAGATGACCAACTGGTAGATATCGGAAGGGAATACATGAAACGATTGGGGTATGGCGATCAACCTTATCTGATATTCAAGCATGAGGACATTGAGCGGGAGCATATGCACATTGTATCGCTTCGGGTAAAAAGCGACGGAAAAAAGGTTTATGATGGAAAAGAACATGAACGAAGTAAGGCTATAACAGAAGATTTGGAACGGGAATATAACTTGCATCCGGCAGAAGGACAAAAGCAGGGTGAACAATGGGAACTAACCCCTGTCGATTTTTCAAAGGGAAACCTTAAAAAGCAGATTGCATCCGTTATCAAACCGCTGGCTTCTATGTATCACTTTCAAAGCATGGGAGAATATAAAGCCGTCCTTTCCTTATATAATATAAATGTTGAGGAACTGAAAGGCGAGGCAAAAGGAAAGCCTTATCGGGGATTGCTTTATTCCGCTTTGGATAGTGAGGGCAACAAGGTCGGCAATCCGCTAAAGTCTTCCATATTCGGGAAGTCAGTCGGTTACGATGGACTGGAAAAGCGTATGGAGAAATCTGCCGAACGCATCAAAACTAAAAACCTGAAGACACATACATTAAAAGCGGTATCGGAAGCCAAGCAGGGCAGCCAAAGTGAGAGCGAGTTCCGAGCGAAGCTAAGGCAGCAGGGTATTGATGTTCTGTTTAGGCGGAATGATGAAGGACGGATATATGGCGCTACATTCATAGACCATACTACCCGCACCATACTGAACGGTTCCCGATTGGGTAAAGAGTATTCCGCTAATGTTTTCAATGACCTGTACGGTGGAAAACAGGAACAAGCACAAGAGCCAGTCAAAGACACACGCCTTTCTGATGTTTACAATAATATTCAGCCAGGCACGCACCATGATAACAGTTACACTTCGGATAGTGTAACCGGTGGGCTTTTCTCAATTCTTAATCCGGAGCCGGAGAACCATCCTAAAGAAGAAATGCCATTACCACGTCGTAAGAAAAAAAAGAAGCGCAGGTATGGCAGGCAGATGTAATAAAATATAGGTTTTGTTTGTCATTTCACCTATACGATAAAAGACGGAATCAGGTTATTGATTTCGTCTTTTATAATTAATAACTTGCCCATTAGGATGTTGAATCAACAAAGTTATTGTCTGTAATTAACTATATTTATTCTGGATCTGCCGTGTGTTGCTTTTTTTTATAGTCAATTAAATCTTTACCCGAACCTTTCATCAGATCAATAGCCCATTTTGTTATTACTACCGAGCTTATTATACCACTCAAACAATCTAACCAATATATCTGCCAAAACATTCCGATAGTTAGGGCAATAATAGCGGTTATACTTGTTAATCCGTCAGCCAATACATGTAGGTATGCCGAGTGGATATTATGGTCACGATGCTCATGATCGTGATGCAGGAATACTGCACTTAGAGCATTTACAATCAATCCAACAATGGCAACGATAATAGCTTCCTTGAAAAATATATCTACTGGATTCATTAACCTTTGTACGGATTCAACTGCCATCAATACAGCTACAATCAGCAATGCTACGGCACTCGTATAGCCGGATAAAGCCAATAGTTTCCCTTTATTGAATGAGTGATTTTCTGTTTGTGAATACTTACGGGCTGCATAGTAAGCAACCCATGTCAGACCTAAAGCAAGTACATGGGAAGCCATGTGCCAGCCGTCAGCTAATAATGCCATTGAGTTAGTCCAGTACCCGAAGCTAATTTCTACTACCATTGTTGCGGCTGTCAGCAAAACAACCCATTTGGTTTTCTGTTCGTTGGTATGTGTATGATTTTTAGTATGCGGATGATTATTCTCCGCATGATTATGTTTATCTCCCATGATGATTAATATTTTATTTGGATAATCGTCTTATTATTTAGCTAAGAAGTTATTTATAAAATATTATTCTTGGGTGGATGCCAGATTGAGTTAATAAGATTTTGAGGAATATAATATGTGTGATCCGGTATTTTAATATCGGATTTTATGGCAAATGGTTTTTCAGGATTGTCGAAAGAATGTTCCGCAAATATAAAAGGATTAATATGTACTGTATTAAGTGAGTTATGAAAAGGCAAAGATGCGTGATTGTGATTTGCCTTTTTTTTCGTTTTATGCTCATTTTCGGAATAATGCAGTTTAAAAAAATCTTTTAAGTCAATGGATGTTTCTTCAGTGTGTTCGCAATAATGTTGGATTAAAAAAGGCAAGCGATATATTTCCTGCAAAACAGTATTAGTGAATCCTATTTGCAGGGACAGTAAAGTAACGACTATGATGGTCAAAAATTTCACGCCTCAAATTTAGCAATATTCCTTAAAATAGTAAATCACTATTTTAAGGTATTTACTTATAAGGTACCTCTTATTCCATTTTAGCGCCACTCGCTGCCAAATCGAAGCCACAAGCGACCACATGACAGAAAATCAATCATTTACAAGAACAACCTCTCTAATTTCGCTTCTCAAACTTTTAATTTTTAAAGATTATGCAACAAGAAGATGATTTAAGAGGACTTGCCAAAGTGATGGAGTTCATGAGGGCAATCAGTATTATTTTTGTAGTGATAAACATTTATTGGTTTTGCTATTACGCTTTGCGTGAATGGGGAATCAATATTTCGGTAGTTGATAAGATACTACTGAACTTTGACCGGACTGCCGGACTATTCGGTAGTATTCTTTATACCAAATTATTTGCCGTTGTTTTCCTTGCCCTTTCGTGTCTGGGAACTAAGGGAGTTAAAGAGGAAAAAATAACTTGGCCGAAAATCTATGTTTTTCTGACAATAGGTTTTATCCTGTTCTTTATGAATTGGTGGATACTTGAATTGCCATTACCTGCATCGGCTACAACAGGTTTTTACATCCTGACAATGGCAGCAGGTTATCTGTTCCTTTTGGTCGGTGGATTATGGATGAGCCGTTTACTCAAAAACAATATGTTCGACGACGTATTCAACACGGAGAACGAGAGTTTTATGCAGGAAACACGGCTATTACAGAGTGAATATTCCGTGAACCTGCCTACGAAATTCTGGTATAAGAAAAAAGAATGGCGGGGTTGGATAAACGTTGTAAATCCTTTTCGTGCAAGTATTGTGTTAGGAACTCCGGGCAGTGGGAAGTCATACGCTGTTGTTAATCAATACATTAAGCAACAAATTGAGAAAGGATTTTCAATGTACGTGTATGATTTTAAGTTTCCTGACCTTTCTACAATCGCTTATAATCATTTACTGAACAATCAATTAGGCTACAAAAAAGTCCCCACGTTTTACGTGATAAACTTCGACGATCCGAGCCGTTCACACCGATGTAATCCAATCAACCCTTCTTTCATGGAAGATATTAGCGATGCTTACGAATCGAGTTATACAATTATGCTTAACCTTAATAAAACATGGGTGCAAAAACAAGGCGACTTCTTTGTGGAATCTCCGATAATTCTGTTTGCTGCTATTATATGGTATCTCCGAATTTATAAAGACGGAAAATATTGCACATTCCCTCATGCGATAGAGTTCCTGAATAAAAGGTATGAAGATATTTTCCCTATTTTGACAAGTTATCCCGAACTGGAAAACTACCTAAGTCCCTTTATGGACGCGTGGCTTGGGGGCGCAATGGAACAGTTGCAGGGACAGATAGCAAGTGCTAAAATACCGCTTTCAAGAATGATTAGCCCGCAATTATACTGGGTAATGAGCGGTGATGAGTTCACGCTTGATATAAACAACCCTGATGATCCGAAGGTATTAGTCGTAGGCAATAACCCCGATAGGCAAAATATATACGGCGCAGCTTTGGGACTTTACAATTCCAGAATAGTTAAATTGATAAACAAAAAAGGGCAATTAAAGAGTTCGGTCGTAATCGACGAATTACCGACAATTTATTTCAAAGGTCTTGACAATTTGATCGCAACAGCCCGTAGTAATAAGGTTGCTGTGCTTTTGGGCTTTCAGGATTTTTCGCAGCTAATAAGGGACTACGGGGATAAGGAAGCAAAAGTTGTGATGAACACCGTAGGAAATGTTTTTAGCGGTCAGGTTGTGGGAGAAACTGCAAAAACATTATCCGATAGATTTGGTAAAGTCTTACAGAAACGCCAGTCTATGACTATTAACCGCAATGATAAATCGACCTCTATAAGTACCCAGATGGATAGCTTGATACCACCGTCCAAAATCAGTAACTTGACACAAGGGATGTTTGTCGGAGCGATTGCCGACAACTTTGATGAACGTATCGAGCAGAAAATTTTCCATTGTGAAATAGTTGTAGATAATGCAAAGGTAGCTGCCGAAACTAAGGCTTATCAATCTATTCCTATTATTACCGACTTTAAAGACGAAAACGGAGTAGATAAGATGAAAGAGCAGATACAGCTCAACTATAACCGTATCAAAGAGGAAACCAAACAAATTGTTGCAGAAGAACTACAACGCATTAAGGATGATCCTTCATTGGCTCATTTATTACAGCAACAAGAATAAATATACATATATATATAATGTAGGAGAGCCGGATTTCCGGCTCTTTGTTTTTCCTATAACGCCACTCACTGCCAAATCGAAGCCACAAGCGACCACCTGCCGAAAAATCAACAGCTAACCTCTTGATTACCGCTACTTTTATTCTGCATTAATAGTGATGCAGAACAAAAACAGTTTTTATTATGGATGAAAAATTAAATCCGAAAGACAAAGTTCTCCTGATGCGAGATGAAGGAGAAGGCAACAAACTCAAAGTCGTGAAAGGCATCGACAAAAAAGGTAAAATTGATGCCATTGATCCCATGAAGGCGAAGCAAACCGATTTTATCAAAATTGACAAACACGCCGATCCCCTTGAAAACTTTTTCAAAAACTTCTTTAATCAAGCTAAAAACCCGTCGCATACAGGATTCTATGCGGTTACCGTCGATATGCTTGATAAAGTATTAAAACTAAGTGATGAAGATTTGGAGAAGTATCGTATCAATCCGAAAGATTATATGAATCAGCAGGAACAATCCACCAAAGAGAGTGAAAAGCAAGTTCAAACCGAAAAAAAAGAAGAAAAAATGGAAGCAACACCAGCAACCGAACAGAAGACCGAATTTAAGCAATTCGACACAAGCCGTATCCCTGAAAGTGAATATCAGAAATACGGTATCAAGCCCGAAAATCTGGAGGGCGAACTCAAAGCCATGAGTTACGGGTATAAATCTCCGCACCTTGTAGATATCAACCCCAAAATAGAGGGAGTAGAATATCCCATGAAAGCCCGTCTTTCACTGGAGGAACAGCCGGATGGCAGCCTGAAATTTACCCCGCATCCATACCAACAGCAGGTTGATTTGGAAAAACCGTTTCAGGGCATTATGCTCCCCAATGACGTAAAAGAAAACCTGTTAGCAACGGGTAACAGTGGTAGGGTGGTAGAACTGGAGCCAAGACCGGGCGAAAAAGTACCGTCGCTTATTTCTATCGACAAGCAGACTAACCGTTTGGAAGCCGTACCCCTTGATAAGCTCACAGTATCTCAAAACCTGAAAGGTGTTGAGTTATCTCCTGAACAACAACAGGCATTAAAAGAAGGGAAAAAGGTACTCGTAGAGGGTATGACCTCCAAAAAGACAATAGGTACCGATAATCCTAAAAAATTCGATGCTTATGTTCAGTTTAATGCAGCCAAAGGCGGTTACGATTTCAATTATGACGGATTAGACCGCAATAAGTATCAGCAGAACAATAGACAGGAACAAAGCCAGAACGGAGAACAGCAGAACCAAGTCCGTATTCCTAAAAAACTTTTAGGCGTTGATTTGGACGATAAACAACAAAGTTCTCTCCGGGAAGGAAAAGCCGTCTATGTTCAGGGTATGATGAAAGACGGAAAGGGCGAGCCTTTCAATGCCTATGTAAAGGTCAATCAGGAAAAAGGCAAACTGGATTTCTTTAAGTGGAACCCGGACAGAGCCAAAAAGCAAGGTGCGGATGTGAAAGTTGCCGAAGGCAATAAGACACAGGTAGCAGTCAATTCACAGGGTAAAACCAATGAAGCAACCAAACATTCAAATGAACCCCTGAAACAAGGTCAGCAAAACCCGACCGAAAAGCAGCAAGAGCAGAAGCAGATTAGGAAACCTGTGAAAAAGTCCACAGGACATAAAATGTAATACCAACCACTAAAAAATCCAATAGTAAATGAAAGTAATAATTGCAGAAAAGCCAAGCGTAGCCCGTGATATAGCGGCTATCGTTGGTGCGGATAACCGCAAGGACGGTTATTTAGAAGGGAACGGATATTGTGTAACGTGGGCATTTGGCCACCTCATAGGACTGGCAATGCCGCAGGACTATGGTATTACAGGATTTCAGGCTGAAAACCTACCGATACTTCCTGCCGAATTTAAGTTATTGCCTCGTCAGGTAAAGGACGGTAAAGAATACAAACCTGATCCGGGCACAATGAAACAACTTAAAGTTATCAAAGAGTTATTTAATAAATGTGAGCGTATAGTGGTTGCGACCGATGCAGGACGTGAAGGGGAGTTAATTTTCAGATAGTGCGCCCATAAGGCTGCATAATAAATATCTCTTTAGCAAGAGATTGGGTTCGTGTTCTTTGAGATAACAACCTACCACCAACCGACTTATCCGGAG
>NZ_QVMK01000025.1 GCF_010500995.1 Bacteroides sp. 224 | reverse complement strand
GAAAAAAGGCAATAACCCTTAACTTGATGGTATGGAGCGACAAGCTTATGCAAATATTGAAAATTCAACTGTTGAGATTATTGAGTGGATGCCCTGTTTAGGTTGGTGCATTCCTACTCCTCCCAGAGTTTTGTTTTTTGCATTTTTGCCAGCACGCCAGCACGATTTGCTTGTATCTATCTGAAATACATGTAGTTATAGCGTGCTGGCAACCCGTGCTGGCAGCGTGACGGCAAATTTGCCAGCACGCTTCAATATAGGTAAAAATATGGAGCGTTTTAGTGGAGGGATGAAAGTGCGTATTCAGTTGTTTTGTGGTATGAAACAACCTGTTTGCTACTACTAAACAACTTGTTTGCTATTATGAGATAAATGAATTTGAATTGTTTTTCAGTTCGAAAAAATAAGAAATAGGTTTACGAAACAGTGAAAAAGTAGAAAAAAAGGACCTTAAAATTACGGGTGAAAAACCTCTAAATATGTGGCTAATTCAGGGGAATTCATAGTTCTTCTGTGGATATTTGAACAAGTTCTTCTATGGTTTTTTTAAGTAAGTAAGTGTTCAGAATTAGTTTATACTATTTGTTATCATCTACTCATTATCAATGAATCCCCGTAGGGGATTCATATTCAATTAATGTACTCAATATATATAAAACTAATTTTGAATGGCTACTTATAATAAAAAAAGGAGCAAAAGCTCCTTTCTTTAAAATATAATAAATGTGTTTTTTTACATGGCAGACTGCTTTTCCAGCAGTTTTTGGAGTTTGTTGGTCAGCATCTGACACATGGTTCCATTTCTCATTGCTTGATATCTTTTAATTTGATACTGCAATTTTGCGATTTCGTTTGAATAAGTTTTCATAATTTTCATCTTTTATTGTTCCTCACGTTTTGAAGAACGGTTTTTACTTCTTTATCTTTATAACGCTACAAAGATACGAAAAGTTCTTCGAAAACATGTTTTATAACATGAAAAGTTTATTCAAACATGGCGTTTTCACTTTTCTACTGCTTGAATTGTGTTTATAACCCTTCTTGCGGTAGTAACACTGCGATTGCCTATCTGCTCGCGAACAGAGAAGTGGAACTCCTTGGCTTTTGTTTCCATTTCTATTTTCTTAATGTTGCTTTCGCTAATTCCGCTTCCCGGAAGAATGATAATACGATCACCGGCTTTGGCTACAAGTTCCTTAATTAAAGGTATTCCTTCTTCTGCCACGGGTTTTTGTCCGGAGGTTAATATACGGTTACAACCTAATTCAATGATTTCTTCCAGTGCTTGCATGGGGTTTGCGCAATCATCAAAAGCACGATGGAAAGTTACGGAGAGTCCTTCGGAGGCTTTCATTAATCTTTGTGTTAATGGGATGTCGATATTTCCTTCGGGGGTTAGGCAACCGAATACCACTCCGTCTACCCCGGCTTCTTTGGCAAAACGGATATCGCGTTCCATAATTTCGGCTTCTAACTCATTGTAGCAAAAATCTCCTCCACGGGGGCGAATGATAACATGTAATTTGATGGATAATAACCTCCGGGCGGTGATAATTTCGCCGTAAGAAGGAGTTGTTCCTCCTTCGGAGATCCCTGCACATAGCTCTACACGATGAGCACCCCCTTCTTGAGCTGCTATACTACTTTCTACAGAATTGGCACAAACTTCAAATAAATACATGATGTTAAGTTTTAAATAGCTCCGTGCTACATATTAATTTATAAGGTTACTTAGCGAAACTAACAGCTCTGGTTTCGCGAATTACGGTGATCTTCACCTGTCCCGGATAAGTCATTTCATCCTGGATCTTCTTAGCTATTTCACCAGATAAGTTTTCTGTTTGCTTATCATCAATTTTATCGGCACCTACAATAACACGAAGCTCGCGACCCGCCTGAATAGCATACGTTTTGGTTACCCCGGGATAAGCCATCGCTAATTGCTCAAGATCGTTCAAGCGTTTGATATAAGCCTCTACTATTTCGCGGCGAGCACCCGGACGAGCACCCGAGATGGCATCACATACTTGCACGATAGGAGCTAACAGACTTGTCATTTCTACTTCATCGTGGTGTGCGCCGATGGCATTGCAGATGTCTGGCTTTTCTTTATATTTCTCGGCCAATTTCATACCAAGCAAGGCGTGTGGCAATTCCGGCTCTTCATCGGGCACTTTACCTATATCGTGTAAGAGTCCGGCACGTTTCGCTTTTTTAGGATTAAGTCCTAACTCCGATGCCATTACAGCACAAAGATTAGCTGTTTCGCGAGAGTGTTGCAGTAGGTTCTGTCCATAAGAAGAGCGATATTTCATTTTACCGATGATACGAATCAGTTCGGGGTGTAAGCCATGAATACCTAAATCGATGGTGGTACGTTTACCGGTTTCAATAATCTCTTCTTCTACTTGCTTGCGTACTTTAGCTACCACCTCTTCGATACGGGCAGGGTGAATACGTCCGTCGGTAACTAATTGGTGCAGAGCCAAACGAGCAATTTCACGACGAACAGGGTCGAACGCTGAAAGTACAATGGCTTCGGGAGTATCATCAACTACAATTTCTACACCGGTAGCGGCTTCGAGAGCACGAATGTTACGGCCTTCGCGACCGATGATTCTTCCTTTGATTTCGTCCGATTCAATATGGAATACCGTTACGGAGTTTTCGATAGCTGTTTCGGTAGCCACACGTTGAATGGATTGTACCACAATACGTTTGGCTTCTTTATTGGCAGTTAATTTGGCATCATCCATAATATCATTGATATAAGATTGCGCCATTGTTTTAGCTTCTTCTTTAAGTGAATCTACCAAACGTTCTTTAGCTTCTTCGGCAGAAATTCCTGATATAGCCTCTAATTTTATAACTTCTTGTTGTTGCAACTTATCAAGTTCGTCTTTCTTCTTATCTACAATAACCAACTGTGCTTCCAGATTCTCTCTTACTGCATCGGCTTCAGACTTTTTGCGTTGTACTTCTTCGTTACGTTGGTTAATAACCAATTCACGTTGTTTCAACTTGTTTTCCGCTTGTTGTATTCTTTGGTTACGTGCGGAAACCTCCTTTTCAAGGTCTGCTTTTTTATTCAGGAATTTCTCCTTCACTTCAAGCAGTTTGTTCTTTTTAATAGCTTCTGCTTCTATCTCAGCTTCTTTCATTTTGCTGTTGTATTTGGATTTCAGTACATGTCTGAATAACATGTAGCCTACTATTCCTCCTACGATGAAACATACGATGGATGTTACTATAATTTCTACCATTGTTCAATAATTATTAATATAAATAAAAACGCACTACCGTATGGCCAAAGTATCTACCTTGATCATCACAGCAGTGCGTGGGTTTTCTTTAGTTAGTCAGGGTTACTCTTGTTTGAAGTGATCTTCGAGTATTCCTGTCAATTCTTTTATTTTTTCTGTATACGGTGCCGTATCATTTCTGTCTTTTTGCTTCAGTATTTCTAAAGAAAACTCATAAGCCACCATGGCTATTGTATCTTTAGGTTCCTGATTCGGGAAATGCTTTCGGTACGCATTAAGTCTGATATTTACCTGCTTTGCAGCATCCCTTACCATCTGTTCATCTTCGGGTTTAATGGTTAACGGATAATAAGAATCTGCAATTTGCAGCTTTATCTTTATTTTATCGTTCATACATTTATTGCTTTGATTCAACGTTATTCATTTAATAAAGCAATGCATTTATCGACTTCACGCACTAATTTCGACAATCGCAGTTTCGTCTCTTTTACGTCACTGCCGTTAAGGCTGATTGTCATAGCTGTTTTTAGGTTCGAGTAGTCCGATTCCAGTTTCTTGTAATCTGCCAGTCCCTTCTCTATTTCTTGTTCTTTTTCTTCAAGAAGTTGTTTCAATCCATGATTTTCACGTTTTAATTCATCGTGCAAATGGATTAAATGTCTAATTCTGGCTTCAAAAGTTTGTAATAACTCTTTTTCTTCTTTTGTCATTCTACCCAAAATTGTACACAAAATTACGATTTCGAATGAGACTACAAAAACTTTTCGTAGTATTTTAGGAGATAATTATAGAATTTTGTTTAATATGGGATAATATAAGGAAGCATGAGAGGAAGCTTTGAGGTAAATATGGATTTTACGATCCGCTTTTTATCTTCAAAAGCGGATCATATACTACTTCCTTAAATCAAACAAATACGTTAATTTTCCCATAATAACTGTATGGGCAGAACGCGAAAATACATCTTTCTTGGTGTTGTTATAAAAGTCGGATAATCCAAAGTAGTATCTTCCTTCCAACAAGAAGTTTCCGATACTTTTCGTTCTTATTTCAAGTCCGAGGCCGCCGGTAATTCCGTAATCGAATTTTTTGTCAGCCATTTTTCCATATTGCTCTTTAGTGCCTCCTTTAATAATGGTGGGATTAAAAGGATTACTTATCTTTTCCGATTCGCTCAATAAGAAACCTATTTGAGGTCCCATATTAAGAAAAAAGCGAGCTCCTCTCTCTTTTCCAAATGCGAGGTGTGCTAAAAGAGGGATTTCGAGATAGTTCATTGTGTGACTGTAGGAGTATTGTGGCTCATCTTCAAACTTTTCATCCCAGCCTCGTTGAGAATAGTTTATTTCAAGTTGTATACCACAGATCATAGCAAAGTACTTCTCGGAGATGTAGCGTGCTGTTAACCCTCCGGAGAATCCCATCAAACCATTTTGCTTAATTTTGTATGGCTCAAAGGTAACATTACTATAATTAACTCCTCCATTGAAGCCAACGGAAAAGTTATCGCGTAATTCCCCGACTTGTCCCATGCTTTGCAAACTAATGAATGTAAGTAAGAATGGGAAGATTAATTTAATGTGTTTATTAATCATTAATTTCTATTATTCAAAGTCTAATTTAATAGGTTCAAAATCTTTGGTGAAGTGAACGAAGAATACTTTTTTATTAATAAATCCTCCCCAATTATTAACACGTTCAAATTTGAAGCCTGTTTGTATGGGAACAATATCTGTTTTTAATAGATTCTCTTCAAAGCCGGTTCCATACTTGGCTAAACCGCTTAGGAAATAATAACCGGTATCAAATCCTAACATTCCATATTTGGGGTATATATTCATCATTTCTTTAGTATACCATTTATGGTAGTTATTAATGAAATTGATTGCAGATGGAAGCAAGTTATTTGTATAAAATGATGAGTAGAAATAAGTATCTAACTCAAAGAAGCTTTCCAGATGGTCTTTAGTATATACTTGCCATTCCGGATATCCGAATAAGTGTATCTTATGTCCCGGATTTTCTCTGATTAATAATTTGAGCTGAGGTATAAGTTTAATCAGTGCTAAATCACTACCGGAAGTAGGTATGAAAATATTCACCTTATCTGTTTGAAGAAAACTTTTTAAAGTAGCAGAAGAAATATTTCCATTAACAGTTTGTACCAGGATGTTTTTCTTCTTTAGTTCAGTTTCGAGTCCTGCAATAAATTCAACTTTGTCTTTTTCTTCCGCCAATCCGCCTAAGATAATGACATTTGAATTTGGAAATTGTTTGGTGAAATGATCATATACTTCGGAATACAAATAAGATTGAGGAGTGTTAATTTGGAAGATATTAGGATTCTGAAATACTTCATTGTCTTTAGAACTAAATGGAATTACCAAGCGAATATTATTAGCATCTGCAAATTCTGCCAATGGTTTTATATGCTGTTGATGAAGCGGGCCGAATATGACATCCATATTCTTGAGTTCTTCTTTGGCAAGAATCGGAGCGATGGAACTGTTTTCATCTCCGGAATTATATGTATAGATATCCATGGAGACTTTTTGGCGCTTTAAACTGTCTACTGCCAATAAAAACCCTTCATAATATTCTACCATTTTACTTGCATCACTCTTGCTACCGGATAAGAAAGGAAGTATAACAGCAGCTTTGATTGTCTGTATCTTTTCTGCAGCTTCTTTTGTGTTCTTAAACAACTCTTTATCTGTAGGGGGAGTTATCACCTGCTGTTGCTTTTCTTCTTTGTTTTGAGGATAGGGAATGCATAGTAGCTGACCTTTTTTCATGCCCTTGTTAAGTTCCGGATTAGCGTCCTTTAGCTCTTGTTCTGTGATTCCATATTCGCGGCTAACACTAAAGATTGTTTCTTTTCTTTTCACCTTATGCATTTCCTTGCATTTAGGTTTTACTTCCGGCTGAATTTGTGGAATGACTTCCGGAAGAACTTCAATAGCAACAGCCCCTTTCTCCGGTATACGAATTACTTGCCCTATTTTGAAGTTTTCAGCACTTAATCCCGGGTTCTCGTCTGTAATGGCTTTAGCAGACACTTTATACATAGTTGTCAATTTGTATAAGGTTTCGCCGGGTTGGATGGTATGAAAAATCTCTGTCTGTTCTTTGTTACTTACCTGTTGAGGTATTTTTAAAGTTTTTCCTGCGTATATTTTTTCTTCACATCCGGGATTTAAACGAATGATATCAGCCTTGTTAATTCCATACATGCTGGATATGGAATATAGATTTTGTCCCTTTTCTATGGTATGAAGGAAAAAAGAATTGTTTTCTTGTGCTGTAAGTGTTGCTATGGAAGAATAGCATATAAGAAATAGAAGCAATACACGCTTAATAGATTCCATACTTAGAATATATGTATTTAAAAATTAGATACTAATGAGGGCAAAGGTACAAATAATACCAAATATTTAGGTAATAATTGAATGGCAGTTTATGTTTTATTCAAGAATAATAAAAAAAGAGAGAATAAAATTCTCTCTTTTGTATAGCATTTTATAGTTAGGATTATTTAAATACCACTTTATTTAGCATGAGGTCTTTTGCGTAGTTTATAAAGAAAATATCTCTGTTAACGTATCCGCCTCCATTATTTATCTGTTCAAATTTGAATCCGTTTTTAATTAATTCGGTATCTATATTCTGAATATTATTATTCAACTCGGTTCCATAGTCAAATAGTCCTTTTAAAAAGAAATAGCTGGTTTCAAATCCCATTGTTTTATCTGATGGGTATATGGATAAAAGTCTTCTTTGATACCATTTAAGGAAAGCAGTAGCCGGATTTTGTGTCAGATTAAGAGATTTGTTATAGTGAGAAGAATAAATATATGCATTAATCTCAAACAGATTTTCTATCATGTTGTTTCCGGTATAATTTTGCCATTCAGGATAGCCGAATACACTAATTCTAAAATCGGGATTATCTTTAATAACCTTTTTAAGATGTGCAATTGATTTGGTTAATGCAGCATTACTTCCGCTTGTCAGAACAAAAACATTTTCTTTATCGAGTCGCAATGTCGATTTTAAAATATCAGTAGTAAGGATTGAGTTTATTGTTTGTACAGGTGCTCCATTGTTTATTAATTCGTTTTTTAATCCGCTGATGAAAGAGGCTTTGTCCTTATCGGTGCTCAATCCGTCTAACAATATAACATTGGGGTTGGGGAATTTACGAAGAAAGCAATTATATACTCCTTGGTAAAGATAATGAGGAGGAGCTTTCACCAGATAGGTGTTGGGATTCCATGATAAATCAATATCTTCTGTAGCATAAGGTATTACTAATGGGATTTTTTGATCATTAGAAAAAGTAATCAATGGTTTAATATACATCTCGTTTAAAGGAGCATATATAATATTAGCTTGTCTCAACTCGCTTTTAGCTAAAATAGTATTAATTGAGCTGGCATCGTTTCCTACATTATATACAGATAGTTCTACTGTTATGTTTTGTCTTTTAAGACTGTCTATAGCAGCTTGAAAACCTTCATAAAAGCGGTTTCTACGCACCGATTCAGTAACTTTTTTTGTTGGCGAAGGCAATATAACCGCTACTTTAAGGATTAAACTTTTCTGTATTTCCTGATCTATCTCCCGGTCTATTTCATTAAGAATGGCTCTGGTCGATACAGGCAAATTATAAGTTTCAGTTTTTTTAGTAGTAGTGGTAGTAGTGGTAGTGGCGGCTCTTGATATAGCCGTTGTTTCCTGCAAAAGCATTTTTGATGAGGGTATACGAACTACATCACCCACTTTAAGACTTTCCGCACTTATTTCAGGGTTGGCTTCCATAATCTCTTTTAAGCTAACCTGATACATAACCGACAGTCTATAAAAAGTTTCCCCTTCCTGAACAGTATGGAAAACATCATTGTTAACAGACGACGGTGCCTGAACATAATCTTGTGGGATTTTTAATGTGTTTCCCGCATATATTTTCTTTTCACATCCGGGATTCATACGAACAATCTCCTCTTTTCCTACATCGTACATGTTTGAAATGGAGTATAAACTTTCTCCTTGTTTGATAGTGTGGAGAACATAATTTGAAGATCCTTGCGCCAAAGGCTTGACACCTGGAGAAAAAACAAGGCACAGAAATAGCAAAAAGGTAATAAGTTTCATCGCTTCTATATTAAATATTTTATTAGTAAATTGTGTTGTAAATATCTAATAATGCAAAGATATATTTTTTTTTGTTTTTAATCATCGTTTCAATAAAAAACTATTAATTCAATACTCTAAAGAACCTATTTTTCTCTTTTTTCGGGTTTAATAGTCTGCTATTCTCACTTTAAAAGAAAGCAAACAATCTAAAAATAGCACAAAATAAAAGAACATACGAAATTTAAGCAGGCTCTTAAAAGTTTATTTGAACAGGAAATATTAATTTTGCAGACTAATTTTCAGAACATGCAGGAAACAGAATATATAAATGTATATGGTGCTCGTGTACATAATTTAAAAGATATTGATGCCGAAATGCCCCGCAACAGTTTAACTGTTATAACCGGATTAAGTGGCAGTGGAAAATCTTCTTTAGCTTTCGATACAATTTTTGCAGAAGGGCAACGTCGGTATATTGAGACTTTTTCTGCTTATGCACGTAATTTTTTAGGGAATTTGGAGCGACCTGATGTTGATAAGATTACAGGTCTTAGCCCGGTTATATCTATTGAACAAAAAACAACCAATCGCAATCCTCGTTCTACAGTAGGCACAACAACAGAGATTTATGACTATCTCCGTTTGTTATTTGCCAGAGCAGGAGATGCATATTCTTATCTGTCAGGTGAGAAGATGGTTAAATATACCGAGGAACAAATCTTAGACCTGATTCTTAAAGATTATAATGGGAAGAAAATATTTATGCTGGCTCCTTTGGTACGTACTCGTAAAGGACATTATAAAGAGTTGTTCGAGAATGTACGCAAAAAAGGCTATCTCCATGTGCGGGTAGATGGAGAAGTTAAAGAGATTACTCATGGCATGAAGTTAGATCGCTACAAGAATCATGATATCGAAGTTGTGATAGATAAGATGGTGGTAAGCGATAAAGATGATAAGCGCTTGAAGCAAAGTGTTGCCACTGCCATGCGTCAGGGAGATGGATTAATTATGATTCTGGATGCACAAACAATGGAAATCCGACATTACAGTAAACGTTTAATGTCTCCTCTTACCGGACTTTCCTATAAAGAACCGGCTCCCCATAATTTTTCTTTTAACTCTCCACAAGGTGCTTGTCCTAAGTGTAAGGGGCTTGGAATAGTTAATCAGATTGATATAGATAAGGTGATTCCGGATCGGAAATTATCTGTGCATGAAGGAGGTATTGCTCCATTGGGTAAATATAAGAACTCAATGATCTTTTGGCAGATCGCTGCCTTGTTGGAGAAACATGAAGTAACTTTAAAAACACCCATTAAGAATTTGACGGATGATATTCTGGAAGAGATACTTTATGGCTCCGACGATCGAATCAAGCTCAAAGGAACTTTAATAGGAACCTCTTCAGATTATTTTGTGACGTATGAAGGAGTAGTGAAGTACATTAAAATGCAGCAAGAGAAAGATGCATCTGCCACAGCTCAAAAGTGGGCAGACCAATTTGCACGCACTACTGTTTGTCCGGAATGTAATGGAGCCCGACTTAATAAAGAAGCTTTAGCTTATCGCATTCATGATAAGAATATTTATGAATTGGCAACGATGGATGTTTGCGAACTGTATGAATGGTTACAGCATGTTGATCAATATCTATCCTCCAAACAAAAAAAGATTGCCACTGAAATACTTAAGGAAATACAAACCAGACTTAAATTTCTTTTGGATGTGGGGTTGGATTATCTATCTCTAAATCGTAGTTCAGTAAGTCTGTCGGGGGGAGAAAGCCAGCGTATTCGATTAGCTACTCAGATAGGTTCGCAATTAGTGAATGTACTTTATATTCTGGATGAGCCAAGTATCGGACTTCATCAAAGAGACAATTTACGTTTGATTAACTCTCTGAAAGAATTAAGAGATATTGGTAACTCCGTAATTGTAGTTGAGCATGATAAAGACATGATGTTTGCCGCCGATTATGTGATTGATATGGGCCCCAAAGCCGGTAGGCTGGGAGGGGAGGTGGTATTTTCCGGTACTCCTCAGGAGATGCTGAAGACGGATACACTTACTTCTCAATATTTAAACGGGAAAAAGAAAATAGAGATACCGGAAAAACGTCGGGAAGGTAATGGGCATTCTTTATGGCTACGTGGTGCTAAAGGCAATAACCTGAAAAATGTGGATGTAGAATTTCCTTTAGGCAAATTGATTTGTGTAACCGGAGTTTCCGGAAGTGGTAAGTCGACGTTAATCAATGAAACACTTCATCCTATTCTATCTCAAAAGTTCTATCGTTCTTTGCAAGATCCTTTAGAATATAAATCAATAGAGGGCTTAGAGTATATAGATAAGGTGGTGGATGTGGATCAATCTCCTTTAGGGCGTACACCAAGGTCTAATCCTGCCACATATACCGGTGTGTTTACCGATATTCGTAACTTATTCGTAGAACTTCCCGAAGCCAAAATACGCGGATATAAACCCGGACGATTCTCTTTTAATGTGTCTGGCGGACGTTGTGAAGCTTGTTCCGGAAATGGTTATAAAACCATTGAAATGAATTTCCTGCCGGATGTATATGTGCCTTGTGAAATTTGTCATGGCAAACGTTATAACCGTGAAACGCTGGAAGTTCGTTTCAAAGGAAAATCTATAGCCGATGTATTGGATATGACTATCAATCGGGCGGTTGAGTTCTTTGAAAATGTGCCTCAAATCTTAAATAAAATCAAGGTTTTACAAGAAGTTGGTTTGGGGTATATTAAACTGGGGCAATCTTCTACAACCTTATCCGGTGGCGAAAGTCAACGTGTGAAATTAGCTACCGAACTTTCTAAACGAGATACCGGAAAGACGCTCTATATTCTTGATGAACCTACAACCGGACTTCATTTTGAGGATATACGCATTTTACTTGGAGTGTTAGATAAACTCGTGAATAGAGGAAATACTGTAATTGTTATTGAACACAATCTGGATGTTATTAAAATGGCTGATTACATTATTGATATGGGACCAGAAGGAGGAAAGGGCGGAGGAAAGCTCCTTAGTTTCGGTACTCCGGAAGAGGTTGCTAAAAGTAAGAAAGGGTACACTCCTAAATTCTTACGCGATGAATTAAAACCATAATATCTCATGGCTAAGATACAGAAAACAAATGCTGCTCGGTTATTGGATAAAGCAAAAATCGCTTATGAACTGATTCCTTATACAGTAGATGAAAGTGATTTAAGTGCTATCCATGTTGCCGAGACTTTGGGAGAAGATGTGGAGCAAGTCTTTAAGACTCTTGTTTTGCATGGCGATAAAATTGGCTATTTCGTTTGCGTTATTCCGGGTGATAAAGAACTTGGTTTAAAGCTGGCTGCTAAAGTATCCGGAAATAAGAATTGTGAAATGATTCCGATGAAAGAACTTCTCTCAATAACCGGATATATACGTGGAGCATGTTCTCCCATAGGGATGAAAAAGCCTTTCCCAACTTATATTCATGAAACCTGCCTTTTATATGACTTTATATATATCAGTGCCGGGCAACGAGGGCTTCAGATTAAGATAAACCCAAGTGATTTAATAAATTTGGTAGCGATACATGTCGCTACTTTGTGTTAAAATGAAAGATAAAACCTCCTCTATCTATGGTATAGGAGGTTTTTCTTTGATATTTATTCACTCTTTATGCCATTTATTTATTTCTTGTGATTATATTTGCACTATTATAATTTTGAAATTTATTAATTATACTACTTTAAACTATTACTTCTATGTTTAAGAATCATCCTAAAGGATTACTTGGAGCAGCTCTCTCTAATATGGGAGAACGCTTTGGCTTCTACATTATGATGGCTATATTAGTGCTTTTCCTGCAAGCAAAATTTGGTTTTGACGGAACACGAGCCGGACTTATTTATTCAGTGTTTTATGCTCTTATATATTTGTTGGCTTTAGTCGGTGGACTTATTGCAGATAAGACTAAGAACTTTAGAGGGACAATCCTTACAGGGCTTATTTTAATGGCTGTTGGTTATGGATTAATTGCAATTCCTTCTCCTACTCCAGTAAAAGAATTTGCTTTATATCTTACTTTAACTTGTGTTGGTTTATTTGTGATTGCTTTTGGTAACGGATTATTTAAAGGCAATTTGCAAGCTTTAGTAGGTAAGATGTACGACGATGAAAAATACTCTAAAATGAGAGATTCCGGATTCTCTCTCTTTTATATGTTTATTAATGTTGGAGCTATTTTCGCTCCATTGCTTGCTGTTCTTATTAGAAACTGGTGGCTCAAGACAAATGGTTTTGTATACAATGCCGATATGCCTTCTTTGTGTCACGGTCAATTAGCTGGCACTCTTAATGCTGAAACAACAGAACAATTACGATTATTTGCAGACCAATTTGGTCGTACAGACTTAACTGCTTTTGCTAATGAATATTTAGATGTATTTACAACTGGATTTCATTATGCTTTTGCTTGTGCAATTGTTGCAATGGCTATTTCCTTAGTTGTCTTTTTACTTAATAAGAAGAATTTCCCAGCAGACGAGAAAGGTAAAGTTGCACAGACAAATGCTTCTGCAACTCCTGTTACTGAAATGGATATTAAAGAGATCAAGCAACGTATGTATGCTTTATTTGCAGTATTTGGTGTTGTAATCTTTTTCTGGTTCTCTTTCCATCAAAATGGACTTACATTAACTTCCTTTGCTAAAGAATATACAGACCTTTCGGCCGTAAAGGTGGATCTTAATTTTACGACTATAGAGGGTGCAGAGGTATTTCAATCTATCAATCCTTTGTGTGTAGTGTTATTGACTCCGCTTGTTATGGGATTGTTTGGCTGGTTGCGTGCGCGCGGTAAAGAACCATCTACACCTAGAAAAATTGCAATAGGGATGGGAATTGCAGCATTAGCGTATTGTGTTATGGCTTATGGGTCTTATATTGCTGACCTTCCTTTGTGGTCTTCTTTGTTTGAGAAAGTCAAGACGGATTCGGGTGATACAATTGTTAATACCATTAGGGTTTTACCACAGGAAATGCGTGTAACTCCATTCTTGCTGATAGGAACTTATATAATACTGACTATAGCCGAGCTATTTATCAGTCCTTTGGGTATTTCTTTTGTATCCAAGGTTGCTCCTCCTCAATATCAAGGTATTATGCAAGGTTGTTGGTTAGGTGCCACAGCTGTAGGTAACCAATTGTTGTTTATTGGAGCAATTTTCTATCAAAGTATTCCAATCTGGATGACTTGGTGTATATTTGTTGTTGCATGTCTTATATCAATGTTTACTATGATTGCCATGGTAAAATGGTTAGAAAGAGTAGCCAAGTAAATTAGAATCAAGCAGATATAAAATAAAATCGGGCTGATTTGGATTTCCAAGTCAGCCCGATTTCTTTTAATAGCTTCTTCTTAATCAAAGAAACTCTTAAACTTCTTGAATATTTTTTCTTTTACCGAAGTACTTGGTTTAAAGTTCTCGGCAGATTCTAATTTCTCCAAGGTTCCTTTTTCGTCTTTACTCAAAGTTTCCGGCACATATACACTGACATTTACTAATAAATCTCCTGTACCATATCCATTCACGCTTGGCAAGCCTTTGCCACGTAAACGAAGAACTTTGCCCGGCTGGGTTCCGGCATCAATCTTAACTTTTACTTTATTGTCGATGGTTGGGATTTCTACAGTGCCGCCTAAGGCAGCTGTTGGGAAGCTTAATAGGAGATTGTAGATCAAGTCGTTATCATCACGAATTAAGTCCGGGTGTGCTTCTTCCTGTACCTGAATCAGTAAGTCTCCGGGTACTCCATTGTGTTTACCAGCATTACCTTTGCCACTCATGGATAGTTGCATGCCTTCGGCTACACCTGCAGGAATTTTTACGCTTACAACTTCTTCTCCATGCACAATACCGTCTCCACCGCAAACTTTACACTTATTCTTAATAATAGTACCTTCTCCGCTACATGTAGGACATGTAGTGCGGGTTTGCATGGTGCCTAAAATTGTTTGTTGGTTCTTGATGATACTACCACTTCCTTTACAGGTAGAGCAAGTTTCCACTCCTCCACTTCCTTCGGCACCACTACCATGACAATGGTCGCAATCTACATATTTTTTGAGCTTGAATTTCTTTTCAACGCCACTGGCAACCTCTTTTAGATTCAGTTTTACCTTTACACGAAGGTCTGAACCACGGAAGCGTCTTTTCTGGCTACCTCCGCCACCGCCTCCAAAGCCACTGAAGCCTCCAAAGCCACCGCTATGGCCACCAAAGATATCACCAAACATGGAGAATATATCGTCCATAGACATACCGCCACCGCCGAATCCACCTCCGAAAGGTCCACCATTTCCGGCAGCTCCGCTCATTCCGGCATGACCAAATTGATCGTAGCGGGCACGTTTATCTGCGTTGCTGAGCACGTCATAAGCTTCGGCAGCTTCTTTAAATTTATCTTCGGCTTCTTTATCGCCCGGATTCTTGTCCGGGTGATATTGAATCGCCTTTTTACGATATGCTTTCTTTATTTCATCAGCTGATGCATCTTTCGACACTTCCAGCACTTCATAATAATCTCTTTTTGACATATATTTCTTTATTATTCTCCTACTACAACTTTAGCATGACGAATCACTTTGTCATTCATTGTATATCCTGTTTGAACAGTATCCAGAATTTTCCCTTTTGCATCTTCCGAAGGAGCGGGTACTACAGCAATTGCTTCGTGATAGTCGGTATCAAGAGGCAGATTTGCTGTTTCAATGATTTTCACCCCGTTTTGAGATAAGATGGAGATGAACTTGTTGTATATAAGATCTACTCCTTCTTTTACAGCTTCTACATCTTTCGCTGTTTCCATTGTTTTCAGAGCTCTCTCCATATCATCAAGAACAGGTAGCAAAGTGACGATACTTTTCTCGCTTCCATTTAAGATTAGCTCTGCTTTTTCCTTCATGGTGCGTTTCCGGTAATTGTCGAATTCGGCAGAAAGGCGTAGATACTTATCTTTCTGATCGTTGATTTGCTCATTAAGCTCCTCTATTTGTTTTTCCAATTCTTCTTCTCTGGATAAAGGAGTTTCCGTTTGTGCTTCTTCATTTACAGCATCTTGCAGTTGCTCTTCGTTTTCTGTAGAGTTTTCATCCGATTTTGTTTTTAACTCCTCTTCTTCCATTTTCTTTTTCTCTTTTGGATCCATATTGTTTGTTTTTTTATTTCTGTTAAATATCATAGCTATAAGTAGTGTATTGAATTTACCTTTCAGTAGCAAAAACTTTGCCAAGATGATTGTTTACGGCAAAGATTTCGCAAAGATAGCTATTTATGCCAGATTGACGTATGCTCTATGTCCTCTAATTCATTTAAAATGACTACCTTTGCACCCAATTTGAGTAATAATAGCGTGTGAATCACCTATAAAATAAATGATTATAAACAATGATTACAGTTTCTAACGTTTCGGTACAGTTTGGTAAAAGGGTTTTATTTAATGATGTCAACCTGAAGTTTACAAATGGTAACTGCTATGGTATTATCGGAGCCAATGGGGCGGGAAAGTCTACTTTCCTTCGGGCTATTAGTGGTGATTTGGATCCTACTACCGGTTCTATAGGATTGGGACCCGGCGAACGTCTTTCTGTATTGAGCCAGGATCACTTTAAATGGGATGCTTTTACAGTGCTGGATACTGTATTGATGGGGCATACCGTACTTTGGGATATTATGAAACAACGAGATGTTTTATATGCCAAAGAAGATTTTACCGATGAAGATGGTCTGAAAGTTTCTGAATTGGAAGAAAAGTTTGCCGAACTCGACGGATGGAATGCGGAAAGTGATGCCGCTTCTTTGTTGAGTGGCTTAGGTATTAAAGAAGATAAACATTATATGTTGATGGGCGACCTAAGCGGTAATGAAAAAGTACGTGTCATGTTGGCGCAAGCTCTTTTTGGTAACCCGGATAACTTGCTGCTGGATGAGCCTACCAATGACTTGGATATGGAAACTGTCACTTGGTTGGAGGAGTATTTATCTAACTTTGAACATACAGTATTGGTTGTAAGTCACGACCGTCACTTCTTAGATTCTGTATGTACACATACTGTTGATATTGACTATGGTAAGATAAATCTGTTTGCCGGTAACTACAGTTTCTGGTATGAATCCAGTCAGTTGGCACTTCGTCAGCAACAGAATCAAAAAGCAAAAGCGGAAGAAAAGAAGAAAGAACTGGAAGAGTTTATTCGTCGTTTTAGTGCGAATGTGGCAAAGAGCAAGCAAACTACCAGTCGTAAAAAGATGCTTGAGAAACTTAATGTGGAAGATATTAAACCTTCTTCACGCAAATATCCGGGTATTATCTTCACTCCTGAACGTGAACCGGGAAATCAAATTCTTGAAGTTTCAGGATTGAGCAAGAAGACAGATGAAGGAGAGGTTCTGTTCAGCGACGTAAACTTCAATGTGGAGAAAGGGGATAAAGTGGTATTCCTTTCCAAGGATCCTCGTGCTATGACTGCCTTCTTCGAGATTATAAACGATAATATAAAACCTGATACCGGACACTTTAAGTGGGGGGTAACCATTACTACCGCTTATTTACCGCTCGATAATACAGCTTTCTTTGACTCCAATTTAAACTTGGTAGACTGGCTAAGTCAGTACGGAGAAGGTAATGAAGTGTATATGAAAAGCTTCCTCGGAAGAATGTTGTTCTCGGGCGAAGAGGTTTTGAAGAAAGTAAATGTGCTTTCAGGAGGAGAGAAGATGCGTTGTATGATTGCTCGTATGCAATTGCGTAATGCCAACTGTTTGATTCTGGATACTCCAACGAATCACCTTGACCTTGAATCTATTCAGGCGTTCAACAATAACTTGAAAATGTATAAGGGAAATATTCTTTTCTCTTCTCATGACCACGAATTTATTCAAACCGTGGCCAATCGTATTATTGAATTAACTCCGAATGGTATTATTGATAAGATGATGGAGTATGATGAATACATCACTTCCGATCACATCAAAGAAATACGTCAACGCATGTATAGTAGTAACTAATCTATTTTGAATAGATTAGTTTACTGCTTTCATCTCCAAATATATTATTTCCTAAACCGGTAAGGTTACCTCCGGTAACTATTACCTGTTTTAGGTTATCACAACCCATAAATGCTCCGTATTCAATATTGGTTACGGTTTCCGGTAATTCCAAAGCTCCGCTTAAACGAGTACATCCACTAAACGCACGTTGCCCTATTGATTTTAAACCTTTGGGGAGTTTAACTCTTAATAAATTCTTCTTCTGTGCAAATGTGAAGTCTGGCAGAACAGCCGTATTGGTGTTGTAGATATTAATATCTACCAAATTCCCCATATAGTTACTGATTAGTTTAAAATCTTCCGGATCTAATTTACCTTCTATGGTCAGGAAATTTATTTCTTTAGGCTCTAAACCGGCATTTTGGATTTCTTCCTTCAGGCTTCCTGCTGCTCCAATTTGAATAAAAGCTGTTATAGGCTTATTTTCTACAAAAGCAAAGTTTTCCCAATTCTTTTTATAACGATATTCGTCGATACTTCCTGCCGGAATAAAAATAGCAGTGATACTGTCTGTTAAAGCACCTTTTAGAAGGTTGGGAGGAGTTTTCTTGTTTATTCTACAAGCATATAGATTCTTGCAGCCTTTGAAAGCTCCATCGTCTATGTTCTTGATTTTCTCTGATAAGAAAACCTCTTTTAAAGTGTTTTTTCCTATCGTATCTTTTTCCATAACAAAACAGAAAGCATACGCCGGTACACAATTTTGGGGGTATACATAAAGCTTCTCGCCCGGATAAGTACCACCTCTTCCTGCGTAAGTTCTGATTTCGGCATTGGAAATATCAAGAAATTCAAGATGCTCAAAATCATTACGCATATTTTTGAAATCAATCGCGTTGATTCTTCCTGTAATGGTAAGGTGCGTAACTGTTTTAGCTTCTTTTTCTGTCAGATTACTGATTAATGTACCTGCTTTATCTACAAAGATGCTTTTGCTTACTTTTTGCGCATTCGCTGTTGTGGCCATTAATAACAGGCCAGCTATAAATAGTTGTTTTGTTTTCATAAGTAATTTAGTAATGTGGAACAAATATATGCAAATAGACTAAAAACCAGCACAGCTTTTCAGCTTTTATCTCTATTTTTGTTATTTAATTAACAATTAGACAATGGAGCGTAACTCAAACTTTTTATCCGCGAAGTGTTTGATACCTGTGTGGTTATCTGTTCCTTTATATATTATCATAACATATTCTTTGGTAGCTGTGCTCTCTATATTTTCGAGCTTGTTTTTGAAACTTCTGCCAGCCAATCACTCAACTCTTTCATTGTTGATTACATATTTTGTATCCTGGTTGGTGATGTTGTTTTCTGCTGTAGTATGTGCTATTCTTTTTATGAAATATATCAATGGTCGACCAGTTTCCGAATTAGGGTTTAGTATAAAGGGGAGAAGGAAGGATTGTTTGGTGGGAGTTATCTTTGCTGCTGTTCTGTACGCAATAGGGTTTACCGTATCTCTTGCTTTGGGAGTGTTGGAAGTCGCTGCGGTTCGTTGGGATTTCGTTTCCTTAATCGGAAGCTTTATCGTTTATTTTATTGCAGCTTCTGCCGAAGAAGTTCTTGTGCGTGGCTATGTGCAAGGCATCTTAATGACTAAAATGAATAAATTTGCAGCTTTGATTGTTGCTTCGCTTCTTTTCTCGTTACTTCATATTTTCAATGCGAATTTAACATTCTTCTCTCTTTTAAATCTGTTTTTGGCTGGTATTATGTTGGGTGCTTCCTTTATGTACACACACAATTTATGGTTTCCCATCATGTTGCATACAGCTTGGAATTGGATTCAGGGCTCTGTGTTGGGATATGAAGTGAGCGGTGGCAAGCTTTTTCCTTCTTTGTTTACTTTGCGTTTATCAGAGAATAATTTGTTGAATGGTGGTAGCTTCGGTTTTGAAGGATCTATTATTTGCTCTATACTGCTAATTATAAGCTCAGTATTGATTGTAAGATATTACGAAAGTAGGTAGTTGTTTGAGTACATGCGTCAAGTTTGGAGACTATACGCATGTACTTAAAATGATTTTTGGATTGTTTACTTATTTTGTTTGTGATGCAGCTTCTTTCTGCACCAGTTTTCTGAATACAACCGGATAGGGAGTTTCAAACTTCATCAAATCACCGGTAACGGGATGATGGAAATGAAGTCTGAATGCGTGCAGTGCCAAGCGTTTGATAGGATTGGATTCGCTTTCAAATTTTTCATCGCCTACAATCGGATGTTTTAGTTCATGCATGTGTGCCCGCGCCTGATTTTTCTTACTTTCACTCAAATCTAACTCTACCATTGAGAAGTCGTTGGCTCGTTTGATTGTTTTGTAATAGGTAACAGCTTTATTCCCATCGTTGTTAGATAGGGGAGAATGAGAGAAATAAAGTCGTCCATCCAGAAGCCATGAAGTTACCACTCCATTGTCTTTTTCCGTTTCGCCGGATAATATAGCCACATATTGATATCTCTTTATGGTTTTATTCCAATTATCCTGGAGAGTTATCTTGGTTTTTTCGTCTTTGGCAAAAATAAGGATTCCCGAAACTTCTCTATCCATGTGGTGTACAGCGTACACACGACGTTGCTTTCCGGAGCGTTGCACATATTCTTCGAGAATAGAATGTGCGCTGCGCTCTTTTTGTTTGCCTGTGGTAGTTAATATGCCTTCTTTTTTATCTACTACTAATAAATAAGCATCTTCATAAAGTATCTTAATCTGATTACTTTGAAATTCTTTTTTGCCTTCTTTGTTGATTTGAACTTTCATTCCCGATTTTAAAGGGAAGTTATATTGAGTGGTAATTACATGATCCACATATATCTGTCGTTTAGAAAGAAAAGACTTCGCAGCATTCCGGCTGATTCCGTCTTTGGCTTTCATCAAAAACTCCAATAATTCAGCCGGCTCTTTTACTGTAAATGTTTCGAACTTAGCTACAGCCCTTGCTACAGGTTTACCCTTTTTTTCTTTATTATTTTGTTTAGCCATGTTTTTATCTACGATTAAGAAGAACAACATTTTCCACATGGTGTGTATGTGGGAACATATCCACTGGTTGTACGGCTGTTACTTTATACTTTTCATCCAATAAAGCTAAATCTCTGGCTTGTGTGGCCGGGTTGCAGCTTACATATACAATGCGTTCGGGTTCTGCAAAAAGAATAACGTCTATTACATCCTGGTGCATACCTGCGCGGGGAGGGTCAGTAATGATCACATCGGGGCGACCGTATTGGTTGATAAATTCCTGTGTTAACAGGTCTTTCATATCTCCGGCAAAGAAGAGTGTGTTGTCGATTTTATTTATTTCGGCATTTACCTTCGCATCTTCTATGGCTTCGGGCACATATTCTATACCGATAACCTGTTTGGCTTGTTTGGCAACAAAGTTGGCAATGGTACCGGTACCTGTATAAAGGTCATAAACCAATTCTTTTCCGGTTAATCCGGCAAAGTTTCGGGTTACCTTATATAAATTGTATGCTTGCTCGGAATTTGTTTGGTAGAATGATTTTGGTCCTATCTTAAAGCGCAGACCTTCCATTTCTTCGAAAATATGATCGTTTCCTTTAAATACATGTACATCAAGATCGGTAATTGTATCGTTCCGCTTATTATTAACTACATATAATAAGGAGGTGATTTCGGGGAAGGTGTCGGCCATATACTGTAGCAGTTGCTTAAACAATGCCATTTCCTCTTCTTCTACTATTTGGCAGATCATGATAACCATCAATTCTCCTGTAGTAGATGTACGAACAATCATATTGCGCAACATTCCTTCCTGTTGGCGTATATCGTAGAAACGATAGTTGTGTTTATATGCATAATCACGAACCGCATTTCGTATCCTATTCGATATATCATCTTGCAGGTGACACTCCTCAATAGCCAATACCTTATCGAATGCCCCGGGTATATGAAAGCCTACAGCATTCATTTGGTCATATACCACATGCTGCTTTACCTCTTCGTTGGTAAGCCAACGTTTATTTGAGAACGTAAATTCCAGTTTATTACGATAGAATTCTGTTTTTTCAGATCCTAATATAGGAGAGATTTCGGGTAGTTCTATTTTCCCGATTCTGGTAAGGTTGTCTGTTACCTGCTTTTGCTTATATTTTATTTGCTCTTGGTAGGGGAGTACCTGCCATTTGCATCCTCCGCAGATACCGTAATGTCGGCAAAAAGGGACAGCTCGTACGGGCGAATATTCATGGAAGTACACAGCTTCGGCTTCAGCGTATTTATTTTTCTTTCTTTTTACTTGTAAGTCAACGATATCTCCGGGAACTACATAAGGAACAAAAACTACCAGATCGTCTACTTTTGCTATTGCCTTTCCTTCGGCTGCTATATCTATGATAGTCACCTTCTCCAATAAGGGGAGCTCTTTTTTCTTTCTTGCCACTTTTACGCCAGTCTATTAATTAATGGTGCAAAAGTAGGCATTTCTGTGATAAAAAGAAGTATATCTATTAAAGAATAAATTTTGTAATGTTTAAATAGCAATTTAAAGGTTCTAAAATTTCCCAATATAGATAATATCACTATTTTTGCGTTCAATAATGAGACTTATTATCCAACTTTAAACTAAAACTTATGGACAAAAAGAGAGTTTATACCTTCGGAAATGGACAAGCAGAAGGTAAGGCTGACATGAAAAATTTGCTCGGTGGAAAAGGAGCAAACTTAGCGGAAATGAATCTAATCGGTGTACCCGTTCCTCCCGGGTTTACAATCACTACAGACGTTTGCACAGAATACTACGAGATAGGTAAGGATAAAGTGGTTGCTTTATTGAAAAATGAAGTGGAGCAAGCCATTGTCGCTGTTGAGAAACTGATGAACTCCAAATTCGGAGATATTGAGAATCCACTACTTGTTTCTGTACGTTCGGGCGCTCGTGCATCTATGCCGGGTATGATGGATACTATCCTGAACTTAGGGCTGAATGATGCAGTAGTAGAAGGTTTGATTCGCAAAACCGGCAATGCACGTTTTGCTTGGGATTCTTACCGTCGTTTTGTGCAAATGTATGGCGATGTGGTTTTAGGTATGAAGCCGGTTAACAAAAATGATATCGATCCGTTCGAAGAAATAATTGAAGAAGTAAAAGAAGCCAAAGGTGTTGAACTGGATACAGATTTAACAGTAGACGACCTGAAAGAACTGGTAGCTAAATTTAAGGCTGCAGTGAAAAAACAAACAGGTAAAGACTTCCCCGAATCGGCTTACGAACAACTTTGGGGTGCCATCTGCTCTGTATTTGATTCATGGATGAATGATCGCGCCATCCTTTATCGCAAAATGGAAGGAATACCTGCTGAATGGGGTACTGCTGTAAATGTGCAAGCTATGGTATTTGGAAACATGGGCGAAACTTCGGCTACAGGTGTATGCTTCTCTCGTGATGCTGCCACCGGCGAAGACCAGTTTATTGGTGAATACCTGATTAATGCACAAGGAGAAGATGTGGTAGCGGGAATCCGTACTCCACAGCAAATTACCAAATTAGGTTCTCAACGTTGGGCAGAATTAGCAGGCGTTTCTGAAGAAGAACGTAAAGCTAAATATCCATCTATGGAAGAAGCAATGCCCGAAATCTATAAAGAACTGGATACCATTCAAACCAAATTGGAAGATCACTATTGTGATATGCAAGATATGGAATTCACCGTTCAGGAAGGTAAATTATGGATGTTGCAAACTCGTAGCGGTAAACGTACTGGTGCTGCTATGATTAAAATAGCAATGGATATGCTTCGTCAAGGTATGATTGATGAGAAAACAGCTCTTCTTCGTATCGACGCCAACAGATTAGACGAACTTCTTCACCCTGTGTTTGACAAAGAAGCATTGAAAAAAGCAAAAGTAATTGCTAAAGGTTTGGCTGCTTCTCCGGGTGCTGCAACAGGAAGAATCGTGTTTAGTGCCGACGATGCTGCTGAATGGGCAAAGAAAGGCGAAGATGTAATCATGGTTCGTATTGAAACTTCTCCCGAAGATTTAGCAGGTATGGCTGCTGCACAAGGTATTCTTACTGCCCGTGGCGGTATGACATCACATGCTGCGGTAGTAGCGCGTGGTATGGGTAAATGCTGTGTGTCTGGTGCCGGTGCTTTAAAGATAGATTATGCCACTAAAACTATTGAGGTGGATGGACAAACGCTGAAAGAAGGAGATTATATCTCATTAAACGGTTCTACCGGAGATATCTTTGATGGTAAAGTTCCTACTAAAGAGGCTGAACTGGATGAGGATTTCGCTGAAATCATGAATCTTTCAGATAAATATACACGTATGGCTGTGCGTACTAATGCAGATACTCCGAATGATGCATTGGTAGCTCGTAAATTTGGTGCTCAAGGTATCGGACTTTGCCGTACAGAACACATGTTCTTTGAAGGTGAAAAGATCAAAGCGATGCGCGAAATGATCCTTGCAGAAAATGCAGAAGGTCGCAAAGAAGCTTTAGCTAAGATTCTTCCTTACCAACAAGCTGACTTTGAAGGTATATTCGAAGCTATGAACGGACTTCCTGTAACAGTTCGTTTGCTCGATCCTCCTTTGCATGAGTTCGTTCCTCATGATGATAAAGGACAGCAGGAAATGGCTGATGCTATGGGCGTAGATGTGAAAGTGATTAAGCAACGTGTTGATGCTCTTCACGAACAAAACCCAATGCTTGGACACCGTGGTGCTCGTTTGGGTAATACCTATCCTGAAATCACAGAGATGCAAACACGTGCTATCTTAGGCGCTGCTCTGAATTTGAAGAAGAAAGGTGTTACAGCGGTTCCTGAAATCATGGTTCCATTAACCGGTATCCTTTATGAATTCCTTGAACAAGAAAAAGTGATTCGTGCCACAGCTGCTCAATTATTTGAGGAAAAAGGCGATAAGATAGACTTTAAAGTAGGAACAATGATTGAGATTCCTCGTGCTGCTCTTACAGCCGATCGTATTGCTTCTGCCGCTGAGTTCTTCTCTTTCGGTACAAACGACTTGACCCAAATGACTTTCGGATACTCTCGTGATGACATCGCTTCGTTCTTGCCTGTTTATCTTGAAAAGAAGATCCTGAAGTTCGATCCATTCCAGGTATTAGATCAAAAGGGAGTAGGACAGTTGGTGCGTATGGCTGCAGAAAAAGGTCGTGCAGTTCGTCCGGACTTAAAATGTGGTATTTGTGGTGAGCATGGTGGTGAGCCTTCATCTGTGAAGTTCTGCAATAGTGTAGGCTTGAACTACGTGAGCTGTTCTCCTTATCGCGTGCCAATCGCTCGTTTGGCTGCGGCGCAAGCTGTATTGGAACAATAATCTTGCTATATATAATATAATAAGGTGTAATTTAAAATGTGAAGGGATTTTCTTAATTAATTTAGGGAAATCCCTTAACTTATTTATTGTTAATGCGATACGTGCTGTTTTTGCTATTCTTAATTACTGTTTTATTCGTTTTTTTTAATTTTCGAAAGCTTAATAGTTGGATAATTCAAAACTCCCGCATACATTTGCAACGGCTTAAAATAACTAAATTATTAACTTAAAATTAGAAGAAAGTTATGAAAAAGATTGTAATGTTTTTATTCGTAGTATGTGCTGCTGTAGCAGCTAATGCACAAGTTTATGCTGGTGGTAGCTTAGGTTTTTGGGATAATGATGATGCTGACAAAACTTCTTTTAGAATTGTTCCTGAAGTAGGATATACTTTAGATGATAAGTGGGCTTTAGGTATTGAACTTGGCTATGATCATTCAAAAGTAGCAGGAATTAAAAAGGATATATATTTTGTAGCTCCTTATGCTCGTTATTCTTATTTCAACAAAGGTATTGTAAGTTTGTTTGTTGATGGTGGATTTGGTTTCTCTACTGTTAAAGATGGAGAAGATGGGTTTAACATTGGTTTGAAACCTGGTTTAGCTATCAAATTAACTGATAAATTCAGCCTAGTAAGCAAATTCGGATTTGTAGGATACAGTGATGATTATGAGTTTATGGAAAATGGATTTGGATTGGATTTAACAAACAACATCACTTTCGGTTTCTTTGTTAATTTCTAATGAAATAACAGACCCCTTATAAATTTCCCTCTCTATCTTAGAGATAGAGGGGGATTTTTCTTTTCTATCTAATTACGGATGAAGTATCTCTTCTGAAAATCCGATTTAATATCCTATATTTGCAAACTTAATTGCCTTTGCTTTTGTTACATTCACAAACTGAAATAGATACATAAATATGCACATAAAAAGAATTGCCTCTATAATTCTATTAGTAGGATTACTTACTTTACCTTCTTGTTCCTCAAAAGATTCTGTAGATAGAAATAACAAAGAAGTAAGAGAGGCGAGTATTGACTCTGTTGAAACAGAAATTGTGGTAGAAGAAGAACCCCAAATAAAAGAAATACTTCCTGCCGACATAAAAATAACCAAAGAACTAACTTACGAACAATATACTTTAGAAGATACTTACCCTTATAAAGACACTACTCGCACTTTTCAATGGGATAAGATTCGAGAGATAATGGCCCAAATAGAAAACGTTCAGCGCGAAGGCCCACAACCTTGGGGAATACTTAAAAACCGGAGAAACAAAAACGGAGAAGCTCCTTTAGTACACAACTGGAGTAGGAATGCATACAAGAATGTGGCCGACTCTTTTGGAATAGAACGCTTTCAAGGAACCCCCTTGTTTTTACCTTATGATTCGGTAACTCCTGTGCGTTATGGGCAAGATGGCGAATTGGTTAAACTTACTTATAGCAATGATAGTAGCGAATTCATTGGTGCACAAACCATATATGTGCCGGGTGATTTTATAATCCCTCGTAAATATGTTCATATAATAGATACCATCTGTTTTGAACATTTAGTATTTGTAGATAGGCACAACCAAAACATTACTACTTTAGAGAAAAACAATGATACTTGGCTTGTTCGTAGTATGAATCCTTCTACTACCGGGAAGTACCGCCCACCTTATGCACACGATACCCCACTTGGTATCTTTGTAATACAGGAAAAGAAAGCAAAAATGTATTATTATGTAGATGGTACTACCACCATTGCCGGATATGCCCCTTGGGCAAGCCGTTTTACGAATGGAGGATATATACATGGAGTACCCACCACTAATCCGCAAGGAAGTATTATAGAATATAGCCGAACGCTTGGAACCATTCCCCGTTCGCACATGTGTGTAAGAAATGCTTCTTCGCATGCTAAGTTTGTGTATGATTGGGCACTTCTTGAAAAGTCGTTGGTTGTTGTGATTGAGTAGATAAATGAAGAAATACTGGCAAATTCTCAAAAACTATAAGACAAGCCTGATACTTAGTCCTATCCTGGTTTTGGTCGCGGTGTTGTGTGAAACCATTCAGCCTATGTTTATGGCAAAAATAGTTGATGATGGTGTAATGCAGCGCGATCTTTCTGTGGTTACGGAAACGGGAATTTATATGGTTTTGATCTCCATTGCCGGATTAACAGTTTCCGTTATTAATGTGTATGTTTCTTCCAAAGCTTCTATCGGGTTCGGGACGGATTTGCGCACTGCCCTTTTTGATAAGATTCAACAATTATCCTTTTTCGATATAGACCATTTTAGTTCGGCTTCTCTTATAACCCGCTTAACAAATGATATATCCAAGATTCAGCAGATTATATTAATGTCTATGCGAATGATGCTTCGCTCTCCTTTAATGCTTGTTATGGCTCTTTTCTTTGTGATAACCATTAATACAGATCTGGCTTTAATATTATTGATTGCTATTCCGGTATTAGGAGTAAGTGTCTTTTTTATCTTGCGAAAAGGATTTCCTTTTTTTCTGAAAGTGCAGCAGAAAGTAGATCAATTAAATGAAGTAGTACGGGAGAACCTGATAAACATTCGTGTCGTTAAATCTTTTGTTCGCGAAGATTTTGAAGCAGATAAGTTCGAGAAGAGCAGTGGAGAGCTGCGCGATATGGTTATTCATGCATCAAACATTGTTGCTTCTATTTTTCCGGTAATGCAACTCGTTCTGAATGTATCTATCGTTGCTATTCTTTGGATTGGCGGTTTTAAAGTGATGGAGGGTGAACTGAAAGTCGGAGAATTGATATCTTTTGTGAATTACCTTTCGCAGGTGTTGATGGCTCTAATGATGTTGTCCATGATTTTTATGAATCTGGCTCGTGCTTCTGCATCATCCGAACGTATTTTGGAGGTACTTAATGCTAATCCTTCCTTAGTAAATACTCCGGAAGGTTTGCAAGATAAGTATAGGGTGACGAGAGGAGAAGTTGTATTTAAAAACGTATCATTTCGATATCCGAGTGGAGAAACAGATGTATTGCGCAATATCAATTTTGAAGTAAAACCGGGAGAAACCATCGCAATAGTGGGAGCAACCGGTTCGGCAAAAAGCTCTTTGGTGCAATTGATACCTCGCTTATATGATGTTACTTCGGGCGAGATTCTGATAGATGGAATTTCTGTGAAATCTTATCACCTGGATGAACTTCATGTCCGAATTGGTATGGTGTTGCAGAAAAATGAACTGTTTACAGGCACCATAATGGAAAACCTGCGATGGGGAAAGGAAGATGCTACTCTGGCAGAAGTAGAAGAAGCTTGTATTGCAGCGCAGGCTCATGAATTTATAATGTCTTTTCCTGAAGGTTATAATACCATGCTGGGAAGGGGAGGAGTGAACGTTTCCGGCGGACAAAAGCAACGCATTTGTATTGCTCGTGCCTTATTGCGTAAGCCCCAAATTCTGATATTAGACGATAGCACCAGCGCTGTGGATACGGAAACTGAAATGAAGATTCGAAACAATCTACATAAGTTATTGAATAATACCACAGTATTTATAATAACGCAGCGTATCAACACCATGCAATCGGCAGATAAAGTCATCGTATTGGAAGATGGAGAAATAAATGCCATAGGAACACCTGCCGAACTATTGGAGAACTCGGTTGTTTACCAGGAAATATATAACTCTCAACAAATTGTATTTTAAAGAACAATGGCGCACGGAGATCATTTTAAACATACAGGCAAACCCAAGGAAGGAAAAAAGACTTTTCTTCGAATGGTAACTTATGTAGCTCGTGAACGTAAGCTATTGTTTGTAATTGGCTTTTTGATTGTTATTAGTATAATAGTCAATCTGTTGGGGTCTTATATGATCCGCCCTATTATCAACGATTATATTCTTCCCGGAAATTTTTCTGGGTTGGTACATGTACTTTTAGTATTATTGGGCATCTATTTAGTGGGAGTAGTCGCAGTCTGGATTCAATATAGGTTGTTGAACGTAATCGGGCAGCGAACAGTTATGCGTATGCGTGCCGACTTATTCAAAAAGATGGAGAGACTTCCCCTCAAATATTTTGATACCCATCAGCACGGAGATTTGATGAGTCGCTATACAAATGACATAGACCGGATTAGCGATGCGCTGACTGATAGTTTATCAGATATGCTTTCCAGTGCTTTAATGCTGATTGGTATTTTTTCTTTAATGCTATACATTAGTCCCATACTTACCTTGGTTACACTTGTTACTGTACCGTTGATGTTTTTGAGTGCAAAAACAATTGTAAGTAGAAGTAGAAAGTACTTTAAAGCTCAACAGGAATCTTTAGGGGGCTTAAATGGGTATATTGAAGAAATGATCAGTGGACAAAAGGTAATAAAGGTGTTTGGGCACGAAAAGAAAGTAGAAGCCGATTTTGATGAAATGAACCAAGACCTGAAAGGAAAGTCGCAAAAAGCGCAATTCTTTTCCGGTTTAATGATGCCTTTAATGCAAAATCTCAATACATTAAACTATGTCATTATCACCATAGTTGGTGCTCTGTTAGCCATCTACAGAGGATTTGATGTGGGAGGATTAGCTGCATTCCTACAATATTCGCGACAATTCGGACGTCCTATTAATGAATTGGCCAGTCTATACAACAGTATTCAGGCTGCTATTGCAGGAGCAGAGCGTATTTTTAGCGTGATTGATGAAGCCCCCGAACCTGTTGATACACCTCATGCCGTAGACTTACCTCATATTCATGGAGATGTGGAAATGAAAGATGTCTATTTTGGATATAAACCGGAAAAGATTATTTTAAAAGGTATCTCTTTTCAGGTAAAAGCAGGTTGCAAGATTGCATTAGTCGGAGCTACAGGCGCAGGAAAGACCACCATACTGAACATGCTACCCAGATTCTTCGATATCCAATCGGGCGAGATAACCATAGATGGTCAATCCATTCAAGATATAAAACGGGATAATCTACGCCAATCTATGGCTATTGTATTACAAGATACGCATCTTTTTACCGGCACCGTTCGTGAGAATATCCGCTTTGGACGTCTGAATGCCACCGATGAAGAAGTAATAGAGGCTGCCAAGCTTACAGCCGCACACTCTTTTATTAAACGTTTACCAAAGGGATACGATACTATATTAGAAAATGATGGAGCGAGCCTTAGTCAAGGTCAACGACAATTATTGAATATTGCCCGGGCTGCCATTGCAGATCCTCCCATCCTCCTTTTGGATGAAGCAACCAGTAATATTGATACTCGTAGTGAAATTCTTATCCAAAAGGGTCTTGATAAGTTGATGGAAGGACGTACAAGTTTAATTATTGCCCATCGTCTTTCCACCGTAAAAAATGCTCATAAAATATTAGTGCTCGATGAAGGTCGCATTATTGAATATGGCACTCATCAGGAACTTTTGGAAATGAAAGGGAAGTATTATTCGTTGTATCAGGAGCAGTTTAAGTAGGGATTGAATGCTTATCGTTATACCTCTCAATAACTCCATTTTTGAAATTTCTTATGCCGGGTTTTGCCACGGCCGCGGCAACGTTTTGTCACGGCCGTGGAGAAATCTTGTTGCGGCCGCAGCAAAATCTTGTTACGGCCGTGCCTAAATTCTGTTACGGCCGTGGCAAAAATAGGTTCAGGGTTGCAAATTTTAAACAAAAAAAGAGGTAACCTTTATCAGATTACCTCTTGGTACACCCTCAGGGACTCGAACCCTGGACCCATTGATTAAGAGTCAATTGCTCTACCAGCTGAGCTAAGAGTGCATTTTCTTGTTTGCGAGTGCAAATTTAACAGATTTGTTTTATACAGCCAAATGAATGATTAGTTTTTTATAAAGAAAATGTGCGATTTAATCGAATTCATATAAATCAGAAGGAGTACTTCGCTTTAAAGCAAGCAGTTGAATGTCTTTGCCGGGAATAATACCTTTGCTCCTAAGTTTAAATTCTACTGTTTTATAAGCAAGTTCAGGGTGATTGTTGTCTTTACTTAAATGGCATAACCAAATGTGTTTTAAGTCTGCTGTTATGTTCTCTGCTAAGAAATCTGCGGTAACTTTGTTGCTGAGGTGTCCGGTTCGTCCGGATATTCTTTGTTTTAAGTGAGCAGGGTAAGGTCCCATTTTCAGCATTTCATCGTCATAATTGGCTTCTATGATTAAATAATTTGCTTTTATAATATATTGAGCTGCTAATTCTGTGATTTCGCCTAAGTCGGTCAAGAAAGAGAAGGTTTTATTTGCTATTTCAATACAGTACCCTACATTATCAGTGCCATCGTGAGGAACTTCGAAGGCTTCTATTCGGAAATCTTTAAGTTGTATAGGTTGCTGTTTCTCGATATATTTTACGCATGTATACAATTTCTCGGTCATACAATAGCTTCGATTAATGCCCTCATGGATTCGTTGAGTGGTATAAATGGGTATATGTAGCTTTTCTCCCAAATGTCCCACAGCCTTAATGTGGTCTGCATGATCATGGGTAACAAAAACTCCACAAATAGAACTCATGGGTATATTGAATTCCTTGAGCGTTCTTTTGATAGTGCGAATCCCAATCCCGGCATCTATTAATATGCCGTAATCTTTGTAACCTAAGTAGTAGCAGTTTCCACTGCTACCACTTGCAAGACTTAGAAATTTTATTTTTGAGGATTCCTCTTCCGGATAATCTATATTTAATTGCATACGTTAAGATTCTTCTTTTTGTCAATAGCTTTGGTGACCTGTGCAAATATCAGTAAAGCAAAAGCTGCTATAAGACCAATAGCTGCAAAATAATACCAAATATAATGTGCATGGACGCTTGCTTCTGCCCATGCTTCATGAGTTTCGAATAAAATGGGGTCCGGACAATATTTAGTTAATAACCATCCTGCCAATCCAAAACCCAAAATGGAGGATAAAAAAGAGTGTAGATGACTAAATCCCAAATATAAACCTTCTTCTCCTTTAGGCGCTTGGAGCGAAAAATATTCTAAATAGCGGGGAGAAATAAAGCACTCTGCTAATGCCTGTACTATGATTCCTGCTACCATCATTAAAGTAATATTGCTCAATCCCGAGATAATTTCATTATTGAATAAGTTTCCACATGCCATTAGCAAAGCTGAGATTGGAATAAGAAACATACCTATATTCATAGAAGTGATAGCGCTTTTTTTAGACATCAGACGAGTTATAAAGCTAACACAACAAACCACTATCAGGGGGTTAACATTGGCAATCCAACCTGGCTTGGCTGTTTCTCCGGCCATGCGAATCACATATTTAGGCATAGTTGCATATAGTTGCTGTTGCACCATCCAAAAACCGGTAACGATGAGTATCAGTAGTAATAAACGCCAATTAGATAAAATTCGCACAAATCCGGCCGAAATGTCTTTCATGCTTTTACCTTGTCCTGCTGTGTGGGCAGATTTATAAAGGAAATAAACTGCCAGTAAGGCTATAAGAGTCATGGTTGCCGAGAAGAAATTAATGTAAATATAGGCTTCTTCGCCAACAACTCCTCTTAAAGGATCAATGAGGGTTTTACCGGTAAAAGCACCAATGTTAACCATCATATAGAATATGGAATATCCACGAGCACGAGTTGCTTCAGTTGTTTCTTTGGCAACAGAAGCTGAGATTACAGATTTGATGAAAGAACCTCCTACAACAATAGTAAGCAAAATAGGAACAATGATCCATCTTTGTGAACTCTCTTGTATACCGGAGAAGACTGTTTTTTCACCATAAGTAACCAGACCACTTGATTCAAGCAAATTTGGAAAAATACCGAGACCTATATATCCGATGGTAAGTAACGAAAAAGCAATAAGCATGGATTTACGAAATCCTATTTTATCGGCGTATGCACCTGTGAATATCGGGAGGAGATAAAGAGCACCAGAGAAAAGACCGGAAATCATGCTGGCCTCAAAATCACTGAAGCCTAAAATGGTAGAGAGATAGATGGTTAATACAATAAATATGGCATAATATGCCATACGTTCAAACAGTTCAACTGTATTACTGACCCAAAAGGCTTTTGGGAACCCTTTGGGCGCAGTTTGCGTAGGATTGTTCATCGATTTAGCTAGTATAATTATAAAAATGTAATTAGGTGTGCAAAATTAATGAAAAAAGGAATACTCTCATAGAAAGTATTCCTTTAAAGACGATTAAATCTATGTCAGATTGTTAAAACTCAAAGAATTTTTTAGCGTTGTTGTAGCTGATATCTTCGATCATTTGGTTAATTCTATCCATTTCTGAAGCAGGAAGTTCGCCATTCTCTACATCACGTCCTACAAGATTACATAAAGTACGACGGAAATATTCATGACGGGGATAAGAAAGGAAAGAACGAGAATCCGTTAGCATACCTACAAAACGGCTTAATAAACCAAGTACAGACAGTGCATTCATTTGTTTTTCCATACCATCTTTCTGATCAAGGAACCACCAGCCTGAACCGAATTGAATCTTACCGGCAATTGTTCCATCCTGGAAGTTTCCAAGCATGGTAGCAATTACTTCATTGGCGCATGGGTTCAGATTATACAGAATTGTTTTAGTCAATTTATCCTGTGAGTTCAAACGGTCTAAGAATTTAGACATTGCTTTGGCTGTGGTGAATTCTCCAATAGAGTCGAATCCGGTGTCGGCACCAAGCAGCTTAAACATTTTGCTGTTGTTATTACGGATGGCACCATAGTGGAATTGTTGAGTCCAACCTTTTTCCCAATCCATCTCACCAAATACAACTAACATGGCTGATTTGAATTTCAGAATTTCTTCTTTACTTAATTCAGTGCCACCATATACTTTATTGAAGATTGCTTTAATTTCAGCTTCTGTATAATCTTCAGCATAAAACTCTTCAATACCGTGGTCGGATAATTTACAACCTTGTTCTGCAAAGAAGTCATGACGTTTGCGAAGAGCAGCAATCATATCATCAAATGTAGAGATGGATATACCACTTACTTCTGCCAGTTTTTCAACATAAGCACGGAAATCAGCTGGTACTTCTACAGCCATAGCTTTGTCCGGACGCCATGTAGGAAGCATTTTTACCTCAAAACCACTTTCGCGGGTTTTAATATGATATTCCAGTGAATCAATAGGATCATCAGTTGTACAAACAACCTCCACTTTATAACGACGCATGAAACCGCGAGCAGAATATTCGGGCTGAGTAAGCTTTTCATTACATTCGTCAAAAATCTCACGCGCAGTTTTAGGACTTAAAATTTTGTTGATACCGAAAGCAGTTTTCAATTCCAGGTGTGTCCAATGATAAAGCGGATTTCTCATGGTATAGGGAACTGTTTCTGCCCACTTTTCAAACTTCTCCCAATCGCTGGTGTCTTTACCTGTACAGAAGCGTTCGTCAATTCCATTTGTACGCATAGCACGCCATTTATAATGGTCGCCTCCCAACCAAACTTCTGTTAAGGATTTAAACTTATGATCATCAGCTACCATTTGTGGAATTAAGTGACAATGATAATCAATAATGGGCATTTTAGCCGCATGTTCGTGGTATAACTTCTGTGCAGTCTCGGTTTGCAACAAAAAGTTCTCATCCATAAAATTTTTCATTCTCTTGTGTTTTTGGTATACAAAATTATTACTTTTGACTTTAAAGATATATAATGCTGATTATTAATGGAATAGGTTAATAAGTTCTTTATGTTTTATTAACCGTTATCGAACACAAAAATAAATATTTTACTTGTAGTACCAAAATAATTCGTATATTTGCCCCGAAGATTTATGATATTTAACGCTTCGATGTTTCAAGAGTAAATACATAAAAAAGTACCATGAAATCCAAAAGTTATAGAATCAAAGACATAGCTGAAATGGCCGGGGTTTCTATCGGCACAGTAGATCGTGTATTGCATAATCGGGGCGATGTGTCTCAAGAGAGCATGGAAAAAGTGAAAAAAGTGCTTAAAGAAATCGACTATAAGCCTAATATGTTTGCTATTGGTTTGGCGGCCAAAAAGAAATATTCCTTTGTTTGTGCTATACCTTATTATATAGAGAATGACTATTGGTATACCATTGCTACCGGCATAGAAAAAGCAGCCAAAGAATTGCAACCATTCAATGTAAATATAGACTTTGTGCAATATAAGCATAGCGATGAAGCCTCTTATCGAAAAGTTTGCGAAGAATTGAGAGAGATAAAGACAGACGCAATTCTTCTGGCTCCAATCTTTGAAGAAATTACCATTGAGCTGACAAGGATTCTTGATAAAAAGAAAACTCCCTATATTTTCATTGATCATAACTTCTTGGATACCAAAGCATTAATGTATATCGGTCAAAATTCATATATGAGCGGATATATTGCCGGAAAAATATTAATGAGTGATTATGAGAAAGATCAGGAGATCGTACTCTTCCTGAATAACAATAAAGATAATCCTGCTGAAGTTCAAATGCAGCGACGCATGGAAGGTTTTGTTAATTTTCTGACTGAGCAATGTGATAAGGTAACCATTCATGATGTCGTTTTCAATAAAGATAAACCTGAAGAAGATCGAATTTCTCTGGATCGCTTCTTTCAGCAACACCCAAAGGTGAAGCTTGGTGTTGTTTTTAATTCACGTGCCCATTATATAGGAAGTTATTTGAAGGAATCCGGAAATACCCTGAAAAGTTTGGTAGGATATGACTTGCTTAAAAAGAATGTAGAGCTGTTAAAGTCCGGAGAAATAAAATATTTGATAGGGCAACGTCCTGCTCTGCAGGGATACTATGGCGTGAAAGCCTTATGTGATTATGTGGTATTTAAAAAGGAGGTCGATCCCATCAAATATATGCCGATAGATATATTAATGAAAGAAAATATAGATTACTATTTCGAATTAGAATAATCAAATATCATTTAAAAATGAAAGAATTAAACAGAAAAACAGCTCAGGTAAACACGTACCCGGAACGTGTTATTCAATTTGGTGAAGGTAACTTTTTACGTGCATTTGTGGATTGGATTATCTACAATATGAATGAGAAGGCAAATTTCAACAGCAGCGTAGTGGTGGTTCAGCCTATTGAAAAAGGAATGGTAGATATGTTGAATGCTCAGGATAATCTCTATCATGTAAACCTTCAAGGGCTTGACAAAGGTAAAGTGGTGAATGATTTAACTTTGATTGATGTTATTAGTCGTTCATTAAATCCATATTCGCAACATGCTGAGTTCATGAAATTGGCAGAACAACCTGAAATGCGTTTTGTTATATCCAATACTACGGAAGCAGGTATTTCCTTCGATCCTTCGTGTAAATTAGATGATGCTCCAGCATCTTCTTATCCGGGAAAATTAACTCAATTATTATATCACCGCTTTAAAACATTTAATGGAGATAAAACTAAAGGGCTTATTATTTTCCCTTGTGAGTTGATCTTTCTGAATGGTCATAAACTAAAAGAAACGATTTATCAATATATTGATCTTTGGAATTTAGGTGAAGAATTTAAAACCTGGTTTGAGGAAGCTTGTGCTGTATATGCTACATTGGTAGACCGTATTGTTCCGGGATTCCCACGTAAAGATATTGCAGAGATTAAAGAGAAGCTACAATATGATGATAACTTGGTTGTTCAGGCTGAAATCTTCCATTTGTGGGTGATCGAAGCTCCTCAAGAAGTGGCTAATGAGTTTCCAGCAGATAAAGCCGGATTGAATGTACTCTTTGTGCCATCTGAGGCTCCTTACCATGAACGTAAAGTAACTTTATTGAATGGTCCTCATACTGTTTTATCTCCTGTAGCTTTCCTTTCGGGTATTAATATTGTACGCGATGCTTGTCAGGATTCAGTAGTAGGTAAGTACATTAATATGGTTATGTTTGATGAACTGATGGAAACCTTGAACTTACCTAAAGATGAATTGCAAAAGTTTGGCGAAGATGTATTGGAACGTTTTAATAATCCATTCGTAGATCATGCCGTAACAAGTATTATGCTAAACTCATTCCCTAAATACGAAACCCGTGATCTTCCGGGATTGAAAACTTATTTAGAGCGTAAAGGCAAACTTCCTAAAGGATTGGTTCTGGGATTAGCAGCTATTATTACTTATTATAAAGGTGGAGTGCGTAAAGATGGTGCTGAAATCATTCCTAACGATGCACCTGAAATAATGAGCTTATTGAAAGACCTTTGGGCAACTGGTGATACAGAGAAAGTAGCTAAAGGTGTTCTTGCAGCAGAATTTATTTGGGGCGAAGATTTGAATAAGATTCCAGGGTTGACAGATGCAATTGTGGCTGATCTTAATTCAATTCAAGAAAAAGGAATGCTTGAAATTGTAAAAGCTATTATTTAAAGTTATTAGCATTTATTTGATGGAATTTTAATATAGTATTTGTGGGGAGTCAAAAGTCTGGTTGTTCTTTGAGTAGATTGTAAATGATAAGAACAATTAGAGTTTTGATTCCCTTTTTAGTATATCAAACGAAGATACACAGAAGTTGTTATAGCGTTTTGAAAGATAGGATATGATAAGTTACTCCTACGGCAATAATAAAAAGTAGAATCTTAACAGGAAGCAAAGGAACCACAAAGAAGATACAGTAAAGCATGGTGCCCCACATTAAACAGATCGAAAGTATCTTGGCTTTTAGTGGGATTGCTTTGTTTTCTCTGAAATTCCGGATATAAGATCCTAAATATTTATGATTCAGCAACCAATTATATAAACGATCGGATGATTTGCAATAAAGTGCCGCTGTGAGTAATAAAAAAGGGGTAGTGGGTAGTAACGGTAGAAAGATACCAAGAATTCCTAATCCTAAAGAAATAGAGCCTAAAATGATATATAAAATTTTCATGTGAAAGATTAGAATCCTAAACTTTGCATCCGCACGGGAGGAGAGGCTCGAACTCCCGACACCTGGTTTTGGAGACCAGTGCTCTACCAACTGAGCTACTCCCGTGTTTGCGGTTGCAAAGGTAGTTTATTATTTGATATAACCAAATACCTTTGCTGTTTTTTCCTGAAGAGAATGTTTCGTATTTATTCTTAGAATAACCCTATATCCTCAAACATCCCCTGATAAACAGCCGCTTTCTCCTCTAACTTTAAAGGATACGCCCGAGAAGAAGAGGGCATTCGGTATAATTTAAGCAGTCGCCTTTCAAACATAAACTCAGCAAATCCTCCCACTTTGGGTTCTTTGATATCGAATTGTTCTAAAAGAGTATCGGTGGCTTTTTGACCTGTGGTAACGATTGCCTTACATGCGGGTAGTTGCCTGAGCATAGCTTTAATATCCGTAGGCTTGATTATTTCCAGAAATTTATCGGAAGCATTATCTTGCAGCCTGCGTATCTCGGTGGCAGTATCGAACAAGGCAATGCCCTTTTTGTTGGCAAATTCAATAATCCGTTCTTTGCAAAAAGCTTTTTTGGCATCAGTCAGAAAGTATTCTTTATCAGCAAAGAAAATGGTGCCCATAATTCGCCACATATCATTGTTAAAGTTCGGGTAGTAGAATTCCATACACCAGCGCTTCTTTTGGGGAGGAAAACTACCCAGCATCAACACTAGAGCATTCATGGGCATGAATGGCTCAAGCGGATGTGTTTCAATAGGGATAATATTCATTGGTTGCTTGGTTATTTGATGTCGACGCCCAAATTACTAAACTCTTCGGTGGTTTTGAAACGAAAATTAGGATATTCATAAATGCGAAATCTGGGTTCGGTTTTTCCCTCGGTGTAGAACCAAATTGTATTATAGTCATCGGCATCTTCTCCCATTTGTTCTAATTGACGAAGGTAAGAGGCTATGGATTTGTTTTCTACAATGTAGACATTGTCCATTTGATTAATAATAGGACTGTGCTTTCGGGTATTATCATGATCGAATTTTAGAATCCTTTTTCCATTTTTGGTAAGCCCGATGGTGGTGAAACTCATGCTTTTTCCTATTCCGGGCAAATTAAGTACGCTGCGGTCGGTAGCTAAAAAGGGGAGATGATATCTTTTCATGAATCGCAGGATACGTTCTGCAATATACTCGCCACTTTCCAGAAGATAAACCAATTCTTCTTGTTGTGCATAAGATAGATTCCCAAATATTTTCTCTTCATGCTGTTCTTGTAATGAACGGCTATTGGGCGTGAATACGGCATAATTCTCGTGAAACCCTTTTACGGAGAATGTATAATAGCAAACTACTCCTAATCTATTAAGCATCTGACGAAGACGATTGGTATGTCCCCGGCGGGAGGCGGCAACCGTATATACCAGTTGGTTAGTTATTGTCCATCCGGCAGAGAGAATCTTATTAATAGCTTCACGGGCTTGCGGAGTGATTTCTAATGGCGTTTGAAAATGTGTCTGGATAACAAACTGTTTCACTCCGATGGCAGAAGCATTCTCCTTAAATTCTCGCAGAATATTTACTAACTCATCGTTAATACGCATAGGCAGATAAGCCAACAGGCGAGAACCAAGGCGTACTCGTTGTAGCTCTGCATATTTTTCTCCTTCGGGCCGATCCCAGTTTTTTTGACGTTTGCGCTGCGCCATCCGGTATACGGCATCAAGAATGTTTTTCAAGGTTTTATTTTGGCTCATCAAGGCATCTCCACCTGTGATGAGTATATCTCTTAGTTGAGTATCTTCTTCGAAATAATTCATGAGTCGGCGCAGTTTCTTTTCCCAGGATTCTTTGGGAGCAAGCGTTTCCAACTCAAAATTAAGACGTTCGCTTTGGAAGTCGTACATACGTTGACAAGAGGCACATAACCCTCCACAAGCACGTCCCATAGTGTCGGGGATTAGAATCGCTACTTCCGGGTAGCGGCGATGGATGTTGTGTCCATCGGGGAGTAACCAGCCAGCAGCATTGGGTTTCCCTTCTTCTACTACATCTTCTTTTTCCCAAGCATGTATATTGCCATAAGTATCCACTAATTCGGGCGAATAAAGAATGTAGTTTCTGATGGCTTCGTCATTATACCCTTCTTTGGTTGTGTTCAGTAAAGAGAGGTAGTAGGGAGTTACAAAGAATGGAATTCCTTTCTTCTTCGCTTTGGTAAGAACTTGCATGGTATTTGCCGATAATGATTCGCCCAGAAAGCGATTTAGTTCATTGGGGCCTTTAATGGCCATGGATAAGTGGAAACGAAAATTATTCCACCAGTTGCTTACCAGGTTGTATTTTTCTTCATAGGAGGCCGATTCCGGAAATTGATAGCGAGATTGTGAACCTTTGCGTGCTTCAATTTTTGTAATCAGTAATTGAATCATTCGTTCTTTGTTTTGTTCACGCAATTGTATGACATCTTCGTCCATTCCCGTAGGCCATCTTTCTGTGCGGGTTTTAATGCGCTGGGCAGATGGCTTGGGTATATCCGGAAAATACAACCTTTGAAATTGATAATAGAGATCAATAAACAGATCGGTGCCGGTAACTTCTTCCGGAAGATGACCGGTTAAGAATTGCCAAAGCAGAGACAGTGTTTGTACTTTCATGGTTTGTTCGGTAGAGAGCTCATAGATCTCTTTGCCGGAATAATCAATCAGGAGTCGAATCTGCTCATTGGCTTCTTTTCTTTCCATCCCGTCCAGGTATGTAAGCAAGTAATCTTTAAATTCCGAATCGTTTTCGCTTTTCAAAGCAATCGAAAAAAGATCGGGTAAATCTTGTTTAAATAACTGGCGTAATTGATTGAAATTGAAGGTGAGTATCTTCTTTTGTTTCATGTAAAAATGTTGTTTTAATTGTTAATTAAATAAGGTGGGATCATATAAATATAACAAAAAAGCGGGAGAAAAGGTCTCCCGCTTCGGTGTTATGTGAATTTCTTTAGGATTTTTTCCTATTCGCTAACAGAATTATTCTTCGGCTGTTTTCTTCTTTCCGGATTCTTTTTTAGCCAACATAATAATATGATAAGCATATTCCGTCATCCATTGTTCAGAGAATCCCAAACGTTCTTTGTATTTACGAACATCAGTGGCGGTTTTGTGTACTTCATCTTTCTTCCACACTGTTTTGGTTACAATGTCATGAATTGTTTTCTCGGTTAAGCCATACATCGTTTTCTTGAATCGACCGGGAAGACGGAATTTCCATTGCATCAAATTTCCCAATAACATCATTAAATCATTGGAGAATGCCTGATAAACATACAGGTATGGTTGTACATCCTGCTGCTTTTTACAGTTCTTTTTGATGGAAGAATCTATTTCCTTGAAGAAGTTTTCGCTGATTTCATAATCTTGCATGAGCATTTTCTTAGCACGCGATTTTTCGCCCAAACCTAATTTTCCTCCCTGGGTAGGTACTTTGAATACGCGTTTGAAGTTGGCTACGTCAGGTACCATATTGATGTTGGTAATTCCCAGATTAGAAGCAATCACGGATTGAAAGTAAACACGTGTAAGAGAGGCAAAGTCTTCTACATTCTTTTGATCGTCATCATTCTTTTTTCCGAAAAGCTTTGAAAATATACTCATAGTTCTTGATGTTTTTTTAGAATCAGCGCAAAAATACAAAAATAAAAAGAAATATTAGCTTTAACCCGGATTATTCATACTCAGCTTCATGAAGAAGTTTAGGGCAAGCTGTCTTTTTGTAGATATGGTTGACTCTTTAACGACTCAACCAATGAAAGAAAAGAAGTCCAACGATGCTCACGCTTTTCATTTTCGGATTCGTGAGAT
>NZ_QVMK01000024.1 GCF_010500995.1 Bacteroides sp. 224 | reverse complement strand
AAACAAAAATACTCAATTGAAAAATCCAATGTGAGCACGATAACTATGCCTTGTGATGTATTGAAGAGGAAGAGAAAATTATCCCGAATTCAGGTTATAAAATAAATAGTATACAGGAGAAAGTGATAACATTCTAACCATCTCATCCTTTTATCTCCTTATAAAGTTCCTGAATAACTTTATCAATTTTTTCAGAATCAAATGACATACCCCACATATTATAGATATCTGGTAGCATTTTCATAAAATCAGGTTCTATTTCCAACATTTCTTCGAGCCATTTTCTTGTATATAACCATTCAACCGGATAGCCGCTTTCTTCCTGCCATCGCATACTCTGATGACGTTCTGCTCCCCAATACTTTATTTTGTCGGAAAAACTCATTTGAGAATATTCTTCTGACCAAAATTTTTTAATTAGCTCATCTTCTTTCTTAGATGATTCTCTCATTCTCAACTCGGCTTTTAATCCATTGATACTAACTTTTTCTATTTGTTCGTCATTGAAAGATTCCAATTCCTCTATAGTAAAATTATCTAAAAGCTCCTGTCTGTATTTTTTCATTCTATTATAATTATTTTATTTGTTGCATTCTTATACTATAAATTCCATTTTCTGGTTTATAATTTGTTATTTCAAATTTAATATTTCTCTTTAATAATAACTCATCAGGTTTATATCCTCTAAATTTAATACCATCTGCCATTGTTGATATTATATGTATTACTTTGGACTCAAACTCCACGCATTGGCTTTTAGAAGAGAAGGAACACTACCATTTCCTGAAATACTAATGATATCCTCTGCGACAGAAAACGACTTGACAGTACTCAAAACAGAAGTAGCAGATACTCTTACGGATAGGAATATCTTTGCAGACAAAATCTACTCGGACTTCCCATTCTGGACAGAAAAACAGAAGAACCAAAGAGTATGCATGCTAACTCCAGTCAAAGCAAACCCCTTAATATTAATCTGATACATTATCACTGTACTCCCAAAATAAATCTTTATTTAAAGACTGAAATATTTCCATCATTCCCCCCTCTCCCTCACCTTATACACCGTCCCCCTCTTCGCCTTTCTCGCCTCAAACACATTCTTTAGCGAACGTCCCAGCGACATAGCCGCCGTCCGGCTATATCTGAATCCCGAACGCTTCGTCCGAATATGTTCCAACATTTCCGTGCAAGTAAGTTCTTTGAAAGCTTCTCCTTTGGCAGGTGCCTGAAAATAGGCATACACCATTTCCTCTTCCGGTAGGGTGCGCAAAAATCGTTGGTTGCAGGCAGTGATGTATGCTTCTTCTTCATGGCTGAACCAATATCTTTCATTCTGGCGGATGGCATGTACGGCCTGCGCATACAGTTGTCGGTAATCAATCGGTTGACTATAATCAATAATGCCTTCCACTTCTACGCAGATAAAGCGGCGGTTGCCCGTAGGGTCCGATAGTAGATCGAAGTTATTGCTCGTAGCAATAAAGGTTGCATACCGACGAATGGCATCGGTAGTACCTGCGTATGGTAAACGGGTCTGTACCACTGCTTTTTGAAGAATGTGTTTCATAAAACCCTGATACGACGGACTGATGGAATCGAACTCATCCATATTAATTAAAGCGAAGCGACCCAGTGCCAACTCCACGTTGCGGCGGTTGCTGAAATCGATACTATCCGTATAGTAATCGCGCAGTTCGGGAGGAAGTAGATTCAGGCAGAAAGTCGATTTACCGCATCCCTGATTACCTACCAATAAAGGTAATGTGCTGTTGGCGTGCCGACGATCTATTTGCTGCCAATGCGCCACCATGGAAAGAAACCAGGTGTAGAACAAGTCCGGCCAACGAGAATTGTTGCAGGTGATGCAACGAGCCAGCTCTCTGATCCGATCTCTTCCATCCCAATGTGGCAGGGAGAAAAGGTAATTCTCGATAGGGTCGTACACAGGTACCCTGTCGGAGTGCAGGTAGCGCTTTACATCCGCGTCCCAGGCATTGATGCCTTCGGAGGTGGCATTGAGCGAAATACTGTTCATGGCCTGTTTGCTTAGCGGACGGAAGTCGAAGTAAAACGATTTTAGCTCCCTGTATTCCACCACCGCCTTGATGGTGTTGTATCGGAATTGATACCGTCTTTGCATAAATTCTTCCAATTGTGCTACCAATGTCATGGAGGCACTAATGCAGGGCTTTCTGCCAAACTTTCGGGAGGTGGAATAACTGCTTCGGAAATTGGCACGTACTTGAATTTCGTAATTCTTCAGGTCGCGATGCAAAAGCGTCCACTTCACTGCTTCTTCTTCGGGGATGCCCGAATGGTAACAATTCTGTGCAAGTGTGACGAAAAAAGGTTTTAATTCGTCCTCCTTCCAGTCTACTCTTTCTATTTCGTTAAGTGCATTTGCCAGGCAGGTATCAAAGAGAGTGGAGATAATCCGGTTGCGTTCGTATCCGGGTATCAACCTTTGTAGAGGGTCGGCAATGGCCTGCTGTGCCTCCTCGAAGGTTGTTTCCGCAGGCATACGTAGGGGTTGGTCTATTCGGATGGCTACCGCGTGGGGGTTATGGTATAAATCCGGATCGAATGATAAGCGACATCCACGCTCAACCATTGGCTTTTTCAGTTCAATCTCTCGCCTTAATTGAGGTTGATACCATTTCACGGCATCTCGATAAGCTTGTGCGTGAAAGCGGTCAATCAGTTCCCGGCTCTGTGGCAAAGTGCTGTTGGGCAATGTAAAAGGAACGATGATTTTTACGCTTTTGCCACTTGAACCGATAAAGGCAATCAGGGTTTGCGGAAGACCAGAGGCTAAGTTACGAAGCTTGGCGGCTTCGTTAAAGTGGGCCAGGTTATTGATTTCCAGCAGAACCAATCCGTTGTAGGTGGTAAGTTCCTGTTTGCCTTCTTTTTTATGGAATACACCACCGAATACCAATACGGGTAGTTTTTCGGCATAGTCGTTTCGTTTGCCAGAGGAGGTGTATGCCAGGTTTTGGCGCAGCATGGTTACCGGTTTCGATTTTATTTCGCCGCGCATATTCTCCAAGGCCGTTTCTAGTTCAAGAACGCGCTGAGTCTGCCCTGTAGTCGTATTTCTATAGGTAGTTATTTTCATTTTGTTTTGTTACGGTGGGTTAGTTTGTATTTGAGTTTCTCCAGTACAATGCGCAATGTATTGTCTGCTTTAAAGCAAATGCGTTGTGCTTTCATTTTGCCGGGCGTGCACTCTTCCGGGGTATCTACCCCTTCGCTACTACCGGAAACGGAGAACAGACCGATGCCTTTGAGCTTTACATTATACCCATTAGAGAGATGATTTTGCATGGAATCGCTCAACGCGCTGATGGCTGCTAATACATCTCCACGGGTTAGCGAGCAACGTTCGCATATTTCTGTGGCGAGTTCTTCTTCGGTAATTTGCCCGGAAACGATAGGAACTCCGTAATAACGCTTTTTTTCTTCTCCTTTTGTTTTGTCTGTTTTGGAACGTACTACATAAAGTTGCATAATATATTCTTTTTGTGTGTTAGCTATTTTATTTTATTTTTTGTAAAACTTACTTCTCTTTTTGTATACCCGGGTGTATGTATCCGGCACACCCGGATGTACGGAGTTTGTATATCCGCATCTACACGCCCTGTACACCCGGGTGTAGGAGTTGTTTTCTTATAGACAAAGATAAGTAAATTAATTGATAAAACAAAATAGAAAAAGAGCGGATAAAACAATATTTCATGTAATAAAATCGAAAAAGGTGGGACTTTTGTGGGACTTGGTGGAACTTTTTTGTTGAAAGTTGCACCTATAATACGGTTGATAATCAATGCTTTAATTCGTTGGTGGAACTTGCGGTACTTTTTTGAAGGAAAAACTTTCTGGAGATAAAATAACGTATTTTTCTATTTATGTACAAATGAAGTCGATTTAATGCGTTAAAATTACGAGTTGTTTTCCATCTTCTTTATCCGTATTTTAAGGTCTGTGAGATCGGTGAAATCTGCGGTTTAAATTCGGTTTGGTTGTATCATATTATTCGTGTTTGACTCTTTATTCGATTCAATGCTTTTTAGAAAATATTCGCTTTTTACTTGCATCCTATTAAATAAACTCTTTATATTTGCAATGTACTATTAGACTAATACACTATATACCCTTAATTAATATTTAATTCATTATGATTAGAGTAGAGAACCTCACCTTTAAGTACAAAAAGAAGAACGTATTTACGGACTTCTCTTTGAACATCGAACAAGGCCGCATCTGCGGTCTGCTGGGTAAAAACGGAGCAGGAAAATCGACCTTGCTTTATTTAATGACCGGACTGCTTCAACCCGGCAAAGGAAAGATCTTTTATAATAATGAAGATGTGTCGAAGCGCTATCCTTCCACCCTCCAAGATCTTTTTATTGTGCCGGAGGAGTTTAACTTGCCGAATATATCTTTGAAAAAGTACATCAAAATAAATAGTCCTTTCTATCCTAACTTCAGTCAGGAGCAATTGGTTGAGAATCTAAAACATTTTGAGATGGACGCATTTGCTGAAATAAATTTGGGAGCACTTTCCATGGGGCAGAAGAAGAAAGTTTTTATGAGCTTTGCCTTGGCCACTAACACCTCCTTACTTATTATGGACGAACCTACCAATGGGTTAGACATTCCCGGTAAAAGCCAGTTCAAGAAGTTCATTGCATCGAATATGACGGACGACCGGACAATTATCATCTCCACCCATCAGGTGCAGGATGTGGAGAACTTAATAGAGCATGTAGTTATTATCGATAATAACGAAGTATTATTGAATGCTTCATCTATGGAAATTGGTCAAAAGATGTACTTTGTAAATGGAGCAAAAACTGTAGATGCCGAACAAGCCTTGTATGTTTCTCCTTCCATTATGGGTTATAATGCCATTGTACTTAATGAGTTGGGAGAAGAAAGCACGCTCAATCTGGAAACTCTTTTCAATGGGGTATTGGCTAATCCGGATAAGATTAAAACCTTGTTTGAATCGGAACAATAATTTTATAGTAAAACGAAAATAGATTATGAATAATATATTTGATATCAGACGCTTTGGGCTGGTTTTAGGTAAAGATCTTCAAGAGAATTGGAAAAGAAGGAGTATAGTGCAGTTTGCAGGACTTTTTGGAGGGTTGGTGGTGATATTGATAATGAATTCTATGGAATATTTGTCGGATATGCAACACTCTTCCTATTATAGTTTAGAAATGTTGAATCTGCAATTGCTGAGAATGGCTTTCATTTATTTAGCAGTGTTTGGAGTGCTAATGGCTTCTACCTTAATGGAACCAATGAACAGCAAAACTAAGCGTATAACTTATCTTACTCTTCCTGCATCTAACGTTGAAAAGTTCCTTTCGCGCTGGTTGATTTTAACAGTGGGCTATACGCTTGCTTTTTTTGTTGCTTTATGGGTTGCAGATGCCTTTCGGGTAGTTGTTTGTTCTATTAAGTATCCGGATCTTGATGTGCCTTTTATGGATTTAAGCAAATTGGTTTCTGTTGGAGAATATGACCACTCTTACCTCTTTCCTGAGATGATTTTATTCTGGCTTTGCTTAACATTCTGTTTGTTTATACAATCACTATTTATTCTGGGTAGTACTTTTTGGCAGAAATCTACATTTCTCAAGACGTTTGCTACCGGGGTAGTTATCTCAGGTTTGTTCTTGTTTATTTGTAATTTGACGATACAGCTTTTCTATGAAGATTATAATCAATTCGGGAATGTAATAAACTCTTTCGATACGATTGTCTTTTTGCAAGATAAGGATGGAGCTGTGTGTCTTGCTATCGGTATACTTGCTTTCTTGGCTCTGTTCAACTGGACCCTTGCCTTCTTCCGTTTCAAAGAATCCGAAATCATTAAACGATGGTAAATTATGAACTTCAAAGATAATAAAGCAATCTATTTGCAGATAGCCGAGCGCATTTGTGATGAGATTTTGCTCGGAAAGTATAAAGAAGAGGAGCGGATACCTTCCGTTCGTGAGTATGCCTCCATCGTGGAAGTGAATATTAATACGGTAATGCGCTCGTTTGAGTATTTGCAGCAATCGGAAATAATATTCAATAAGCGAGGTATCGGGTATTTCGTATCCGAAGGTGCGGTGAAGAAAATACTTTCTATCCGAAAGACCTATTTCCTTCAACATGAGATTGACGAGTTCTTCAGGCAGATTCGGCTATTGAATATCCCAATCGAAGAGATCGTCAGCAAGTATAATCAATATATAAAACAACAAGAAAATAAGTAGTTATGAGACTTACAACTAAGATAGTATTAGGTGTTATCGGGTCGGTATTTGTCCTATCGATTGGTTTTATCATTGGGTTTTCATTTACGGATAGGGTTGATTATAACACTGGATATAAGGATATCCCTTTTATATCAGAAGAGAATGTAGTTGGTTTGGATGTTTCTCCCTATAAGACGGTTTGGTTGGACTCAGAGCCAAGAGCATATAATTATAAAGAAATATATCCCAGAGGAAGATTTAAGCTTGCACCTGTTACCAGTGAAGAGCAAAGAAATAAATTATTTATTTCCGAAGAATTATCTCAATTTGTGGATATCGTTTCTTCCAATGATACTTTAATTATAAAACTGAAAATAAATAAGTTAAAAGAAAAGTACGGAAAAACAGATGACGAAGCAAGAAAATATTATGCAGCTCTGGATGGAGTAAACTTTTCATTATATGGAAACTTTGCGGATGTTCTTAGTAATTTGGATGGAGTTGCTATTGAAATAGAAGATATGGAAACGGATTTGATAAGAATAAATTCAACATCTGCTATGTATGTGACAAACTGTAAAGCGAATGTGCTGGAACCAATACAAAGAGGAGGGTATAATTCATTTCAACTTAAAGATAGCCAAATCAAAGAATTAAATATTGATCTTAGCTGTATTGGACATAGGGAAATAATAAACAGTGAGATCGATGTGGAAAATTTGACAGGGGAAGGGTATAACTATTTGGAACGTTCTAAAAAGAGTGCGAAAGTCATAAACTGGCACCCTAAAAACAAAGATGCAAGACTGGAAATAAGGGTCGAATCCGGTGATTCCCTTCAAGTAAAATTTAAATAGCTCCATACACTAAACTATTCACTCTTAGCCAAACAAAGACAAACAACCACCCATAACGGTGCATACTGTTCTTTGTTTGGCTTTTCTTATCAATCCCCCTTAACATTCTTTATTGCTTTTACCCGGCTTAATCCACAATATCTACCACCGAATATCTACTTTTGTGAGATAATAGTAAAATCAGAAATCAATATCTAATCTCATGATCGAAAAACAAACCCCCTCTGCTGCCTTTGCAGATACCAAACCGCATTATAATATTCTCGACGGGTTGCGCGGAATAGCAGCCATTACGGTAGTCTGCTTTCACCTATTCGAAGCTTTTGCCACCAGCCATCTGGATCAAACGATCAACCACGGCTATCTGGCGGTAGATTTCTTTTTTATGTTATCCGGTTTTGTGGTAGGGTATGCTTATGACGACCGTTGGAAAACCATGAAAACAATGGATTTCCTGAAACGTCGAATCATTCGTCTGCAACCGATGGTGGTTATAGGAGCTATCATAGGAGGGGTGATGTTTTATTTTCAGGGATGCGAGGTATGGGATGTTTCGAAAGTTACAATCGGCGCACTTTTGTTAGGCACATTACTAAATGCTTTGCTGATACCCTCTACTCCCGGAATGGAAGTCAGAGGATTAGGAGAAATGTACCCGTTGAATGGACCTACATGGTCTTTGTTCTTCGAATATATCGGGAATGTACTGTATGCGTTGTTTATTCGCAGGCTTTCTACCAAGGCTCTTGCAGTATTGGTTGCCATAGCCGGGTGTGGGTTGGCTACATTCGCCATCTTCGGACCTCTTGGAGATATCTGTGCCGGCTTTCAATTAACAGGGATCGAGTTTACCGGAGGTTCTCTCCGCTTGCTTTTCTCTTTCTCGGCAGGTTTGCTTTTATCCCGTATCTTTAAACCGGTTCATATAAAAGGGGCATTCTGGTTATGTAGTTTGTTGGTAGTTGCCTTGTTGGCTGTGCCGCGTATTGGAGGTGCCGAACATCTTTGGATGAATGGGTTATATGAAACCATCTGTTTTGCTGTGTTCTTTCCGCTTATCGTTTTTTTAGGTGCTTCGGGCAAAACTACCGATAAATATACGGTTCGCATCTGCAAGTTTCTGGGAGATATCTCTTATCCTTTATACATGGTGCATTATCCTTTCATTTATCTATATTATGCTTGGGTTAAAAATGAGAATCTTACTTTTGGAGAATCTTTACCCGGAGCTATCGCGTTAGTGATAGGATGTATTTTGTTGGCTTATATTAGTTTGAAACTTTATGATGAACCGGTTCGTGCGTTTTTGAGTAAGAGGTTTTTGAAGAAGAAGGGGGAATAATTGGACTTTTGTGGGGGAAAGGAAATTCTTCGATGATGAGCGTAAGAGATAAATTCTGATTCAACCCACTTCGGGGTTGGTGGTAAGATGGCGCTACCAAATCCCCCCAGTCGCTGCGCTTCACTGGGGGTTATTCAAATTGAATCCCCGAGGGGATTCTCTGAGAAGTGTCTTTGGGTTGGTGTATAAATGGTAATCGAATGGCGATGTGATATTTTTGTGTAGGGAATAACGGAGGAGGATAAAATATTACCAGGAAATTTCCCCTTTCTCATGCCTGATAATTTCCGGCTCATCCTCTGTGCAGTTTACAATGGTAGAACGTTCGGTATCACCAATACCTCCATCAATTACTAAATCGACAAGTTCGCCAAACTTTTCTTCAATCAGTTCGGGGTGAGTGATGTATTCAATATCATCATCACTGTTGTAAGGTAAAGAAGAAGTCATGATGGGGGCTTCCAATAAACGGGATATTTCGTTGATTATTGGTGAGTTGGGAATACGAATACCTACTTCTTTGCGGTTTTTGAATATTTTGGGCAGATTATTGCCTGTCTTTAATATAAAGGTGAAAGGGCCTGGCAGGTTTTTCTTCAATAACTTAAATGTATCATTACTCATCTTGGCGTATTCGCTTACCATGCTAAGGTCGGTACAAATAATGGAAAGATTGTTTTTCTTCGGATTGATATCCTTAATCCTGCAAATCTGTTCGATAGCACGCTCTTTCAAACCATGGCAACCAATAGCATAAACAGTATCGGTGGGATAAATAATAATTCCACCATTATTCAGAATATCTACAATCTCTTGCAAATCCTGAGGGTTATTGTTCTTGTCGTAGAGTTTGAGTAACATGTTGGTTTAAGTTTATAGTTTATAGTTTGGAGTTTTTGGTTTGGAGTTTATAGTTTATAGTTACAATGCTGCAAGGTAACTATAAACTCCAAACTCCAAACTATAAACTAAAAAAAATTATTTCTTCTTTATTAATCCTTTTAAAGCATCAATCCCTTTTTTCACGGCTTCTTCTTTTTGCTCCTCTTTTGTGGTAGTTTGGGTAGAATCTTTGGAACTTAATCCCAGTTTATCTCCCAACTTATCCAATAGCTTATCTTTGGCTACTTCCACAGCTTGTTTGGCCATACTTTCCATATCTACAGATACTTTGGGGGAAGAGAACTCACCTCCGATTTTCAAATCCAATGTAGTGTATTTGCCTACTCCTGTAGATTCCGGCAGTTTAACTTTTCCGGTATAATTAATAGTTTGGTCAAGGCCTGTAGAACCGGATAGATTCAGTACATAATCTTTCCACTTAATATCGAAGGGGTCGGTAGTTATTCTTCCGTCTTTAATATCAAAAGCCAAATTCATATCTTTTACATGCATTTCTTTCATTTCCGGTTTCTTAACTGCATCGGCAATGGCATCAATAGCTTTCACACCGCTTAGTTCCATGTTTTTGGTCGATAAGTTTCCGGAACCTTGTAAAGACGGTAGTACCGGGCTCATCTGGTTATCCAATTGGGTATTGATCGACATATTACCCGAGAAAGTTCCTTTCAGGTTCTCGAAGATAGGAGCCATTTTTTGCACCATGGCAAGCTCTTTGTAAGTTTGCGAGAAACTCAGGTCGGTCATGCGGAAAGCAGCATTCATGCGAGGATCTTTAATGTTTGTGGTAGAATAGTAACCGTTGATAACTACATTACCTCCCATTGTGTTGGTAGAAAGGTTCTTCATATCCACCTTGCCATCTTTTACAAGAAGCTGTCCGTTTACGTTATTGAATACCATTTTATCAAACAATACTTGCTTCATGTTGGCTGTCATGTTGAAGTCGATGTTCTTAGGAATTTCAATTAGAGTCATGGCGGTGGTGTCTGTAGCTGCTACGGCAGTAGTGTCGACCTCTCCGGACATGAAATCGTTGAGGTTGAAATGGCTAGAACGGATATTTAATGTTCCTTTGATGGTTTTATCTTTAAAGATATACCCCAGGTAGTTCTCAAAACGAGTATCGGCAGTGATATCGTTCTTGCCGATATTTACAGTGGTTTCGCTCAGTTGTAGATATTGTGGTGTGAATGTAAACAGTGATTGTTTGATGTCCACATCCGGAATATCTTTCAAGGCCAGTTTCATGTCGGTTAGTTTAATTGTTCCCGAAGCAATGAATTTGTCGTACAGTTCTTTTTCAACATACGACATTCTTCCTTCTATGGATAAGTCGGCATTTACCACTCCATTCAATTTCATATCTTCCAGCGGATAAACGTCTTTTACTTTACCTAAATCAAAAATACCTTTGGCATTTCCTTTGAAGTTGGCATCACTGATAGGCGTTTTAACTTCTGCTGTCAGGCTAAACGGATTTCCGGCCATGCGGAAATTAAACGAATTAATATTTATTTCGGTTAAGTCGGCACTTCCACCCGGATTTTTAGCAGAGGCTGCAATGTTGATCTGATCGACTCCGGCAGGTAAGGAAGGATAGCGGAACATGGCATTTTTAACTTCCAGGGCAGCATTAAACTGAGGAAGCGTATCACCTTGCATAATTCCTTTGGCATGTGCTTTTAGGGTAACGGTACCATCGGTTTGCAGATTCTTAAAGTCGTTGGCATAGATAGCAGGTATCAAAGATAAGATTTCCTTAAAGCCTACTTCGTTGGTATTCAAAGACAAATCCATATCCATAGCGGGATCTTGTAATTCTACCCAACCATCTACGCCTGCTTTGATTGCATTCAGACGGAATTCGTTTTGCGCCAACGTGAATTTATTGTTTTTAAGATCGGCATCTACATTCATTTTAGTGTAGAAGTTTACAGCATTAAGCAGCGCAACACCTCCTGTCTTGAAAGTTACTCCCGGCGTTTCGGCTTCTATCTTCAAGGTAGTCTGGTCGCTTCCCAGATTTCCGGAGAGAGCACCCGATAGTTTGGCTATTTCGGCATACATATTGGCTTGGCGATCGTCGTAAATTAAGTTCAGGTTGTTGATGCTTAATTCTTTTAAGCTGATGGAAAGAGCAGACTCTTCGGTAGTTACCTCTTCGGTGGATTCTTCGCTTCCATCGCTTTTCATGATGTCCCAGTTTGCTTTTCCGTCGGGCAATACAATGGCTTTGGCCCAAGTGTCTTTGATAGAAATTCTGGAAATATCGAAGTTTTCTCCAAAGAGGGAGAATAAATCAACAGCAGCAGAAAGCTCGCCGGCTTTCAGTAAAGTGTCGTTTTCGAATTCGTTGATACCCTTTAGCCAAAAATCGTTGAGGGTAACAGAGGCTTTTGGAAAGTGTTTGAAGAGGCTGATGCTTAGGCTTTTAAAGTCAAATTGGGCATTCAGCATTTTATTACCTTCTGTTTTAACTATTCCTTCAATCTTTCCGCGGAAAGCGAAAGGTAGAATAATCATAATGACTAATAATACGCCTACAATAATGGCTGCAATTGTTAATCCTTTCTTCATTTTGATAGTGTTTTAAAAATTATTTTCTCTTTTTCTTCTTTTGTAGTTCTTCGGCAAGTCGCCAATGTATAGAGGCAAGGTCTTCTTTTCCATTTCTTAAAAGTGCATCACCAAAAAGCTGATGTGATCCTGCATGGTCGGGGTTGAGTGAGGTAGCTTTATCAAAATCTGCTACGGCTCCTTCCACATTATTAGTTGCCAACCGGAGTTTGCCACGATTGTAATAACCCTTAAATTCCGAGGGAGATGTTTTAATGGCTGTATTGAAACAGGATTCTGCTTCCATATAATCCTTGTTATTAAAGAGGGTAACTCCTTTGCGTATCCAGGCTTCGGTCATTTCAGGATAAAGGCTGATAGCCTTGTCGTAATTAGCAATGGCCGATCGAATATCTTTGGCTAAGGTAATAGAATCATTGCCTAACTGCAAATATTCGTAAGCAAGCTTTTTCATTTGCTCTTGTTGAACCCGCAACTGTTCTTTCAATACAACGTTTTGTGCGCGTAATTTGTTGATGATGCCTAACTTTTTTTGTATCAGTCGTTTAATGATAGGCTTTTCAATGTCATAACGTGCGTGTATAGCCACAAAGAAATGATCGAGGAAACTTTTAAAGTCTCCTTCATCGAACGCTTTGGAAGCTTCTGCATATTCAACATCTGCCTGTGCCTGTTTCAATGCTTTGTCGATGCTCTGTCGGTTGTTGAAACGTTGTGCGAAACTAATAATTTCCGGTCGCACAAAAACATCGGCCCGGCTGATAGGCTTTTTCAATTGAATACCTTCCAACGAGGTGCATCGGCTTAACGCCACATACGCTTGTCCGCCGGCAAATACGCCACCGGTGAAATCTATCACTACATGATGGAAGGTAAGCCCCTGGCTCTTATGGATAGTGATTGCCCACGCCAATCGGATAGGGTATTGTACAAAGACCCCTAACTCCTCTTCTTCGATTTCTTTTTTCTTTTCGTTGTATTTATAACGAATGTTTCGCCAGGAATCCTTTTTTACGTCAAACTCTTTGCCGTCGTCGGTAATTACATAAATCGTTCCTTCTTCGTCAATACCGCTAACTACTCCGATGGTGCCGTTTACCCATCTGCGTTCATAATCATTTTTAATAAAGATGATTTGTGCACCGGGCTTAAGCACAAGGTCTTTGGGGGTAGGTAGACTACTTTCGGGAAACTGTCCTGTAATTTCTCCTTCAAATACAACCGGATCTCCGGGTAGCTCGGCCAGTTTTTTATCATTGATGAAATCTACATTATCCCGTCGGGTGGCTAATGTGATATACATATCTTCCTCCGACGCTTCGATTTCTGTGTGATAGCGTGTGTTTAGTAATTGAAGATCTACGGCGTTGGTGGTGTTATTTCGTATCCGGTCCAGTATATCGATAAATACTCTGTCTGTTTGGCGATATACCTTCCGAAGTTCGATCGATACTAATTCCATTTCATTAAAAACACGGGCAGAGAAGAAATAAGGGGTAGGGTAGAAGCGATTGATAATTTCTCTTTCATCGCTTTTCACTACCGGTTCCAACTGATATACATCTCCTACCAACAATACCTGTTTACCGCCAAAAGGCTGACGAAGGTTACGGGAGTAAACACGCAAGATGCGGTCAATGCTGTCGATGATATCTACCCGCACCATAGAAATCTCATCTATAATAATCAGTTCTGTTTTCTCAATGAGTTTGCGGTGCTGTTTATTGTATTTCAGGAATTCGTGTATCCTGTTTTTCTGTAAGCTGAGGTTAGGATCGTCCGGTAACAAAGGGTGAAAAGGAAGTTTAAAGAAACTATGCATTGTACTTCCGCCTGCATTGATGGCAGCGATACCTGTAGGAGCCAGTACCACATGTTTCTTCTTGGTATTCTCGCAAATATACCGTAGAAAAGTAGATTTACCCGTACCTGCCTTCCCAGTAAGAAATACGGAATGGCTGGTATATTGAATCAGGTTGAGTGCATCCTGAAACTCTTTGTTGTCGGTATCGATGGTGAAACTCACTTGATTTAGTAATTAGGAGTTGAGAGTTGAGAGTTGAGAGTTGAGAGTTACGATGCCGCATGGTAATTCTCAACTCTCAACTCTCAATTCTCAACTAAATTAAAGTGTTTTAGGGCTTTCAGTATGCCATCATTGTCTACAGAATCAGTCACATAATTGGCTACAGCTTTTACATGATCTTTGGCATTACCCATGGCTACGCCGATGCCTGCATGACGAAGCATGCTAATGTCGTTTCCTCCATCGCCAAAAGCCATTGTTTCTTCAAGCTTTATACCTATGCGTTTAATAACTTCATCTATGCCTCGGTCTTTGCCGTTTCCTTTAGCAACTACGTCGACAAATGTTGGATGCCAGCGACCGGCTTCGCAACCGGGAATCTGTGCCATGAATTCGGGTTCCTCTTCCGAGGTGATAAAGGGAGACATCTGGTAAATATCTTCCTGCAAGATTTCATCTATGGAGATTTGAGGCAACTGTTGTACAGCCAGATCTTTGGAAAATTCGTCTGATAATTGGCTTGGATTCACAAGACTCATCTTATTTTCAGTGACGAATACGCATGTTATATTTCTATCGGTAACTAATTGAACAGCTGTTTTTACGTCTGTATTGGGTATGCTGTTTTCATGAATAACCTCATCTTCGATATAACAGAACGCGCCATTCATTGTGATAAAGCCGTCAAACTTTAAATCGCCCAGATTGTTTATTATAATCTTGGGACGCCCGGTGGCAATAAATACCTTGATACCCTTTTTGCGAACTTCATTGATGGCGTCGATGGTAGATTGGGGAATGCAGTGTGTCTTAAAGCTGACCAATGTACCATCTATGTCGAAAAAAAGAGCTTTAATCATAGTTAATCGTTTTGTTTATTAGGGGCAAAGGTACGCAATTATTGCTATTTTTGTAGGAGTAAACCAAAAGAAACCCATGGTATGAAATATAATTTTGATGAAATAATAGACCGTAGTCATACGGACGCGGTGAAAGTAGAAGCCCTGGCCGAACGTTGGGGAAGAACAGACTTGATTCCGTTGTGGGTAGCCGACATGGATTTTCGTACAGCTCCATTTGTAGTTGATGCCATAAAGAAAAGATTGGAGAATGAGATATTAGGATATACCATAAAGTCGAAAGACTGGTATGTATCTATTATAAACTGGCTGAAAGAACGTTATGATTGGAAGATCAGCGCTAATATGCTGACTTATACGCCCGGAATTGTTACCGGCTTGGGGCTTGCCATTCAGTGTTTCACCCAACCGGGAGATAAGGTGATGGTGCAACCTCCTGTTTATCATCCTTTTTTCTTGGTGACAGAGCATAACCACCGGGAAGTAGTCTGGAATCCGTTGATTCTGGAAGATGGACAATACCGAATGGATATGGAGAACTTCAGAAAACAGATTAAAGGCTGTAAGCTATTTATTCTTTGCAATCCTCATAATCCGGGAGGAAGAGTCTGGACAAAAGAGGAGCTGGAAGAAGTAGCACATATCTGTTATGAGAATAATGTACTTGTGGTTTCCGACGAAATTCATGCTGATTTGACATTGGCTCCTTATGTGCATCATCCTTTTGCTAATGTGTCTGAAGAAGCACGTAATAACTCCATCGTATTTATGTCGCCCAGCAAAGCGTTTAATATGCCCGGTCTTTCAAGTTCTTATTGTATAATTGAAAATGAGGCATTAAGAGCTAAATTTCAAGAATATGTTGCAGCAGCCGAATTGGATAGCGGACATCTATTTGCTTTCATCACAGTAGCAGCCGCTTATAGCAATGGTACCGAATGGTTGGATCAGATGCTGGCGTATGTAAGTGCAAATATTGATTATTTGGAAAGCTTCCTGAAAGAGTATACTCCGAAAATAAAAATGATTCGTCCACAAGCTTCTTACTTAGTTTTTATGGATTGTAGGGAATTAGGACTTTCTCAACCGGATTTAATTAAGTTCTTCGAAGATGGTGCGCATCTTGCATTAAATGAAGGAGCCATGTTCGGGAAAGAAGGAGCCGGGTTTATGCGAATCAATGTAGCTACGCCGAGAAGCGTGTTGGAGCGGGCGCTCAATCAACTCAGAGAGGCTTATCGTTAATAAAAGTGATTAAATTTAATTATTTTTCTTCTAAATAACTGAAAAGGTGTTATATTTGCGATCTCTTAATAAAAGTAATACGATAGAACAAATAATGAAATATGGGGATCCTGAAAACCAAATAGAGTAAGGGAAAATCATTAAAATTATAACGATGAAAAAACTACTGTTTTTTACTATGAGTTTAGTGTTGTTAGCAACAGGAAATTTGAGTGCACAAACACCAGAAGACGTACAAGCCTCTAAAGAACGCTGCGAGAAATTAGAAAAAATGGAAGCTCCTGATAAAGTTGGAGTTGAAGCTATCGACCAATTAGCAGATGAAGCTACCGCTATGTTGCAAGAAGCTCTTGCCATAACACAAGAAATTGAAAAATTTAATGCTCGTTTAAGAGGAGAAGAAGTAGAAGGCGAAGAAGCTACCGAAGCTGAAGAAGGAGAAATATTCCCATCAGAAAAACATTGCGAAGCTCTTTTGAAAAGAATTGAAAAACAAGGAACTGCTGCTGCAAGCCTTGGAACTACAGCTTTGAATGCTCTTCAAGATGTGAAGAAATTAAAGAGCCCTATTAAAATTGCCAAAGGAACTAAATCATTGAAATACTCTCAGGCAGTAGTGAAGTTGGTTGCTGAAGAAGCAGTTTACCAAGCTAAAGCAACAACAGCTATTTTGCAAACTGTGAAAGAAACAGTAAATGCTATAGCCGGATAAGCAAATAGTGCAAAAATAAAATGTTTAAGCCACCTCTTAAAAGGGTGGCTTTATTTTTGATCCTCACTCATCAACTCCTTTTTTACAATCCAATATCCTACACGAGATTCCGAGATACCTTTCTTAAGTGTATAGTAACAATTTAATTTATCATTTTTAATCTTTGAATGCATATAATAGAAACTGCATTTTTTGTCAGGTTGATATTTGAACGCCAATTCTATTATATGTGTAGAAATTAGAAAAATGCTATTGGCACGTTGTTTAAGAATGTCGATAACTGCATCAGAAGCTTCAAAAGCATCTTTAGCATTGGTGCCGCGAAATAATTCATCAAACAGAATAAAAGAAGATTCATCTGGCGAAACCTTGTTTAATATTTCTTTTACTCGTAATACCTCCGTATAGAAATGGCTTTTTCTTCCTTTTAAAGAATCACTCAGGTTGATGGAGGTATAAATGTGATCGAATACCGGACAATTCATAGCCAATGCCGGAACCGGGAATCCGCAATGAGCAAGCCACACCGCGATGGAAATAGATTTCAATGTAGTTGATTTTCCTGCCATATTTGAACCTGTGAATAAACAAATAGTGCTATGTTCCATATCCCAACTGTTTTCTACCGGAGATTTAAGGCACGGATGATAGAAGTCTTTCAACCGGAGTGGGGAATGACGTAATATTTGTGGGCGACAGTAGCCTCTCTTTTGTGCCGTTCTTCTGAGTGTTTGAATAGCATCTATGGAATAAACGATATTTAATAGTGTTCTTACTGTATTTGAATATTCATAACGGAGAATATAATCAATTTGATCAATATAATGAGGGTCATCCGGCATCTGAATCGTATGAATAAGGGGTTTAAGTTTCGAACTTTCAGCTATATTCTTGATCTCTTTGCTGAAAGTTTTAATAATAATAGGATGCTCGTCATTTATTTCTTTGGAATAAGTATATAGCTTTCTAATTTGAGCAATTAAAAAATCAATGCCTCGTCTTACAATATATCTTTGGGGATCTCGTCGGAGAAGTCTCCATGCAGCCATGGCATACGAAGATAATATAGAAGAATCTACCGGAGTATCATTGCTACTCATGTAAAACTCAATGAAGTCTAATTCATCTCTATCAAATGTAAGTGTAGGAAGATTGGTGCAAAAAACAGCTTCCAATCGTTCATTGATAAGTTTCTCGTTCTTTAAGGGAGAATACAGCCAATTCTCTATGCATTTATTGCCTCCATCTGTTTCCGCATGCTTAAATAATGAAAATAAAATCTTCTCATTGTGGTTATTCTCAACAATTGCAAGATCATTCAACGTCTGTTTGTCGGAAGATAAATACATGGCATAGACAATTGGTTTTTCCAAATATATGTAATCTTCGAATTTAACCTTTTACATGCTGATATAAAGAACGTTAAATATTGATTTATTTCTTGCTTTCTCAAAAAATGACGATATATTTGTGATATCAAAATAATATCATAATCTAATCAATTTATGGAAGCAAAAGAAAAAGATTTTAAAGGTGGAGCAACAAATGGTTTTGTTATGCTCTTTGTGCTTATATTGTTATTAGCAGGTAGTATCTGGGCGTTTACTCTTGTTAAAGAAATAGGAGGAATAGCCTTTGCATTAGGACTTACAGGGGTTACTCTTGCATGTATTGGTTCTGCCGGATTTATTTCGCTTGAGCCGAATAAGGCTTGCGTAATGGTATTCTTTGGTAAGTATAAAGGAACCTTTAAAGAAACGGGGTTCTTTTGGGTAAATCCTTTCCTTAGTAAAAAAGGTCTTTCCCTTCGTGCTCGTAATCTGGATGTAGAACCGATAAAGGTGAACGATAAGGTAGGTAATCCTATAATGATTGGTCTTGTATTGGTATGGAAACTGAAAGACACCTATAAAGCTATGTTCGAAATTGATGCTCAAACCATGGCAGCAGGGAACTCTGTTCCCGGTAAGACACTTGCCGTGGCCGGAAGAATGGACGCTTTTGAAAATTTTGTTAAGATTCAGAGTGATGCAGCTTTGCGCGAAGTAGCCGGACAATATTCTTATGATGATAATGATGAGGGTGAATCCAACGAATTGACGCTTCGTTCCGGTGGTGATGAAATCAATGAGGAACTGGAGAAGAAACTAAACGAACGATTGGCTATGGCCGGTATGGAAGTGGTGGAAGCTCGTTTGAACTATCTGGCTTATGCTCCGGAAATTGCAGCAGTAATGCTTCGCCGTCAACAAGCTTCTGCTATTATTTCTGCTCGCGAAAAGATTGTAGAAGGAGCTGTTTCTATGGTTAAGATGGCCTTAACTAAGCTTTCGGAAGAAGATATTGTGGAGCTGGACGAAGAAAAGAAAGCAGCCATGGTTAGTAATCTATTGGTGGTACTGTGTGCAGATGAAGCTGCTCAACCGGTGGTGAATACAGGTACATTACATCATTAATACATCTTAATATGGTGCTTAGAGTAATTGTCAGTTTAACTATCTTGTTTTCATGTTTGTTTGCCAATGCGCAGGCTAATGAAGAACGTGCTAAACAATTATTGGATTTCTGTATGGTAGGGCAAGGAGACAGTGTATATGTTCGTCTGAATGATAATGTTCGTTCAAATCTGACTCCTGCTGTTTTTAATCAGATATTTCTTGGGTTAGAACAGCAAGTGGGTAAATATCAGTCTCATAGCGAATGGAAAACAGAGTTGGTGAATAATATGAAGATTTATTATACCGATCTTCAATTTGAAAATCTTGCACTTCGTTTTCTTACAGCCTTTGATGATGATGGTTTAGCCAATACCATTCGTTTTATGCCTGTACCAGCAAAACCTACTGCAAAGGCGGAACTTTTGAATACGGAAGAAATAGAAGAAAAGGAAATTGAAATCATTTCAGGGCAGTTAAAACTGCCTGGTATCCTTTCTTTGCCTAAAGGCGTTACCAGACCTCCTGTGGCTATATTAGTGCATGGCTCGGGGCCCAATGACAGAGATGAAACAATTGGACCCAATAAACCTTTTCGTGATTTAGCATACGGGCTGGCTAAACAAGGAATTGCTGTAGTTCGTTATGATAAGCGGACGTATGTATATAAAGATGTGGAACTTGCTTCCGATTTTGATAAGGAGACCGTAGATGATGCTTTGGCTATTATTGAGATGATGAAGAACGAGCCTTTGATCGATTCAAACCGCATCTATATAGTTGGGCATAGTCAGGGTGCTTTGTTGGCACCGAGAATTGCAGAACGCTCAAGGAATGCTTTGGCAGGAATTATACTTATAGCCGGACCTGCCCGTTCAATGGAAGATTTGATGGTGGAGCAAACAATCTATTTATCATCATTAGCTCCTTCAACTCCTGAAACAGAAAAGCAGGTTGAAGCCATTAAGCAACAGGCAATAAATGTGAAAAAAATAGGTAGGGAACCTTTCGATGAAAAAAATGGTTTAATTTTGGAGGTGCCAATCTCTTATTGGAAATTTGCCAATGAATATCGTCCGGTTGAGGTAGCTAAAAAGCTAAAGCTCCCCATGCTTATTGTTCAGGGAGAACGCGATTATCAGGTAACAATGGAGGATTTTAATCTTTGGAAGGCAGGACTTGCTAAAGCTAAGTATGTGTCATTTAAATCTTACTCCAAATTGAATCATTTATTACAAGAAGGAATTGGAAAATCGACTCCTACCGAATATAATGTTCAAACTCCTGTAGCCGAATATCTTATATCAGATATTGCAAACTGGATAAAAGAGAATTGAAACAGTAGTATTGTATATGAGTAAAAAAGAATCTTCAACCAAAAGTTTTGTACTGCGAATAGATGTGGATACGATGGAAGCCATTGAAAAATGGGCCGCCGATGAGTTTCGCAGTACAAATGGTCAACTTCAATGGATTATAAATGAAGCATTGAAGAAAAATGGACGCTTGAAGAAAGAAAAGAAAACGAAAGATAAACCCACAGAGGATTGATTTAGGTATTAATTCAGGTAAGGACTTGTATATGTTCCCTTTTGGCTTAATAGGCTTTTTATATTTTTCTTTGTAAACTACTCTGTTTTAGACCCCCATCTAATACATCATTACACCCTCATCTAATACTGTTTTAGATGGGGGTCTAAAACATATCACTTGCAGCAAAAATAATTTTGTTTTCAAGCAAACTATAACCTTTAGTTCTATTTAACTAAATAAATTAGTTTGTAAACTATAAAATTTAGTTCTTTGCTCTCAATAGATTTAGAATATGAAAGGACTAACAATAAAAGAAGAAGAGATTATGGGGTTTTTCTGGCAGAAAGGCCCCCTGTTTGTGAAAGAAATACTTGCATTTTATGATGAACCTAAACCTCATTTTAATACTTTATCAACCATTGTTCGCGGTTTAGAGGAGAAAGGATATCTTAATCATGAGACTTTTGGCAATACCTATCGTTATTATGCAGTAATTGCAGAAGATGAGTTTCATAAAGGAACACTGAAAAATGTGATCAGTAAATATTTTAACAATTCGTATCTGAATGTAGTGTCTTCTTTGGTGCAGGAAGAAGATATTTCTTTAAAGGAATTGAAAGAATTAATAGCTGAGGTAGAAAAATCTAATACTAAAAAATAATCTGATGGGAGCATTTTGTGTATACATATTAAAAGCAGCTCTTTGCTTAACCCTTTTTTATCTGTTCTACAGGTTGTTACTCAGCAAAGAAACTTTTCACCGTTTTAACCGGATCGGTATTTTGTGTATACTATTATTGTCCTTATTAGTTCCTTTTTGCAAAGTAACCATTCATCAGGAAACGGAAATTACGCAAACAGTATTGAGCCTTGAGCAGCTTTTGATGCAGGCAAATTATACTGATTCATCTCAAACTTTGCCGGAACAAACCGCCTCTTTTGCCTGGATACAGGTTCTTATGATAGTGTATTTTCTGGGTGTTTTATTTTTTATAGGTAGGAATCTTTATTCTTTAGTGCGTGTCTTGCTTTTGATAAAAGGAGGAAAGAAAGAGCAAATAGAGAAAGGTGTTACCTTAATAATACACCATAAAGAAAATTTGTCGCCATTTAGTTGGATGAATTATGTGGTAATCTCAGAAAAAGATTTGGAGGAAAGCGCAAGAGAAATACTAATTCATGAGTTAGCTCACATTAAAAATAGACACTCCTTAGACTTATTGTTGACCGAAGTTTCTACATTCTTCCAATGGTTTAACCCCGCAATATGGCTGTTAAAGCAGGAATTGCAGAATATTCATGAATATGAAGCCGACGAAACCGTTATAAAAGAAGGCGTAAATGCGAAACAATATCAACTATTATTAATAAAAAAAGCCGTTGGCACAAGGCTCTACTCTATGGCCAACAGCTTTAATCACAGTAAACTTAAAAAACGTATCACTATGATGTTAAAAGAAAAATCAAGTCCTTGGGCACGTTTGAAGTACTTATATGTGCTTCCGGTAGCAGCTATCGCAATAACAGCTTTTGCCCGTCCTGAAATCTCTAATGAACTGCAAGAGATTTCCACAGTCAAAGTTAATGATTTTGCTTCAATTATGGAAACAAAGAAGCAAGATACCATAGTCATTAACAATAATGAACGAGCCATAATTTTAGGCAAATCGGGAGAAATAGATAAAGAAAAGTTGCCATTGTTTGTTGTAGATGGGAAAGAAATCTCAGTAGATGATGCATTATTGCTGAATACCAGTAAAATACAATCAATCACTTTACTTAAAGATTTAAAATCGACAGAGCCTTATGGTGCTAAAGGAAAAAATGGCGTTATCTCTATCGAATTAATAAAGAAAGATAATACCGAAAAAGAAAGACCGGCTTTTTTAGTTGATATGAAACAACTAATTGAAGCTGCTCAAGATGTGTCGGAGAGCGACATGGCAAGACGTTTCCCGGCAACGAAAACGCAGAAAGGAGCTCCTTTAACCGTAAAAGGATTTGTTGTAAATACCAATGGAGATCCTATTCATGGAGCAACTATCTTTATTAAAGGAACAGACATTGCTACTATGACAGGTGCAGATGGCAGGTATGAACTAAAAACCACAGATGATGCTCTATTGCAGGTTTCGCATGTTGGAATGAAAGATCAGGAACTGAAACCAAAGAAGAAACTCAATATAATGATGGAGAAACAATAACTTACTAAATGAGTATAGAATGAAGAAACTTTTTATCTTATGGGTTGCTGTTGCAATGTTGTTGCTACCTGCCTGCAAACAAGCTTCCAATAAACACTCGGTTGAATCTTCCTCTTATGAAATAAAAGGAAAACTGAATGATTCAACCTATCATGGAAAAACTGTGTACCTTGTTCGTCATGACGATAATGTAAAGATTGACAGCACAGTAATAGTGGGCGTGAATTATGTTTTTAAAGGTACTACCAACGATGTTCCTACATACTGCTCGGTTGTAGAAGGCAGAGCTAACTTTGGTACTTTGATATTGGAGAATGCTGTAATTGATATGAGTTGTAAAGACTCTTTGTCTACTTCTCTAAATATGGAACTTGCCAAAATGCAGAAGGCTACGGCCAAACAACATCAAGCGGAGGCAACAGAAAGAACAGAGCTCTTTAAAAAAGTAACCGAGCCTATGGAAAAGAAAAGGCAAAATATACTTTTGCGTGAGAGAAGTTCTAAGGTGTTGGCAGAGATCTACAAATCATACTTTTTGGCCAATAGCAACAATGAAGTGGGGGTAGTGGCATTAATGGGGTATGAAAATTACGGCAACAAACAAGAACTGGCTCAACTGATAGCAAAGGCAGGCGAAGCTGTACTGTCTCGTCAAAGAGTGGAGAGAATAGTTAAGTTGAATGCCGCCTATATGAGAACAGATATAGGGAAACCTTTTGTTGATTTTACGATTGATCAGGGCGATGGCACAACAAAATCCTTCTCAGATTATGTAGGTAAAGGTAAATATGTACTGGTTGACTTCTGGGCCAGTTGGTGCGGACCGTGCCTTGCCGAAGTGCCGGTAGTTACCGAAGTGTACGAAAAGTATAAAGGAGATAAATTTGAGGTATTGGGCGTAGCCGTATGGGATGAACTGGAGAAGACAAAGGCTATTTTCGAAAAATATAAAATGCCTTGGCCTCACATCTTGAATACGCAAAAAGTACCGGGCGAGCTGTATGGATTTCAAAGCATACCACACATCATTTTGTTTGCTCCTGATGGAACTGTAGTTGCTAGAGGATTACGTGGCGAAGAACTCAAAGCAAAAGTTGCCGAAGTTATGCAGAAGTAATCATAGAGCGGAGGTACGAAAGTATCTCCGTTTCTTTTTCCGGATGAAACCATTGAATCTCCGTATCCCGTTTAAACCAGGTCATTTGTTTGCGAGAATAGATGCGAGAGTTTTGCTTGATCTTCTCTATTGCAAAAGGCAATTCCCATTCACCATCTAAATATCTGAAAAGTTCTTTATAACCTACTGTATTCAATGAATTCAGGTGACGGTAGGGGTAGACAGAACGAACCTCGTCAAGAAGTCCATCCTCTATCATAATATCTACACGCTGATTAATGCGCGCGTATAACTCTTCACGATCTCGGGTAAGACCTATCTTAATGATTCGGAAAGGTCTTTCTTTTTTCTTCTGTGTACGAAAGGAGGTGTAGGTTTTTCCTGTCATATAGCAGATTTCCAATGCATGGATAACTCGCTTGGGATTTTTTAAATCTACAATCTGATAATATTCAGGATCGAGTAACTTTAATTCTGCACAAAGACGCTCCAAGCCTTCTGTTTCATAACGTTGAAGCATGAGCTGACGAGTGTCAGTATCTACGGTTGGAATATCGTCAATACCTTTGCAAATAGCATCCACGTACATCATGGAACCGCCGGTTAATAGAACAACGTTTGTTTGAGTATATAAAGAATCCAGAAGTTGGAGGACTTCCGTTTCATATTGAGCCGCACTGTAATAATCTGTCAGTTTTAGCGTACCTACGAAGTGGTGTGGTACTCGCTGGAGTTGTTCAGGAGTGGGAGCGGCAGTTCCTATTTTAAGGTCGGCATACAGTTGTCGGGAATCCGAAGAGACGATGCTCGTATTAAATTCTTCGGCAATCCGAAGACTCAATTCGGTTTTTCCGACACCTGTAGGCCCTATAAGTACAATTAAGAATTTATTCATTAAAAGATATCGTCACCGCTATTACCGGAGGCTCCTGCATTATCTACATCAAATCCGTCCATATCGAAGTCGTCCATGTCGAAATCTTCGTCGCCGTAGAAGTTTTCACCTAAATCTACGGAACCTGATGTGGCGGCAATATCATCGAAATCCATTACTTGAGGAGGAGGAGTACCTTCCTTACGTGTAATGGTTGCTTTCTTGATTTCTTTTCCTGTGATGATTTCAGAGAGCTCAATGAAGAAGCAACGTTCTGTCAGGTAGTCGAAAATGTATAAGAGCTTTTGTTTCTCGTCTTCTACTAACTCATTTAATGGGGTATCTTTCATTACCCAACTGTCGATTTCTGAACTTGAATCCATTTCCTCAAGTGTGATTTCTTTTTCTTTCTCCCAATCATCGTCGCATATAAAGAAAGAAGTCATTTGATTATCAGTGTATCCTGTCGATTTCAAAATGGCTTCATGAAAGTCTAAGAAAGTTGCTTCCGGATCAATTTGTATTTCTCTTACGAAATCATCTACCTCATCGGATATAATAGTAAATCTGTATATCATAATTCTATCATTTATTAATGGTGTAAAATTAGCAAAAAAAGCAAAGACTACAAATACGGGCTTAAAAAAGTCCGGCTTAACTGTTAATTTGGTTAAACCGGACTCAATTATATGTGAATAATGTAATTCTTAGCGAATGATACCCCTTTCTGAGCCGCGAATAAAGTCTACTATGTATTTGATTTCGGGTGTATCTTCCAACTCCTCTTCAATCTTCACTAATGCATCTGTAGTATTTAATCCGCTTTGGTAAATGATGCGATATGCATTGTGTATTAACTCTATGGTTTCGTTAGAGAAGCCGCGTCGTCTTAAGCCGATAACGTTTATGCCGCAAAATGCAACAGGCTCTCTACCTGCAATGATATATGGGGGAATGTCTTTGCTGAAACGGCTTCCTCCCTGAAGCATTCCATATCCGCCTACCCGGCAAAATTGATGCATCAATACGGCGCCGCTGATGATGGCATGATCGTCGATAATAATCTCACCAGCCATTTTAGTGGCATTACCAATGATACAGCCGTTACCTACAATGGCATCATGTGCAACGTGTACACCTTCCATCAATAGGTTGTTACTGCCTACTACAGTTTTGTTTTTGGCAGCAGTACCGCGATTGATGGTTACGTTTTCGCGAATAGTGTTATTATCTCCTATTTCAGCGGTTGTTTCTTCGCCGCGGAATTTCAAGTCTTGAGGAATAGCACCGATAACCGCTCCGGGAAATAGGGTATTGTTGTTACCAATACGGCTTCCGTGGAGAATGCTGACATTGGCCATGATCTTGTTATTGTTGCCAATCACTACATTCTTATCAATAAATGCAAATGGAGCAATTTCTACATTTTCTCCAATAATAGCCTCGGGGTGGATATATGCTAAAGGGCTTATCATAAATATGTTAGTTATTTGTTTTTCACTATTTGTGCCATGAATTCAGCTTCGCAAACTACTTTTTCTCCTACGAAAGCATATCCTTTCATGGTGGAGATTCCACGGCGAATAGGGCTTTGTAACTCTACCCGGAAGAGCAGCGTGTCACCTGGAACTACTTTCTGGCGGAATTTTACTCCATCTATCTTCATAAAGTAGGTGGAATAACGTTCGGGTTCATCAACTGAGTTGAGAACAAGTAAACCGCCTACTTGTGCCATGGCCTCTATTTGCAATACACCGGGCATAACAGGCTCTTGCGGGAAATGTCCCGGAAAGAAGGGCTCGTTTGAGGTGATGTTTTTTACTCCGACAATATAATTAGCACCAATCTCAATTACTTTATCTACTAATTGGAATGGATACCGATGGGGTAGGAGTTCGCGAATACGATTCACATCCATAACAGGAGCTTCCTCGCAATTGTATACAGGAGCTTGTATGTCATGTTTGCGAATTTCTCTACGCATTTGACGGGCAAATTTGTTGTTGATAGTATGTCCCGGACGAGTAGCTATGATTCTTCCTTTAATGGGTTTTCCTATCAATGCAAGATCCCCTATTACATCTAATAGCTTATGGCGGGCACATTCGTTAGGCCATACCAAAGGAACATGATTGATGTAGCCTATTTTCTCGGCATCCATGTGAGGAACTCCCATTACATCTGCCAGCTTGTCGAAGTTCTCCTGAGACATTTTGCGCTCATAAATAACGATGGCATTGTCTAAGTCTCCTCCTTTAATTAATCCGGCAGAAAGCAGAGGTTCTATTTCACGGACAAAGACGAAAGTGCGGCTTGCGGCTATTTCGTCTTTGAAGTTAGTCATATCCTCTAAAGTAGCATATTGATTGGGGAGAATTTCAGAATCGTATGAAACAAGTACATTTAGGCTAAAGTTTTCGTCGGGAAGGACGGTAATCGATGAACCCGTTTCTTCGTCGCGGAATTCAATTTTCGATTTAATGATATAGAAGTCTTTTACAGCGTTTTGCTCTTGGATTCCTACTCTCTCTATTTCTTCCACATAACGTCTGGAGCTTCCTTCAAGAATCGGAAATTCAGGGCCGTCTACTTCTATTAAACAATTGTCTATTCCTAATGCATACAGGGCGGCCATTCCGTGCTCTACGGTGCTTACTTTCGCTCCGTTTTGTGCAAGTACTGTTCCTCTTGTAGTTTCTGCCACATTATCGGCAATAGCGTCGATGATGGGTTTGTCTTCTAAGTCTATGCGTTGTATTTTATAGCCATGATTTTCCGGAGCCGGATTGAACGTCACAGTCAGATTAACTCCGGTGTGAAGCCCTTTTCCACTTAATGAAAAGCTGCTCTTCAGCGTTTTTTGTTTAATCATTGGTTAATTATTTAATTGTTTTTTCAGTTCATCTAATTCTTTGCGGAGTTTGCTCATTTCAAGATACATATCGGGTAAGTGTTTAAAAACAGTGGAAGCTTTGAACCATTGTTTTATTTCAATAGCCGGCGATCCTATAATCTGGCTACCGTCTTTAACCGAACTTTTAATACCCGATTGTGCGCCGATTCCTACCTTATCGCCTATTGTGATATGGCCTGATAATCCGGCTTGTCCGCCAATCATACACCATTCTCCCACTTTTGTAGAGCCGGAGATGCCTACTTGTGCTGCCATACCTGTATGAGAGCCTACTTCTACGTTGTGTGCTATGTGTATAAGATTGTCTAATTTGACTCCCTTGTGAATTACTGTTGCACCCATAGTAGACCTGTCGAGGCAGGTGTTGGCTCCTATTTCTACTTTATCTTCTAAGATAACGATGCCAATTTGTGGTATCTTATCATAGCCTTCATCTGTTGGAGCAAATCCAAAACCATCTGAGCCTATAACGGCACCGGAATGTATAATACATTCGTTACCTATACGACAGTCATGATAGATTGATACATTGGAATATAGAACACATGTATCTCCTACTTTTGCGCCGTCGCCAATATAAGTGTGAGGGTATATTTGTGTATTGTCTCCTATGATAACATTCTCGCCAATATAAGCGAAAGCTCCTATATATACATTTTCTCCCAGTTTGGCAGTGGGGGCTACGTATGCCAATGAATCTACTCCCAGTTTTTTAGGCTTATTCGATTCATATAAGTTCATAAGCTTTGCCAGGCTTTCATAAGCATTATCTACTTTGATCAATGTGGCTTTAATCTCTTGTTCGGGTTGAAAGTCTTTATTTACAAGTACAATACTTGATTGGGTAGTGTAAATATATGAGGCATATTTGGGGTTTGCCAAAAATGATAGTGCGCCGGGAACCCCCTCTTCTATTTTTGCAAAAGTGTGAACTTTAGCATTTTCATCGCCAACTATTTCTCCCTGTATAAACGCCGCTATCTGTTTAGCCGAGAACTCCATCTTTATAGTGCTTTTATAAAATTACCTACTATGTTTATTGGTCAAAATAAAGCAGGTTTTGCCCTGCGTGTTTAATTCAAAACGCAAATAACGGATTTTTTTTTTATATATCCTTACTAAAACGAGGATATTTTGTAGCCGCTACTTCGTTCGTAAATAGCAAATGTAGTACTTCTTTACCTTTTTAGAGAGCAAAGATATATTAAACATGTCGGATGCCGTAGCGATATTCTTGATACATCCATCATTATATATAATATCGATGCTGTCGTCTGCCGGATCGTACATATTCCTTTCAATGCTGGGGGTTGAAATTAGATACTTCGCATCCGAAAAAGGAATAGCAAGGTTCTTACTTATTATCTTGATTAAATCAGTTATATGATCTTCATTAAATGGCTCTTCGGAAGTCTTCACTTTCAGGAGCTTCCTATCTAATAAGCCAATGCTCAGGGTTGAGAGTACTTTATCAGAATGTGCACTCCAAACTTTGAGGGCTGTCCATATATCATTATCATCTAATTGAATGAAATGTTCCAGACATTCGGGATTCGTGTAAAACGTATCCCGATCGATATGATTGTACAGGAAGAAATGAAGAGCAGGGGAGCAAAAAAGAACCTCTCCTTTTTCGGCAAGTTCTTTGGCACGAAGCAATGTGCTGATAAGCATCTCCTGGCAAGCCACTGATGTTTTATGAAGATATACTTGCCAGTACATCAGCCGTCGCGAAGTAAGGAAATTCTCAATGGAATAAATGCCTTTGGCTTCTACCACCAAATGGTCGTCTTTTACATGAAGCATTTTTATGATGCGGGCTGATCCGATATTGCCCTCTGTTACTCCCGTATAAAAGCTATCACGGCGTAAATAGTCAAGTCGATCCATATCCAATTGCCCGCTAACCAGTTGGTGCAAGAATTTCTTATGATATTCATTCTTGAAGATACGAATGGCAAGATCTAACTGACCATTAAGCTCTTTATTTATCTGTTGCATTAGCATCAGTGAGATTTCCTCGTGTGATACTCCGCATACAATGGTATCTTCCAATACATGAGAAAAAGGCCCATGACCAACATCGTGTAAAAGAATGGCTATCTTAACAGCAATGGCTTCCTCTTCACTGATTTCAATGCCTTTACTTCTTAATTGTGTAATGGCTTCACTCATCAGGTGAAACGCTCCTAATGAGTGCTGAAAGCGAGTGTGTTGAGCACCCGGATAAACAAATGAGGATAATCCCATTTGCTTAATACGTGTAAGGCGGTGCAATAGCGGATGTTGAACAACCGTATATATTAACCCTTCCGGTATATTGATAAAACCAAATACCGGATCATTGATGATCTTCCTGTTGTTGGACATTATAGTTACGAGTTACAAGTGGTTGAGTAAATATGTATAAGCTTTACTCGTAACTTGTAACTCGTAACTTGTAACTATCCAACTGCTGGGCCATTTGTTTTTGCACCTCTTGAGCTTCCTGACGAGCTACTTCTGCAAATTTTTCTGTTTTATCTGCATAGATAATGGCGCGAGATGAATTTACAATAAGGCCACAAGTGCTGTTCATGCCATATTTGCATACATCATCAAGTGATCCGCCTTGAGCTCCTACACCGGGAACCAACAAGAAATGGTTAGGAACAAGTTTACGGATGTCTTCGAACATTTTACCTTGTGTAGCACCTACCACGTACATCATTTGCTCATCGCTGGCCCATTCCTGAGATTTCTTCAATACTTTCTCGAATAAGCGTTCGCCATTTACATCTTCTGTTAGCTGAAAGTCGTGCGAGCCTTTATTGGAAGTAAGAGCCAATAGTATCACCCATTTTTCGGGATATATAAGGAATGGCTTCACGCTGTCTTCGCCCATATAAGGAGCTACGGTTACTGAGTCTATATTTAGTTCATCAAAGAAAGAACGAGCATACATTTCGCTGGTATTGCCAATATCACCACGTTTGGCATCGGCAATAATAAATTGATCGGGATAATTCTCTTTGAGGTAGTTAACTGTTTTCTCAAAGGCAATCCATCCCTTTACACCTAAACTCTCATAGAAAGCAAGATTCGGTTTGTAGGCAATACAGAAATCGGCTGTTGCGTCAATAATGGCTTTATTGAAAGCAAAGATTGGGTCTTCTTCTTTTAATAGATGTTCGGGTATTTTCTTTATATCGGTGTCTAACCCAACGCAAAGAAATGATTTTTTGCGTTTTATGTTTTCGAATAATTGTTGTTTGTTCATAAAGCCTCACCCCATCCCTCTCCCAAAGAGAGGGAGCCGCCATGCGGATTGGGCCCTCATTTTTTATGGTTTATATTGTTTTATTCTATAATTAGCTTTTTTATTTCATAGCATCTCATCCGCAGGTCTTCCTCCCTCTCCTTTGGAGAGGGTCGGGGAGAGGCTTACAGTTCACTCTCTTTCATTCGTTCCGTATTCTCCGCCACAATCAACTGGTCAATGCAACCTTGTATATCGCCATCCATAAAAGCTGCAAGATTGTAAATCGTATAATTAATACGATGATCTGTAATACGTCCTTGCGGATAGTTATAGGTGCGGATTTTAGCAGAACGGTCGCCGGTAGAAACCATTGTTTTCCTTTTGGAAGAGATGGCTGCCAAGTGTTCTTGCATTTTCATGTCATAAAGACGAGTACGAAGCATTTGCAATGCCATTTCTTTATTGGCTAACTGCGAACGTGATACCTGGCACTGAATCTGTATTCCTGTAGGCTTATGGTATAATTGTACTTTGGTTTCTACCTTATTTACATTCTGACCTCCCGCGCCGCTTGAACGAGCTGTTTGGAACTCCAAATCGGCCGGATTGATTTCCACATCTACTTCTTCTGCTTCGGGAAGTACGGCTACCGATGCAGCAGAGGTGTGTACGCGTCCTTGCGTTTCGGTGGCAGGAACACGTTGCACACGGTGCACGCCACTTTCGTATTTCAGTGTTCCATAAACATTATCGCCCGATACGGTGAAGATAATTTCTTTAAAACCTCCGGAACTTCCTTCGCTGCTGCTGGTTACTTCGGTTTGCCAACCTTTGGTTTCGCAGTATTTGATATACATACGGAATAGGTCGCCGGCAAAAATAGCAGCTTCATCTCCTCCGGTACCTCCGCGAATTTCTACAATGGCGTTTTTGCCATCTTCGGGATCGGCCGGAATGAGTAGTATTTTTATTTCTTCCTCCAATTCGGGAAGACGTGTTTGGCCTGCTTCCAACTCTTCGCGAGCCATCTCTCTCATTTCCTGATCTTGCTCGTTATTGAGAATATCATGAGCTTCGTCAATATTTGCCAATATTTGGATATACTCTTTGCGGGCTTTCATAATATCGTCCAGCTCTTTGTACTCTTTGGTGAGTTTTACAAAGCGCTTTTGGTCGACAATTACGGAAGGGTCGGTAATGAGGGTTGAGACTTCTTCGAAGCGACTAACAAGTCCTTCTAATTTGTCTAATATATTGTTATTATCTGCCATCTGTATAAATTAGAATTCACCACAGAGGACACGGAGGTCACAGAGTTTATGTATTCCTCTGTGTACTCCGTGTCCTCTGTGGTGAATGTTTTAATATCTAAATTCTCCAAATTCACTCTTAATGATTAATTCTTTCTTATCACTTTCTTCCACCCGACCTACAATCTGTGCATCAATATTAAATGATTTAGATATTTCAATGACTTCTTCCGCATGTTCAGGAGATAAATATACTTCTAAACGATGCCCCATATTAAATACCTTATACATTTCAGCCCAGTCTGTTCCGCTTTGTTCGTGAATGGTTTTGAATAAAGGAGGAACCGGGAATAGATTATCTTTTATCACTCGTACCTTATCTACGAAGTGGAGAATTTTAGTTTGAGCACCTCCGGAACAGTGTACCATACCATGTATTTGAGGGCGTAATGCATCCAATAGCTTTTTTACAACCGGAGCATACGTACGGGTAGGAGAGAGTACCAGTTTGCCGGCATCCAGCGGAGAACCTTCTATTTTATCGGTTAGCTTCAAGCCACCTGAGTAAACCAAATCAGCAGGTACACCTGCGTCAAAGCTTTCCGGGTATTTTTCGGCCAGGTATTTGGCGAAAACATCGTGACGGGCAGAAGTTAATCCGTTACTTCCCATACCGCCATTATATTCTTTTTCGTATGTAGCTTGTCCATAAGAGGCTAAACCAACAATGATATCTCCCGGACGGATGTTGGCATTATCAATTACCTCGCTGCGTTTCATACGGCAGGTAACGGTGCTATCTACAATGATGGTGCGTACAAGGTCGCCTACGTCGGCGGTTTCTCCACCGGTGGCATAGATACCTACTCCCATTTCGCGGAGTTCTGCCAATAGTTCGTCTGTACCATTGATAATGGCTGAGATAACTTCTCCCGGAATGAGTAGCTTATTGCGCCCGATAGTAGAAGATACTAATATATTATCGGTAGCACCTATACAAAGTAAATCATCAATGTTCATGATTAGGGCATCTTGTGCAATTCCCTTCCATACAGAGATGTCTCCGGTTTCTTTCCAATACAAATATGCTAAAGATGATTTGGTGCCCGCACCATCTGCATGCATAATGTTACAGTATTCAGGATCTCCTCCTAAAATATCGGGAATGACTTTGCAAAAAGCTTGCGGGAAAATACCTTTATCAATGTTCTTGATTGCGTTATGCACATCTTCCTTTGAGGCAGAAACACCTCGCATCATGTATCGTTGATTACTCATGGACTATAATGGTTTTAATGGATGCAAAATTACTGTTTTTAAGTTGAATACTAAAATTTACGGGCATTTTCTCTTTCTTTACCTTTTTGCGTGATCTACTGCGTTAGGTGCGTGATTGGTGCGTTAGGTATTTTTGGCTCACCTAACGCACCCTAATTATCTGAATTAGTGATGTTTAAAGGGCAAGTGCGTTAGGTGCGTTAGGAAATCGTCATGAAGTCTCTGGGTAAATGGATAAATTTACCTATCACGATACTGTTAAATGTTACCGGCAGTTGAAAAAAATGCTACCGGCAATTGAAGCAAATGCTACTGACAATCGAAGCAACTGCTACCTATTTCTTTTCCGTGGATTCCATTGTAAAACGATGAGTGCAGTCGTAATGATGATAATGCCAACGATCGAATAAAAGTCGGGTGATTCATTGGGCAATAGCATCCAGCTAAGGATTGCTCCCGTCACAGGGATTACAAATTTCCAAATGTTTAGTTCGGAAACCTTTATCTCCGGTCTTTGTAATAAAGAATACCAGATGGAAAATCCGGCTGCCGGGATAAAGGCAAGCCATATCCAGGCCAGATAAAATTCGGTGGTATAATCTTTGATGTACCAATCTTCCGTAAAGAAGGATACGATATAAAGTAAAAGGCCTCCGCTGAAATTGGCTACTGCCGTAAGCATAACGGGAGATACTCTACCTTTGTTTTTAGCTAAAATAATATTGGTGGAGGCTCCTACGATGTTACTGATAATAAGTAGTGCAACTCCGGTGTAAAACTTGAAATCAGCGCTTCCGGCTTCTGCCTGCCCTTTGGATATGCTAATGAATGCAATCCCTATAAGCCCTAAAGTAATGGCGAATGATTTTCGGGTTGTCAGCTTATCATCTTTAATGGTGAGGTGCGCCATGATAGCAACAAAAAGCGGACCGCCTCCGATGATGATGGCAGATATGGCACCCGGCACATCATTGAGCCCCATAAAGAAAAGTCCATACTGAATAAAGGTCTGAAGGAGTCCGAACAGTAACATGTACCGCCATTCTTTCAGATTTTTCCTCCAATCTACCTTTTGATAAATCAGAAAAGGAACCAATAATATCCCTGCCAGCATAAATCGCATACCCGACAGGTGTAGCGGACTGGTATATTCAAATCCGATTTTCGCTCCGGCAAAGGCCGACCCCCAGAGTACGCAAGCTAATATGGCGAGTAACTTAATTCTCATTTTATAGATTGTCGTTCCAAATGTCCCATGCAGCGAATGCCTGGAGTAAGAGCATCTCAAGACCATTCTTTACAACAGCTCCTTGCTTTTCTCCTTTCTTCATAAATAAAGTAACATTCGGATTGTATAGTAAATCGTAAAGTAAATGATTTGAGGTAAGCTCCTCGTAAGGAATAGATGGGCAAAAATCAACTTTGGGATACATGCCTACCGGTGTGCAATTAACAATTACCAGGTATTCCTTCATGATCTCAGGAGTCAGCTCTTCATACGTGAGCATTCCTTTTTGAGGAGTGCGCGATACATATACACTTTCCACCCCCAAATTCTTTAATCCGTGGAACACAGCTTTGGCTGCTCCTCCGGTTCCCAGAATCAAGGCTTTTTTGTGCTGAGGCAGTAAAAGCGGCTCAATAGATTGGGTGAAGCCGATAATATCGGAATTGTATCCTACCAATCTTACTTTTCCCTTTTTGTGAATGATTTTGATTACATTCACAGCTCCGATGGCTGCCGTATCTTTATCTAACTCATCCAAATAAGGAATTACTTGTTCTTTATAGGGAATTGTTACATTCAGCCCGCTTAAATTGGGATTTTCCGCAATAACACTTTTGAAGTCTTTAATGGAAGGTATTTCAAAGTTAACATATTCGGCATCAATTCCTTCGGCACGAAACTTCTCGTTGAAGTATCCGATAGAGAACGAATGGTGCAGAGGAAAACCAATTAAACCATATTTTTGCATAAAAGGGAATTTTAGAAGTTATTTAGTCGCAGTATAAAGTGTACATATACCAAATGTTAATCGCTTAAAGTTTACTTCGCTGAAGCCGGCCCGGGCTATAACACCTTTCATAACTTCTCCTTGCGGAAAAGCCCTGATTGTTTCGGGCAGATACTTATAAGCGCTGTTATCTTTGGATAATAGCTTACCGATAACGGGGATCACAACCTTGGAGTAAATGGCAAACAGTTGTTTCATCGGGAACTTATCCGGAGTAGTAAGCTCCAGTATAGCCAGATGTCCGCCATTCTTTAATACGCGGCACATTTCGGCCAGGCATTTATCCAGGTTCTCGAAGTTTCGGATACCGAAAGCAACGGTCACCGCATCGAATGTTTCATCTTCGAAAGAAAAAGAAGAACTGTCTTCTTTAGAGAAAGTTATCTTATCGGATAGTCCTTCTTTTTCAACTTTATTTCTTCCCACATTCATCATACCTTCGGATATATCAGTTCCGATAATGGATTCGGGTTGTAGCATGCGGTAAGCTAAAATAGCAAAATCGCCTGTACCTGTAGCCACATCCATAATCTGTTGTGGTTTATAAGGCTTGAGGCCGGCAATTGCTTTGCGACGCCAACTTCTGTCGATACCCAATGAAAGAGTATGGTTAAGCCGATCGTATGCATGAGCAATGTTATCGAACATGTGTTCTACCTGCTCTGCCTTTTTTCCTTCACCATTGTAAGGCTTGATGGTTTCTTGGGGATAATTCATATAGTTACAAGTTACGAGTTACGAGTTACAAGTTGTGAGTTAGCAATAATTAGGAAAGGTAACTCGTAACTTGTAACTCGTAACTAAATCATTTTTGCAAAAAATGATTTATATTTTTCTCAATACGAACAGCCACATCATCAGCATTTGCTTTTACAAACTTTTCGCCTACGATGTGTTCATATAACTCAATGTAGCGTTCGGATACCGATTCTACATAAGCATCTGTCATTTCGGGAACTTGTTGACCAGCTTTGCCCATGAAGCCGTTATCCATCAGCCACTGACGTACAAATTCTTTGGAAAGTTGTTTTTGAGGTTCGCCTTTCAGGAATTTCTCTTCATAACCTTCTGCATAGAAATAACGTGAAGAGTCAGGAGTATGGATTTCATCTATTAGATAGATTTTGCCATCTTTCTTGCCGAACTCATATTTGGTATCTACCAAAATCAGACCTTTCTCAGCGGCCATTTCGCTACCACGTTGGAAGAGTGCATACGTGTATCTTTCCATTTGTTCGTAGTCTTCTTCGCTAACAATGCCTTGTGCAATGATTTCTTCGCGCGAGATGTTTTCATCATGTCCTTCATCAGCTTTAGTAGTAGGCGTAATGATAGGGGCAGGGAATCGTTGGTTCTCTTTCATTCCATCCGGAATAGCAACGCCACAGATTACACGGTTTCCGGCTTGATACTCACGCCAAGCACTACCTGTCAGGTATCCACGGATAATCATTTCCACTCGGAATCCTTCGCATTTAAGCCCTACTGTTACCATTGGGTCCGGAGTAGCCAGTTTCCAGTTGGGAACAATATCTGATGTGGCATCCAAAAACTTAGATGCAATTTGGTTTAATACTTGTCCTTTGTAAGGAATACCTTTCGGAAGTACTACGTCGAAAGCTGAGATACGATCTGTAGCAATCATCACAAGAAGATCTTCGCCAATATAATATACATCACGTACTTTTCCATGATATACATTTACTTGTTCCGGGAAATTGAAATCTGTTCTAACTAATGCTTTGCTCATATTATTTTTTTTAGTTACAAGTTACAATTAAGTTACGAGTTACAAGTTACGGGTTACAAGTTACGGGTTGCTGGTTTGAGTTGAGTCAGATTTCTTCTTCTTAACTTGTAACTCGTAACCTGTAACTTGTAACTCTCTCTCTTTGTCATATTTTTCGTAAGCATCCACAATACGCTCTACCAGTTTATGACGAACAATATCTTTTTTATTCAGTTCAATAAAGGAGATACCCTTTACATGTTTTAATATCTTCATAGATTGCACCAGGCCCGATGTTTGTGAAACCGGTAAGTCGATTTGTGTAACATCTCCGGTTACAATCATTTTGGTGTTCATACCCATACGCGTAAGGAACATCTTAATTTGCTGGGTGGTGGTGTTTTGTGCTTCATCCAGAATTACTACCGCGTCATTGAGTGTTCGACCGCGCATAAAAGCCAATGGGGCTATTTGAATTACGTTCAACTCCATATATTCTTTCAGCTTGGCAGCGGGAATCATATCCTGCAAAGCGTCATACAAAGGTTGTAGATAAGGGTCGATCTTCTCTTTCATATCACCAGGCAGGAAACCAAGCTTCTCTCCCGCTTCTACGGCAGGGCGACTGAGTATGATTTTCTTGATCTCTTTATTCTTAAGAGCACGAACAGCCAGTGCAATAGCTGTGTATGTTTTTCCGGAGCCGGCAGGACCAACTGCAAAAATCATATCGTTCTTTTGAAAGCCTTCCACCAACTTCATCTGATTCTCGCTACGCGGAATAATTGGTTTTCCCGTTACGCTGAAAACAATTACATTTCCGGCTTTCTCGGCTTGGGGGGCATTCCCTTTTATGATATCAATAATAACATCTTCTTTCAATGAATTGTATTCGGCACAATATTTCTCCAGTTTAATGATGTGCTCTTCAAAGGCGGCCATCTCTTCTTCATCACCCAATACTTTGATAACGTTTCCCCGGGCCACGATTCGTAGCTTAGGGTATAGGGCTTTAATCAGTTGAAGGTTGGCGTTGTTAACACCATAAAAAATAACCGGATCTATATCTTCTAATACAATGTGCTTCTCTATCATGTATATTTTTTGAGTTTTTAAGACGCAAATTTAGTGAAACGTTTGAATAGTTTGTTGAATCTTAACAATTAATTTGCAGCTTCTTACCTACCGAAAGTATTATTTTCATCATATTTGGTTTGGAAAGAGCATATTTTCATATTACAGTGAGATGGTTATTGTATTTTCTTTTTCTACCTTTGCATAGTAATTATGATTCATGAACTATGAAACCTCTGATAGCTCCTTCTATTTTGTCGGCCGATTTTTCTAATTTGGCCAAGGATATTGAGATGCTTAACCGCAGTGAAGCAGATTGGATACATGCCGATGTAATGGATGGGGTATTTGTACCCAACATATCTTTTGGCTTTCCGGTATTGGAACAGGTAGTGAAACTCACTCATAAACCTCTTGATGTACATCTCATGATTGTGAATCCTGAAAAGTTCATTCCTGAGGTAAAAGCGTTGGGGGCTCATACCATGAATGTGCATTTCGAAGCTTGTACACATCTGCACCGGGTGGTACAACAAATTCGCGAAGCAGGTATGGAACCTGCTGTGACTATTAATCCGGCTACTCCCGTTTCTTTCCTTTCGGATATTATTCGCGATGTGTATATGGTATTGGTTATGAGTGTGAATCCCGGATTCGGAGGGCAAAAGTTTATCGAACATACCATCGTAAAGATACAGGAACTACGCGAACTGATTGCTTGTACAGGTTCTAAAGCTCTGATTGAAGTAGATGGCGGCGTGAATGCCGAAACCGGAGCCAGATTAGTGGCTGCGGGAGCCGATGTACTGGTAGCCGGAAGTGCAATCTTTGGCAATGAGAATCCGGAATTAATGATTCATAAGCTGAAGAACTCATAGTTAACCAGTGTCCTTTGCCGACTTTTTACACAAACACACTTTTTTTCGTTTACTTATTCCGTTAATTCTTGGTATTGTTGGGGGTGATTTACTTTTTTATCGGGGAGTAAACCTCTCTGCTTTTTACTTATTTGTACCTTTCTGTGTAGTTGTTTGTGTGGCTTTATTGTCTTGCATCTCAAAGAGATATTCCTTGCGTTGGCTGTTTGGTGCTTCCATATTTGGGGTGTTTTTCTTGTTGGGATGCAATTGGCATTATTGGAAATTGAAACAAACAAACTGCTCTTTTTCGGAAGATTCTTCTGTCTATCAAGCTTCTATAATTAGTTCGCCTGAGGTGAAAGAGCGCTCTATACTTTGTGAATCAGAGATAGAACATCAAAGGGTGTTATTGTATTTTCCTAAAGATTCTACTGTTGCAACACTTCGAAGGGGTGATAGGATACTTGTGTCTTCCCAATTGTCTCTACCCAAAAACAGTGGAGTGCCGGATGCTTTTGATTATCGGCGTTACTTATTGAGAAAAGGGATCAGTGGTACAGGTTATGTTGCTGATGGACATTGGAAGCTCTTAACGCATGATTCGCACCGTACTCTTCAACAAATAGCCTCTGATTCCAGAGATACACTCTTATCTGTGTACCGACAATTGGGTTTTACAAAAGATGAATTATCTATTCTTTCAGCTTTAACCTTAGGCTATAAAGAAGATTTAAGTGAAGAGATCCGGGAGTCCTTTTCTGTGGCAGGATCGAGCCATATTTTATCGCTGTCTGGGCTTCATTTGATGCTTGTTTACACAATACTTCTTTTTATGTTGGCTGGGTTAGGAAATCAGACATTGGGCAATCGAATGTTCAAACTGATTGTGATACTTATTGCTCTTTGGGCTTTTGCATTTATCACAGGATTATCAACCTCGGTGGTCAGAGCAACTATTATGTGCTCATTGTTGAGTTTGGCACAGTTCACCGGACATAAAAATCTTTCGTTCAACTCCATGTCAGCAGCGGCTTTCTTTATGTTAGTGTATAATCCGGCTTGGTTGTTCGATGTGGGTTTTCAGCTTTCTTTTTCGGCTGTAGTAGCTATTTTGTTTATTCAGCCTTGGTTATCTAATAAGGTGAAAGTAAATAATAGGGCACTGAAATATGTATGGGATTTAGTTACTGTTTCTTTGGCAGCACAGATAGGTACTGCTCCCTTAGTGTTATTCTATTTTTCACGTTTCTCTACTCATTTCCTGTTGACAAATTTATTGGTGATTCCTTTAGTCTCTTTTATTGTTTATGGAGCCGTTTTATTATTGCTACTTACTCCTATACCGTTGGCACAACAATGTGTAGCCTGGATATTAAAGTATCTTTTGTCTGGTTTAATCAATATTGTGGGTTGGGTGGAGAAACTTCCATATTCTTCCATCGATCATATTTGGTTGCATAAAATAGAAGTTATTGGTATTTATGTAATTCTTGTATTATTGGGCGTATTTGTTTTTAACCGTAGAGCTAAAACGTTAATACTCTTATTGGGTAGCATTTTGAGTTTTGTGGTTTTGCATGCCGGACTTACATATAAAAATTCTCCCTCCAATAGCATGGTGTTTTATTGTGTTCGAAATTGCCCGGCAGTTCATTGCATATCATCTTCAGGAAAATCCTGGCTAAGTTATGTAGATAGCATACCTGATGTAGAGAGATTAAAGCATTCTGCTTCTCCCTATTGGAATCGTTTGCGATTAGATAAACCTAAGGCTGTAAAGGAAAACTATAATGAAGGAGCCTTTACTCGAAAAGATAATATGATTTCTTTCGGAGAAAAACGAGTAGCTTTTATAAACAATAACTCTTGGAGATACCGGAAAAGTGAATACCCCCTTCGGGTAGATTATCTTTATTTGTGTAAGGGATATACAGGTAGCGTGCAATCTCTGACCACCATTTTTAATGTAAAGCATATTGTATTGGATGCTTCTTTGCCTGAATATCTACAAAATAGGCTGCGAAAAGAATGCGAAGCATTAGAAATGTCTTGCATATCTTTGAATCATGCTTCTTATCTCATTTATTAATAACGCTTTATTATTTAAACATATCATTCAATGGCATATTATTCGTATATTTGCCGTGTTTAATTTAATTAGAAAATATGCTGAATAAAGTTATCGAACAATCTAAAGTCGATCATTTTGCGAAATGGTTTGAGCGAGCCGATAATATTGTTATTGTATCTCATGTATCTCCCGACGGAGATGCTATTGGGTCCTCGCTGGGCTTGTGGCATTTTATGGAATCGCAAGGAAAGAATGCAAATGTAATTGTGCCCAATGCTTTTCCCGATTTCCTGAAATGGATGCCCGGGGCAAAAGATATCTTGTTATATGATCGTTATAAAGAATTTGCCGATAAACTGATTGCCGAAGCTGATGTTATTTGTTGCCTCGACTTGAATGCTTTATCGCGTATTGATAATATGGCAGATGCTGTTGCAGCTTCTCCGGCTCGTAAAATACTTATCGACCACCATTTGAATCCGGCTGATTTTTGTAAGATAACGATCTCTTATCCTGAAATATCTTCTACATCTGAGCTTGTTTTCCGCTTGATTTGTCGGATGGGTTATTTCGAAGACATCTCCAAAAAGGCAGCGGAGTGTATATATACCGGAATGATGACTGATACAGGTGGATTCACTTATAACTCCAATAATCGTCATATCTATTTTATTATTAGTGAGCTTCTTCTGAAAGGCATTGATAAAGATGAAATTTACAGAAAAGTGTACAACACCTATTCAGAATGCCGTTTGCGGTTGATGGGATATGTTTTGTCGAATATGAAGGTCTATTCCGATTGTCATGCAGCATTAATTTCCTTAACTAAGGAAGAGCAAGATAAATTTGATTATTTAAAAGGAGATAGCGAAGGCTTTGTGAATATCCCCTTATCAATTAAAGATGTATTCTTTACCTGTTTCTTAAGAGAAGACACAGAGAGAAATATAATTAAAATATCGCTACGTTCGGTGGGTACTTTCCCCGTTAATAAAGTGGCTGCCGACTTCTTTAATGGAGGAGGACATCTGAATGCATCCGGAGGAGAATTTACAGGGACTATGGAAGAAGCTATTGTTACTTTCGAAAAAGCCTTGAAGGCTTACGAACCCCTGCTAAAGGTTAAAAGTTAAAATTCAAAGGTTAAAAGGTTAGAACTATACAACATTCTCTTTTTATTTTCGAGGAAATAAAATACTTTTGCACCTACTTATATATAATATATGCGAATCAGTATTTGAACTCTGATTCTGTTGTTTTAAAAAATTAGATAAATAAATGCGATGGCAATTTTCCCCATCGTATGTATTAAAAGTCCAGGC
>NZ_QVMK01000023.1 GCF_010500995.1 Bacteroides sp. 224 | reverse complement strand
ACGAATCCGAAAATGAAAAGCGTGAGCATCGTTGGACTTCTTTTCTTTCATTGGTTGAGTCGTTAAAGAGTCAACCATATCTACAAAAAGACAATCAAAGGATACAAAAAGACAGGTGCTTTAAAATAAAAAGACTCCTTGGCTAATTATGCAAGGAGTCTTTTTATAGGGTTCTCTTTATTTATTATAAGGAATGTATTCTACAAATGCTTCCATGGCCTCGTAAGAAGCTAATCCCAAATTATCGTACAATGCAGCTGTTGCTCGGTTTCGATCTTCGGAGCGTTGCCAGAAAAGACGTTCATCATTGCCTAAGAATGGTGCGCTTTCCATTTGAGACTGATGTTTCAGAATCGAATTACGTTTAGCGCGGAGTTCTTCGGGGCTGATAGGAACAGCCATTTCAATGTTTTCGATTTCCCATTCTGCCCATGCTCCACGATACATCCATATACGACATTCTTTCAGCCATTCTGCTCCGGCTTCTTTTTCTACATCAATAGCGGCTAATGCGGCATCCAAACATACCCGATGGGTGCCGTGCGGATCTGCAAGGTCACCTGCTACAAAGATTTGATGCGGTTTTATCTCTCGTATAAGATCAAGGATGATGTTTACATCTGCTTCACTGATCGGGCTTTTCTGAATTTTTCCGGTTTCATAGAATGGAAGATCCAGAAAATGGCAGCGATTCAACGGAATATTATTGAATGTACAGGCTGTACGAGCCTCTCCGCGGCGTATCAACCCTTTTAGAGTCAGAATATCTTTGGAGTCTATATCTCCTTCTTTCTTATCTTTGAGGAATTGACGAATTTCAGCGTACTTTTCATTGATAGCAGAGTTTGCTGCATTGTCGAAAAGCTGATTAAAGCCATTGATAAAGTGAAGAAAGCGAATTACTTCTTCGTCGCCAACCGCAATATTCCCCGATGTTTGGTAAGCTACATGTACCTCGTGTTGTTGCTCTACCAGTCTTCGGAGAGTTCCACCCATTGAGATTACATCATCATCCGGGTGAGGAGAGAAGATTATAATCCGTTTAGGATAAGGTTTGGCGCGTTCGGGTCGATAAGTATCGTCTGCATTCGGTTTGCCGCCCGGCCATCCGGTAATGGTATGCTGAAAATCATTGAATATCTTTATGTTAACATTGTATGCGGAGCCGTAAAGTGCCAATAACTCGCTCAAACCGTTTTCATTGTAGTCTTTGTTTGTCAACTTTAAAATTGGTTTCTTAACAATTGCACATAGCCAGACTATTGCACTACGGATTAATTTGTCGTTCCACTCGCAAGAGGTTACAAGCCAAGGGCGACGGATACGAGTTAAGTTGGCAGCGGCAGAAAGATCTATAATGATATGCGACTTATTATGAGTTTGCAAATAAGATGCCGGAATGGTATCTGTAACATTGCCTTCAACACATTCTTTAATCATTTCGGCTTTATCTTCTCCCCATGCCATTAAGAATATCTTTTTAGCTCCCATAATGGTAGATATTCCCATAGTAATGGAACTTACCGGTGTACTTTCGATATTAGCGAAAGACTTGGATGCATCATTTCTTGAACCGTTATCAAGCATAATTAACCGGGTAACGGAATTAATGCGAGAACCGGGTTCATTAAAAGCAATATTACCAACGCGACCTATACCAAGGAGGGCAATATCGATACCTCCGAAAGTTTCTATACGTTGCTCGTACAATTTACAAAAATCGAAAATGGCTTCTTTGGGAATGGTACCGTCCGGACTAAATACGTTCTGTTTGTCTATATCCACATGATCGAGCAACATGTTTTTCAGAGAATTCAAGTTGCTGTTAATTGCATCCGGAGCCAGTGGATAATATTCATATAAATTGAATATTACTACATTCCGGAAACTTAGTTTCTCCTCTTGGTGAATTCGGATGAGCTCTTCATATACGTTACGTGGAGAATGTCCACCTGTAAGAGCTATGACGCAGAACTTGCCATCCTTTTGTTTATTGCGGATGGTTTGTGCTATTTCATTAGCAATGTGCTTGGCTCCTTCTTCGGCAGATTCAAAAATGTCAGTAGGAATCTTCTCAAATCGGGTCAGTGCCGATCTCTCAAAAGCATTCTCAGGTTTGTAGTATTTGGGGGATACACGGTTAAGTGTAATCTGAGAACTAAGATTTGTTTTCATAAATTAATTATTCATTAAGTTGTGTCAGACTAAAGTCTCAAACTGTTCTTTTACGTGAACAAAGATACGAAAGAACTTTTTTATGAAAACTACCTTATTGTAGGTATTGTTGGTTTCTTATATTCGTTTTAACAAAACTTAAATTCATCTGCATCTTTCCAGACTGGAAATTTATTTCGGAATTGTTGCAGGGAAGATAGGGAAAGTTCAACGGTTATTGCGTCTTCTTTATGATCCGGAATGGCTGCTAATAACTCTCCTTTTGCCGAATATAGTTTACTTCCTCCACTGTAAATAAGATTGTTTCCGTCTGTGCCAACTCTATTGACTCCACACACATAGCTCATGTTTTCTAAAGCACGGGCTGGCAATAGGGTGTCCCATACCAAGTGTCTTGAATCTGGCCAGTTGGCTGTATAAAGAAGTAAATCGTACTCGTTATGTGTATTTCTGGCCCATACAGGAAATCGAAGATCGTAACAAATTAGTAAACAAATGTTCCATCCCATATAAGGAATGATAAGTCTTTTGTTACCTGCTGCGAAATGGTTCGATTCTTCTCCCATTCTAAACAGATGCTTTTTGTCATAAAAGTAAGATTGACCATCCGGTGTGAGAAAAAAGCCCCGGTTATAGAAATGGTTGCTGTCGGAGGCAATGTAGCTTCCTGTTAAAGCCGTTTGATATTTAATGGCCCATTCTCGAAGTGTTTGAATAGTGGGGCCATCAATTGGTTCTGCAAGCTGGCGACTGTTCATGCTAAATCCTGTGGAAAACATCTCCGGGAGTACAACCAAATTGGTAGTACCCCGAAGCTTTTCCAAATGTTTTTGCAACTTAAGCAGGTTTTCCTGTTTATTTTCCCAGGAAATATCAGTTTGCAGTATGGTTACTCTCATGCATTAAATAGTTCCGAGTGCAAAGTTCTCGGGATGCCTTCCTGAGAAGTTTTTATAGTAAAGTTTAATTTCGCGCATGTCTTTTTCTATATCTCCAGTAGGAAATAGTGACTTTGCTGCTGAAATAGTTTTTGTTCTATAATCTATACCTATTAATATAATAGGAACTTTGGCTTTTAATGCAATGTAATAAAATCCTTTTTTCCAGTTAGGATTCGCTTTGCGAGTACCTTCCGGAGTTATTGCTAAATGAAATTTCTTTCTTTTGGCAAATGCTTCCACCATTTGATCAACCAGTGATGTTTTTTTCTTCCGATCTACCGGTATTCCACCTGCGGCTTTAAAGAAAAGACCCAAAGGAAAGAAAAACCATTCTTTTTTCATCATGAAACTAGTTTTACCTCCGGCTGTTCCATAAAAGAGTTTACCAATAAATAAATCCAGATTGGATGTGTGAGGAGCAGCGCATATTACGCATTTATCATACATTGGGACTGTCCATACTGCTTTCCATCCCAAAATCTTTTGGTAGATAAAACCATAAATAGCTTTCTTCATTTTACTTCAGATCCTCAATAGCTTCAATAATTCCGTTTACTTTTGTATTGAAGTCCTCGCGAAACTTTTTATAAAAGCCTTTTACATTTCCAGGTTCTGTATGGCTGATACGACTGATGAAATCATCTTGTACCATCAGAATATCTGTTAATACTTTATCGGCTTTCTCTTTATTGGTTTCAGGGGTGTTCATGCTTTTAATCAAACACTCTGCAAATAACTCTCCAATAATATAATTAACATTCTTCTTGAGTTGTCTTCTACTTGCCATAATAATTACAATTTAAAATATGAATATTTATTTCGGGGTTAAAGATAAACACTTTATCCGAACTTATTTCTAAAAACTGATTGAGAATAGTGCTTCTGCCTGTAGTTTTCCATAATTTATTGGGTTTATGATGCGTGCTCCCAATGATATAGGAAATTCAATTTGAAGCAGATTACAGTCTAAGATCACATCAAGACCGTAGGAACTTTGCGTATTCCATGATGCTTTTTTAGATGCTTGATTTCGATATAGATCGTAAAATGCATTGCTTCGTACGCGTCGTATATACATTAATGAACCCAAACTGAAATCGGGGCTAATGATACTGAATGAATAATCGGCACTAAAAGTCATTAATTGGCGTGTACTATATAAATAATTATATCCTCTCGGTTCAGTCATGATTCGTTTAGGTAGATACAATGCTTTGTCGTCAAGATCTTGAAACTGATACCCAAAACGCAACATTAATCCGTTATTGTTTATAATACCGGGAAGATAAGTGGTGAGTCGGGCTGCGTACAGATGTCCGTAATTCTCGGAATTGAAAGGAGAGAATATATGTTGCAAACGTAATTGATATCCCCATCGGGGAAGTATGTCACGTTTAGCCATCTTGCGGTAATTGTAGAATCTTAATTCCGAAAGCATATATTGAAAATTGCGGTATTTTCTGCTGTTGAATTGCTGATACTCATTGTTAGTATAATAATAGGTTACAGATGGCTGGAACCCACGAGTATAATGATTGCGAGTCAGGTTGAATGGTATATATACTCTGGCTTCTGCTTCTATCAGGTTGCGATCGGTATATCTTCCTCGGATGCTTTCTTTTCCTGTTTCTTCATTTTGTGTCCATGACATTGTAAAGGCTTTTGCACCATAGTCAACCGATAAATCTACCACAGGATACCATCCCATGTAAGTAAATGCCAGTTTACCGTGGTGATAGTTGTCTTTGTAGTACCATCCTGCCTGAGCGATAGAAGTGTTAAGCGTATTTTGAGATAATATGGTTGCTCCCGGTTTTACAATTGTGCTAATGTCATCAGTGTCTAAATTGATAACATCGGACACGTCATAATAAAAAGGAGCCCAACTATGTATCTTAAATAAGTGTGGAAGGCGATAGTAACGTTTGGGCTTAAATTCAACAGATGCTATGGTAGCTGTATCCAAATTGAAGTTTTCTTGTTGACTGATTGTCTCAGCTAATTTATGTTTATAAGGATTGTTGAAGTTAGCCTGTTTCTTTTGTAGCTTATTGATTGGCACAGATGCTATTTGATAACCGGTAGATTGATAATCTGAGAAAATCAAATCCTTTTCGTTGGATGATAATGAAGGAGTGAATGCACCAAAACGAGCAGATGTTATTTGATAAGGATTGGATGAATTATCTTCCAAACAATAAATATTGTTGGTGCCATTCAAGCCTGATTCAAAATAGAGCTTATCATTTGTCCATATAGGAGAACTGATATTGGCCCAAGTGGGTTTTAAACGCTCTTTCCACTTGCCTGTATTTATATCGAGCTCCTGTATATTGATTCCGTTGCTATCTATTAAAATGGCTATAATTCTATTATCTCCGGCATAAGCGATTTCTTTTGCAAATGCATTTTGAGGGGTATCAAAGGTGGTTATTTCATTTCCATTTTCGGCATTAACCAATACTATCCGGTTCTTTCCAGCTGTTGATACACAAGAAGCAGCTATCTTTTTGTTTGTTGAGTCAACAGCCGGAGTCAGATAACGTTGACGAGATGTTAGTGTTGTAGTTTTCTTTGTTTCTAAGTCTAAACATTTAATAACCGAGTAGTTTTGATGCGTCCATCGCAGACCGGAAACATATTCACTCCAATACACTTTATTGTTGTTAAGTGTGATACGGCTGTTTATATTCCCTAAATAAGTAATCCTTTTTTCTTTTCCGTTTATTAGGGATATTAGCGAATTAAGTTCACTTAAATTTGATTTTACAGCGATTACTGTGGAATCATTCAACGATTGAGCATACTTGTATTCGGTATACTCCTTATTGACCGGAGAAATAGGAGTGGGAGAGAAGCCGGATTGTTGATATTCTTTCTCTTGTATGTTCCATTCTTCATTTAAAAAAGAGAATGTTTGTTGGAACAGCTTTTGAGGGCGAATACCTGTATGGTGCTTTAGAGCATTGGAGAATGGAGGGAGGTTTAATATGCGGTCGGCATATCTGGCGGTTACTTTGTTCCATACATCGGCACCATATTGATGTCGTGCAAAAGCAGTTAGATTATATCCGAATGCATATTTACTTCCTGTATAATTCTTATATGAGCCAAGAAACCATTTATCGAAAGAATAAAAGTCGTTGGAAAGCATTTGGGCACGATAGATCATATTAAATTCAGGTAATCTTCCTCTCCCGCTATTTGATAAAGCGGTTTCGGTAGCTACGGCATCTCCTTCCAAGAACCATGTGGGTAATAAGAATGAAGCTACGCCGGCAGCTTGTTCACCAAGTCCGTAGTAAAGCGGTTTAAAAATGCCACGAATCACTTTGTTGGTTTGGAATAGGTGTCTTGATTCATGAAGGACAAGTTGCCTGTCCCATTGTTGAGCATATAAATCGGAAGAAGGAGTAGTTATTATCTCCATGCGTCTTGGTGCCCAGGATACCATTCCGTTCGATAGCATATTGCCAGGATGCAGAATCACCGGAAATTTCCTGTCTTTGGAATTCCCAATTGTTTGTTGAACATAAGGATAAGCAGTCTCCAATAGTGTAGCGTATCGATAGGCTGTTGAGTCATTTCCTTGAGGATATACAATTTTGAAATGATTGGTGTTGACAATATTCCATTTGTATTTATAAGGGTCAGTACCGTAATTTACAAATTGGGCATGCAGAAAGTTTGCAATAGCTGAAAATGCAAACAAGACAATGACCTGTTTATATGAAAGCATATTCTTATATATTTATTCATTATAAGCTACAAAAGTATATTTTTATGAGGTATTGGCAAATAAAAAGAGAGAATACCTTATATTAAAATAGGGTATTCTCTCTATAAATGAGTGTTTTGAGGAGGGTTTATTCTTTTATGCAGCGAATGCAGGCGCCTAAAACATCCTTATTGCTGCCCGTATTTAGTGCATTATTATGAGAAGACAAATAAAGGGAATGAAGAGTTAATTGAGGGTTACTGTTTTCTGTACACCAATAAAATGCAAACCAATTTTTATTTGCATCCTGATAGGTATGAACTTCATTATACAGTCCTGTGGCAACTCCATTAAATCCGGTTAAGTTGTTTGCTTTATCTTCTCCCCAAAAAGTGCCTCCTTTTATTAAGGAAACATTGTTGTCGATATATTTGTTTAGAATTTCCCAATCAGACTCATTCCCAATTCTCCAGCTTTGCGGTGCAAGCGGTTTATGGGCAATGGCAGCCGAATTGTAAAAATAGTAAAAAGCATTAGGTTGGCAATATTTAGCAACTACTGTTTTGAAATTTTCTCCTTTTGTAATGTCTGTACCATCTGCATATTTAGTTGCTTTCAGATTGCTGCGCATCCAATATTGGGTTCCTATTTTTACAATGGGGTAGGTGATTGTTTCACTGCCACGGGTATCAGTAAGTATATCAGGGAGATGGTAAATTTGAATTGGGTTACTTATTTCGGTAGTTGATATTTCGTTGTTATCGGTAATGTAAATATAGTCAATAGCTGATGAATTTCCTTCTTGGTAAATGAAAGTATTAGTATTCTTGTTCCATTCTATTTCCCCACCATGCACTTGTTTGGTTTCATTTATGAGTTGGCATATAAGTCCTTTTGCCAGATTCGTTTGTCCGTTTTGAACAGGATAGATTACAATCGCCTGACTATTTAAAATATCACTGCAAAGGTATTCTTTACAGATTTCGGCTACTTGTTTTCCCTGACTAATGACTTTGTACACATTCGATTTAGCAAAGCTTAAGCTAGGAATATGTATAGAGGGACCAGAAACTTCTTCGGCATCTATTTCATTGGGATTAGCTTCTCCCCAACCTTCAATACTGGGATTGATGGAAACTTCTACTACTTGCGTAGAAGCCGAAAGGTGAATAGTGATATCTTCTGCACTTCCGCTTGATAATATGAAATCATCCTTAATTTTACATTCATAAACTTTTCCATCTATAATTAATTCGATAATGGTGTGAGGAGCCTGAAGGGTTTGTGGAATAGCAATCGCACTTTTTCCACTAAGTACATTATCGACTATACTCCATGATCCATAAGGAATGATATCTTCTGGGGTGTCTTGTTCTGAAATTTTATTGGTGACAAAGTCATAACTTGCTTTGGTATTAATTCCTTTTATCCTAACAGTAGGGTTGGCTGTTAGAAGTTCATTCAAATCATAATACTTTCCAGGGTTTATCTGTATGTTTAAACGAGTGAATTTATGCTTAAACAATAAATCAATAGTTTCTTCGGTAGCTGTGATATTGGTAGCTTTGGCCACCATAAATGTAGAACTCGAAAAAGCTTGAGGGCTACTCTGATCTTTCTCTATGCTTACATCAATCTTGTTTGTACCTTTCTTAACTCCTTCATTGGTATAGGGGAAGTAGCTAATAAAATTACAAGATTTATTTCCTTCCGGATAGAAGATAGACTCTTCATTTACAAATAATTGTGAGGAGTTATATGTAAATTTAGTATTGTCAATGTATCTTGTTTCTTCCAATGTAGCAGGTTGAACCAATACATAAAGTCCTATGGCATCATCAACATCAAAAGAAGTATTTGTAACACGAGTCTTACTGGATTGAACGCGAGTGGAAATGTTAATGGGAATAGTTCCTTGTTCGATTGTTTCCTCTTCTTTATCAAGCTGATTTACACAAGAAAATAAAGAAAAAAGAGATAAGAACAAAGCAATGTAATGCCTCATGGTAAATAGTCTTATTTTCATATTATTAAAGAATTTGTTAAAAATAGCCGCAAAGGTAAAAAGAATATTTTTTTGTGCAAATATTGGTGATGTTATTTGTGATGTTAAATAGGAATGTGTTGTTTATGAGTGAGTGTTTATGAAGGGTTATTTATGGTTTTTTGTTTGTTGGTGGTTACTTTCTTTTAATGGGATGATGTTTTGGTGGTTTATGTGGTTACTTTCATTTTCCAATACAACATATATAACTTATTGGTGTTCATTGTTTTGGTCTTTAAAAGGTAGAAAGTTAGAAAAACTCCTTGTTCCTGTGTGTTAAAACGCTCACTTTTAACGTTTTTATTTTTCATTAACGAATAGGTGTCTCTTGGGGTAGAGGTTTCGCCATTAATATTGCTTAGGTAGTGGATGATATCACGTGTATGCTTTACAAGTTTCTGATTTTGAAGGTAGAGAAGAAAACGATTCTTTGTCTTTCTTCCCTACCTTTACTTTAATATATCGTATATATAGAGTACGACAATAAAGTAAAGTCGATTTATTAGAATTGAGAGCATAGGCCACAAAATAAAATGAAATGACAATTGATTTTAGATTAGTGACAAAAATATTTCAAGAAACAACTATTGGTCGAAAAAATGTGTTATTTTTGCGACAAAGCGAATAAATTAGACGCTCTCTTCAGGTTATAGTATTAAGACAATAACTCCTTTCTCTGTCAGCTTATATTTTTCAGAGGGTAATGTAGAGATTCAGGATGTGTCATTACAATAAGTATTTTCCCTAATACTTGATTAGTATATTGTTCCTTTGTGCTACTTCAATGAATTATCACTCTTTTGTATTTTATTTTTTTTTGGTAGGTGTTGAAAATGAGATTTTTTCTCAGTTTAATAGTATGCAATCAATTTATTGTGTATTTTTGAAGCATTATAGTATAAAAGAAGTAATTCTATGGCAACATTATTGCAATTTACAGTAGGTAATTATCGTTCTTTTCTGATAGAAAGAACGTTTTCAATGATGCCCAACAGCATACAAGATACCCCAAAAGAATGTGTGGTAACAGAGGGACGGTACAAATACTTGACTGCTGCAGCTGTATATGGTGCAAACTCCAGCGGAAAGAGTAATCTGGTAATGGCATTGGCTGCCATGAAGAACATGGTGTTGAATTCGGTAAAGCTGAACGACTATGATTTGTTGCTTTACGACCCATTTCTCTTGAAAGAAGGGGCTGGAAACCAAGCTACTCATTTTGAGATTGTATATTTGGATACAGATGAGACTCGTATAAGATATGGCTTTAACTATACCCCACGGCAGATTGAACGTGAATGGTTGTTTATAAACAAAAAGAATAAAAAAGAACAGCCTTATTTCGTCCGTGATGAAGAAGGCATTGGTGTGAACGAAATGCTTTTTGCCGAAGGTGTCGGTCTGGAAGAACGAACCAATGACAATCGTTTGTTTCTGTCGTTGGCCGCCCAGCTTGGCGGGGTAATCAGCAAAAATGTGTTGGATTTCTTTAACTCCGGATATACTGTCATATCCGGATTAAGTAGCCAGGGGTATGAGGGTTTCACGGAAAGGCTGTTCTTGAATGAAGAAGCAGAAGCAGTTGATGCTTTGCAATTTTTCAAGGACTTGCAGTTGGGTTTCGTTGATATAGAAGCTGCTGAGCGTGAAATAGAAAAAGGTCGAAAAGCGATAGATGTCTTTACTATGCACAATGTCTATAACCGAGATGGAGAAATAACAGGTAAACAGCGCTTCCGTTTCGAGTATTGTGAATCGCAAGGTACTCAAAAACTGTTTGAGTTGGCAGGGCCGTTATTTGAAACACTACGTCACGGTCGGCTATTGGTGATGGATGAATTGGATGCAAAAATGCACCCGTTGATTTCTCAGCATATAATCAAACTCTTTAGTAATGAGAAAACCAATCCGCATCATGCCCAACTCTTGTTTACCACACATGACACCAACCTGCTCTCTTCTCATTTGTTACGCCGGGACCAGATCTGGTTCACCGAAAAGGATAAAACAGAATCTACAGACCTTTACAGCCTGATGCATATTGTTTTACCTGATGGGACCAAGCCGAGAGGAGATGGCAATCTGGAACGAAATTATATAAAAGGGCGTTATGGTGCCATTCCTTATTTGCAAACCATTGAACAACCGTTGTAGCTATGGGAAAGAAGAAGAAACTTTCATCAATAAATCTAGAATGGTATGGTTACAGAGAGGCAGTTCATGATGACGTTAAAGTGCGTTGTCGTATATTGATAGTATGCGAGGGTGAAAAGACAGAACCTAATTACTTCCAATCATTTGACCAGATGCAATACGGAAGTATGGTTTATGATATTGAGTGCGAAGGTGGAAAGATAAATACAATGCAAGTGGTGGATAAAGCGATTGAACTACGGGATAAGGCGATAGCTTCTGGTGCACCATACGATACCGTTTGGGCAGTGTTTGACAAGGACGATTTCCCGGCTTCGGCATTCAATGCCGCTATAACTAAAGCAGAGCAATATGACATTGGATGTGCCTGGAGCAATGAGGCATTTGAATTATGGTATGTCTTTCATTTCGTGAATCGCGTAACAGCGATGAGTCGTGAAGAGTATAAGAAAACTATCAGTAAACATGTGAATGAGTCTCCGTTATATACTCAGAAAGTAAAATATGTCTATCAGAAGAATGATTCAAATTCACACATAGCGATGACTACTTACGGTGATGAAGCTCGTGCTATTCGTTATGCGCAGAATCAAACAGATAATTTCGATGATGCTCGTTATGCAACACATAATCCTTGTACTACAGTGTATAAGTTGGTGCGCTTGCTTCGTGGAGAGGATAAAGAGTTTAATAAGAGAATTATAGAGGATTTGAACTCTGAAATGAGGTAAAGAATAATTTGTGGTAACAGGTAAAATGTACAATTACATTACCGGATATTAGGCATGAGTTGTTTTCGACAACCTCTATGGGTGATGCGAATAGAAAGTCGCGTCATCTTTATGACTTGGCAATGATGATGAAAACTGAGATAGCATTGAATGCTGTTTCTAATGATGAATTATGGATGACTATCCATCATTACCGTGAATGTTTTACTCATGTGAATGGTGCTAAGTGGAGAAGTTCCTACGTTTGAATCTCTCATAACGCAAATAAAGGAACTTGAAAAAATGTTTCATTCTTAGTGAATATGTAAAATCTAACAAAACGAAGATGTTATGACGAATACTCTTATTGATAATTCAGATGAATGCTTGAGGTTGCTTAGATGCTTTATTGTATATTGAATCTTGCCAACAACAAAACAAATATCACGTTAAACGATATTTTTCACTATCGATATTTAATGTTTTGGGATTGTTTCATTACTTTTGTATTGTTATTTATTTAATCTTGACTCAAACAATATCTGTATGATAGAAGGAATTGTAAGGAATCGAATGCCTCTTGCTGGATTAACACAAGCGAGACTCGCAGAAATGTCAGGCTGTACTCCAACGCAAATGGGAATATTTCTCAAAGAGACGGGATTCCTAAACAAGAAAAGTTTCGAAAAATGTTTATCTGTACTTAGAGTCCGATTGGATGTCTATAACAAGAGATACCAACTCGCACTCAACGCGGCCCCGAAATTGAGGATATATACTAGTGACGAAATAATTTCTATGTCTAAATCCCAAATGGTTTCTCTGACTGGTATTTCTGAAATATCAAGTCTATTCGATGTTTCGGAAAATGAAATGGACAATATTGCTAGTGCAGGTATTGTTGACTACGAAGGGACATATTCCTACTTCAAAGCAATGGTTTTGCATCTTATGCAGATAGGTGGTAAGCCTAGCCCCAAGAGTGTTGAATTGTCCTTTTCTAAGTTAGCTGCAGCATGTGTAATAATTCCTACTATACCCCTTGTCGGAATAACAAGTGTGATAGGAATGGCGACAGGTCTATTGCTAAGTGTTCTCTACCGTCAAATGCATTAACTCCTTTAATGGTATTAGCAATACATTCTAAAAAAATAAAAATATGAGAGGTAAAGTGAAGTATGTAACACGTTCTGTTTGGTATGTTGGGAATCAGGCATATCAGCATTCTTCTGATTGTCATGATGTTCGTTATACAAATACATATGCTGTTTTATACAATGAAGACAATGTAAGTATTGACGAAGATGAAATTCGCTCATGCTATAATAGAACAAAAATAACAGATAATTTAATCAGTGAATTAAGCGATGATCTTCATAACGTTTGGATTGAGTATAGTGCAGACGATGATGGTGATTATTGGCTTGATGACGAATTAGATGATTTGGTGTAATTTTATTAATTTTAATCATTAATTTATGTCTACAAAAGAAGTAAACAAGCTAGAATGTGAGCTCAATAGCATTATTGCTATGGCTTGCTGGATTGAGAACCCATAAACAAGTGTTTGAGAGTTCGAATCCTTATGTAAAATCTTGAGATTTTACATTTACGATCTCGGGCTACTCTTTCATTAGAGAGCCCGAGATTTATTTAGGCAATGATAATATCAAATTCATAATCATGCAAATATACTTACTACTTACAGAAAGATGTAATCTCAATTGCAAGATGTGTATTCGTGGGCACAAACACTCCTATGAGTTAACACTCAATATGCTTGATAATATTAAAGGAATACAAGAGTTTCAAAATCATGACATAGTAATAACAGGTGGTGAACCAACCCTATGCCATGACTTTGAGAAAATCGTGCATAGGCTTGCAGATATTGCTAAGACTGTTTCTATTTGCTCCAATGGAATGAATGACTTTTTTGTTCATGAGGATTTCTTCAAGTCAAACATGAGAGTACAGATATCTTTAGACGGAACAGAATATGCTCATGATTTAATTAGAGGGAAAGGTACATACCAAAAAATCATAAATACTATCACAAAGCTTGATAATTTATCTGTGCCTTATATAGTGGCAACTGTTGTTAGCAGAAAGAATGTATCAAGCATGCTAAAACTGGCTGATACACTATCGAATTTCAAGAAGATGCAGTACTGGACAATCTCCTACGAAATGCCTTTTGGTAATGCTTCTTTTGAAAATATGATGACAGCGGAAGAATGGAATCTTTTCGCAGATAAGATGCTTGAATATGTTGATTTTCGAATGAAAATTCAAAAACTCTTTTCATTTGATTTATTTGTAAAATATAAGGATAAGTTAGATGGAATGTTTACCGATAAATCTTGCGTAAATTGTGGTAGTGGAAGAGATAAAATTTATATATATCCAGACCTTAATGTATATCCATGTACTTGTTTAACAGACTTTTGTCTAGGTAATATTAAGGAGAATGCTCTCTCTCAGATTTTGACTGGCGCGAATGCTCTAAAGTTTACAAACTATAGTGTGCAGGATGATTCAATCTGCAAAGAGTGTGAGTTTTTGAAGTATTGCAATGGCGGCTGTGTAGGCATGTCGTATAACTATTTTAAAGAACTTGGACGTGGTGATATACGATGTCCTAAACTAAAGGTAAAGCTATGAAGCGTATATTCTATTTTAATGTAACATATACATGCAATTCTAGTTGTGCTTTTTGTTACTCGCACAATACAATTCATTCAGGTGTAGTGCATAACGAAATTGAAATTGAACAATTCGTTGAGTATCTTCGGAGGCATAATGTTGGTAAGCATGATCGTGTTATCATCAATGGCGGTGAACCTTTTCTTCATTCAAACATCATCGGAATCCTAAAATCATTAAAAAAAATTGGATGCGAGACTTTAATATACACTAATGGTAGGCGTCTTTTCCAATATGACTTATCCTTCCTTGATAAGCACTATCGATTTGTTATACCTGTACATGGACATGAGAAACTTCATGATTCAATTACCAAAATCAAAAGTAGCTTCGCTGAGATGATTAAAAGTTTTGATTATATCAAGACTTTGGACTGTTTAATTGACGTAAAGGTAATAGTGAATAATGTAATGGCAAGCAATGAAATTGAAGTTGAAAGAACTCTTCTTGTCCTTGACCAATTGCCAATAAATCATGCTGTTCATATTACTAAAATGGCAGATACAATTATCTCCCATAAGAACAATTGTCCGTCCGTGACCCATCGACAAGCAGCTCGATGTACAAATACTTTTTTTAATTTTTATGTTAGCAAGAATCTTAAAATAAAAATTTTCGACACCTGCGTAAAATTACTTTGTTTGGATGATAATATTCTATGTATGGACTGTCCTGATGCACAGGTATTCTTTAAGGATAATGCACACGAATGGAATTTTGAATGTTATACTCCAGTATTAGAGTGCCGCAGTTCATGCGAAAAGTATAGTTTTTGTTACTCCGCTGTGAGTAATTATAATGTTTTAGAATACAATAATGGTAAATTTTATAAAGGATTCGAATAATGAAAGAGCAAATAGATATAACAATAAAGCCAACCATGGCATGCAATATGAAGTGCAAACATTGTTTTAATGGTGATGCTTTCGTTCAGACCGAGAAACTGAATCTTCAGACTGCATATTTGTTTATGGAAAAGGCATGTCAGGAATATAAAAAGGTTAAGGTAACTTTTCATGGCGGTGAACCTACTTTGGCTGGCATTGACTTTTATAATAATTTTTACACCAAACAACGAGAATTACAGCAAAAGTTTGGCACACAGATAAATAATCAGATTGTTACCAATGGTTTACTTCTTACCAATGAGTTTATAGATCTCCTTAACGAACACAATGTACTGATTAATTTGTCTTTTGATGGTCCATATAATTACTTGCTCCGTCAACAAACTCAAAAGGTTCAAGAAATAGTATTTAAAGTGCGAAACAAAGGAGGTCGGTTTAAGTGCTTTTGCACGCTCTCCAAATCTTCAGCTACGCACTTACTCGATATATACAACTGGTTTAAATACAATCATATTTCTTTCAAGACTCTTCCTATAGAAAAGAGAGGTTACGCAAAGAATAATGTTGATATAATTATGTCTCCAGAAGAACTCGCAGAAAATTTTGAACAGGTGTATCGCATATGGCTAACCGACAAAGAGTTTGATATTAGCTATTCAACTTTTGAAGAGTTTGCTAATCTCAGAAGAGATTTGCAACATCGAAAATTCTGGTTTGAACGAAAAATAGCCATGAATCCAGATGGTAGAATGTATACATTTGGTCGTCCAAACGACATTCATTATTGTATTGGAAGTCCTGTAGAAGTCGATAGTCTTAATGACTGTTTTGAGACAGAAGATTATAAGAAGTTTCTTTCGTCATTAGAACAAATGCGTAATAACAGATGCCCTTCATGTGAGAGTAGTACCGTATGTGGTGGCGTAAACATAAACATTGCTTATCTTTATGTAAATGAACCTGAGTTAGTTGATTACAGTTGTCGTCAAAGCAATATGCTTTTTCAGCGAATTCTAAATGTCAACGATGAGGTTATCAATGACTTCAAGAGTGGAATATACGACAAGTACAATGACTATATTAAAGAAAAGTATGCACCATACAAAGGAGGAAGTAATTGATTTCGGGGTACTATTATTTTAATCAAGAGAATTCCTCGGGGCTCTGCCTTGGGGTTATTCATTAGATATTAGTTTGATAAGCGGAAGACTGCACTCCCTCCAAGAAGGTGCTGCCCTCCGTTATTCTTAGACTCAATAAATTCCTCTTTCTCATCTACTATTATTTGATTTTATAGGTTCTCTAATTTCCGTGCATGCGAGGTATTTATATAGAGGGGATCCCTAGCTGCTTTTATTTTTTTTGCAATGGCTAGTATACTCCATCCTGTATTAAATTTTCTGCGAACGCAATCATACTTTGAAACGCAAATGACGTTTAAATAGGTATTCCTCTTACCAGCTTCACGTCCAATATACTTACCTCCAGCTTTTTCTCGCCAAAGCTTCTTTAGTTCTTTAACGAATAAGATTACGTTCTATTTCTGCTGATAAACCAAAGGCAAAAGCTAAAACTTTACTTTGAATGTCTTCTCCCAATCGATAGTTATCCTTTATAGTCCATACACGACACTCTTTGGTCATGCAAATGTTAAGGATCTCCATAATCATGAAGAGATTACGCCCAAGACGCGAAAGTTCGGCACAGATGATTAGGTCGTCCTTCTGTACTTTATTAAGTAGTCTGCCAAGTTCTCGTTTATTGTACGATTTGGTGCCACTAATGGTTTCTTCTATCCAACCATCAATATTCATATTCTCACGTTCGCAGAAGTTATTAATTTCAAAACGTTGATTCTCGACAGTTTGTTTGTCGCTACTTACTCTAATGTACCCGTAGATCATATTATCATTTATTTTTAGAATTTTATTAATATACCATTTATAAAAAAGGCGTTAAGGTACAATTATCGTATTAAGTAGTGCAATGGGGAATGACATTTCAATAGGTCAAATGAAACATATTGAGGCTTGCCCAATATCACACTGATTTATCAGTGGGGTAGCCTAATACCCCATTTGCAAAATTTGCAATGGGAAAAGGCACTAAAGTGGCAGCAAGCTGCGTGTATAGTTGACGTGAAAAGTGTATGAATGGAGCTCTCAAATCGGGAACTCCATCCATATTTAAAGATAGTGCTTTAGTTAATCTTAATATATAGGCACATGGAATAAAGTAAAGTGTCTGGGCTTAGTAATACCTGTCCGGGTTGAGTGAATACTTCTTACCATTTTCTTGCAGAATTATTCGCTTATTCCTGAGGAATGTGATAACCTTAGTGACTTTATTACGCCCGATAGGATAGTCCGCATCATTGTATGCTTCAACCAGTGCCTCCTGCAATTCTTCATAGCCATAAACTTCCTTCTTTGCAAATACAGATATTAAAGCCCTTTCATGTTGCTCTATCCTAATTTCCTTATATGGATCGAATGGGTCTTTGGACGGGCGACCTACTTTTGTTTTCTCCACTACATAATTCTCTACAATTTCAGGTAATGCCTGTTCGTTGATACGAAAAGCAAACGGTTTGAAATCCATTGCTCGAATGTGAACGGCTTCGACTTTACTGATGTTTGAGTCTGCCTTATCCTTTTCAACTTGGAGAATGGTCTCCGCTTTGTTGCTTAGTTCTGTACCGATATGTCCTCTTGCATTCTCATCTCCTTTATTCTGATGGAGGATGGTATGAAGGTGAATTTGTTTCTCATCAGTCCATTGCATAAGTTTGGAAATGATATAGGTCGATTCACTAGGACTATTAATGTCGTAAACCAAATCTCTAATGCCGTCAATGACAACTAATCCTACATTGTTTGTTTTATAAATTGCTTCGTCAATGATGGCTATTCTTTCTTCTGGTGTGTTTTTGCGTAATGCCAGAAATTGCAAATAAGGATAGTTGTCTTCTGTAGAAAGTCCTGCCAATCGAAGTATTCGCTTCATTACTTTTAAACAATGATAGGAACTTTGTTCTGTATCTATATAGATGACATTCGACTTGTCGGCAGGAAACGAGGCTGAATAATTCAATGCCATACCGTTTTTTAAGGCGGCAGCTACAATTGCAGATACATTGAATGTTTTTTTGCTTTTAGCTTTACCAATAGATGCGCTGAAATTACCTAATGTGCCGATTACTATATCGTCTATTTTTAATACTTCCGGAGCCTTCTCATAATTACTGGTAATGCTAAGAATTGACTGTTGCCATAGTTTCCAGACATCTTCTTGTTTCATTGGCTTTCTTTCCCTTCCGTATTCCATATACTTCAATAGTTTGTAGCGTTAGGTTTTCGTTTGTGAGAAGCCAAGATTGCAGCATTCATCTCTTCGGCAGAGAGTGCAGGAGCATTTTTTCTGCCGGTTTCCAACCATTGATCCAGTTCGTCTTTGTAAAGGTAGTAACGTTTACCCTGCTTAACGGCTGGTATTTCACCATTACCTACTTTGAAGTAAAAAGTTGATTTTGGCATCTTTAGATACTCGCGAGCTTCTTCTGAAGTCATTGGAGTGTGGCGATTTTCATACATAGGAACAGACCGATTTGTTACTTGTTTTAACAGCGTCTCTTCTAAACTCTCAACCTTGTTGCAGAGTTCCTTTACAACCATTGGAAGGTCGTTGAATGTTAATTCGTTCTTCATTATAATTTATTTTTGTAAACGCTGTAAAGGAATTCAATGACCTTATGCTGATATACAAAGATTAGAATAAGCATGGAATCATTTCCAAATAAGTTTAGGTTACCTCCATTGGAGGATTGTCAGAAGATATACCTAATGGGTTGACAAGCCCTATTGCTTCCCAATGAAAGTCATAGCTTCCTTTATCGGGTTTGTCTATTTTTATAATGGATGAGACTTCATCCGAAAGATTGCGGATGATAGTAGGCAGTTCGCAGTTCATAAATTCCTTTGGAAAACATTGTTTGATGAATTTGGCTTGTGTCATTCGTTCATAGCCCAATCTCTTACCGATGTTCCATGCGAAGTGGCGAAGGTCGGCCGTGCTAAGAGAACCATCCGTCTCAATAGGAATAAAATTGGCTTCGGGTGATGTAGCAAACAGATTGACATTTTTCAGAATGATTTCTAAATGACTTTTTTTCATGTGGTTGGTCAGGACTGCATTGGTATATTCCACAAGAATTAGTGTTCTTCTCTGTTTATCCAATTTAGCTTTTTGTTGTTTTTCGCTTTCTATCAAGACTGATTTATGCAGACAAGTGCTGACAATTCTATCGATAGGGGAGTTTGTGTCAGAGATAAGGTTTCTGTTTTTCTGTATTTTAATGTCTTGAAGAGTCGATGGCACATTGTCTGTTGAAAGGGGAAGAAGAGTGGGGCTTGCTTTCGAAAAGAAAACATCTGAAAGTGTTGTTTGTAGTAGCCAGTAAATGGTTAACAATAAAAAAAGTACAATAAGAAAGACACCAGATTCAATTAGCCAATGGTGATTGAAATCGGTGCCAATTTCATAAGATGCCAATAAAGCGATACTCCCAAAAGCAATGCTCGGCATAAGCCAAAATAGTGTAAATTCTGTTGCCTTGATAGTCATAACTGTAAGTAATTGGATTTAAAATAGTCAGACAAAATTATCTGCATAGTTCCAATTAATGCTTATTGCTTCTCAATAACAACAGAATCTTTACACTAATTAAATGGTTCCCATCTAAATCATACCCATAATCATACTCAGGATATCTGTTTTGATTTGTTTGTGCCTGTTACTCTTGTCGTTTAAGCGTGATCTTCGAAGAGGCTTTACGCTTGTTAGCATCAACGGTTTTTGTATAGAGTTGCGTGGTAGAAATGCTTCTGTGCGTCATAATACTGGCTATGGTGATAATATCCGTTCCGGCTGCTGCTTGCAAAGTTGCAAAGGTTCTACGGTAGCTGTGGAATGTGATGTTTTTGGTTATTCCGGCAGATTTGATCCATTTTTTCATTGGAGCTTGTGTCATGCTACGTTTGAGTCCTTTGAATATAACTCCCTCGCCAGTATTACCTATAAGTTCCAATGCTTCCTTACTGATAGGAATGGTATCAATGGATTTCGTTTTCTGTGTGATAATCTTTACATACTTGCCTCCATCGTAGTAGTCCTGAATATTTTCCCATCGTAAAGCCAAAATATCACTGATACGCAAACTGGTAAGACACGCAAATAGCGAAGCTGTTTTCAAAACGGGTATATCGCATGGCGTTTCTGCTAATTTGCACAGTTCTTGTTGGGTAAGGAAATCTTTGTCAATATCTTCCGTTTCGATTTTATCCAAGAAGTCGTTAATATTGTTACGTATCAGCTTGGCGCGATACAGGTCTTGGAGAAATCCCCGGAATGTGGACCAATAACCGGCAGCAGAATTTTGAGAGATGGTGTCTTTTTTGCTCTTTAGCTTTTTGGCTGTTAGTAAGTATTCTCTAAATCTATTACAAAGGTCGATGTCTATTTCCTCAAAGATACATTTACCTCCTACAAAATTGCTGAAGTGGATATAGACGAATTTCCATTTCTGGTCATGCTTGCGTAGCTGACGGCGATAATATTCTAAAAAGTCACCTTTAAGTTTACTCTTGTCGAGGAAGTCATATCGTTCGTTAACTATTGCATCGAACCGGCGGCAACGAATAGCTTCTGCCTTTTCGGTCATTTGCTCGTTAAATTCACGTTCCCTTCGGTTTTTGGGTTTCTCATAGATGTAGATGCCTAAAGACTCATGACGGATTACTTTCATTGTTTCTTTGTCTCTATAGCCTGGATAATAGTCCAGATAGAAAGATAATTGCCCATGTTTGATGGGGCGAGTTCTAAGTGTTACAGTTTTACATTCGAACATAGTTTCTTGTTTTTTATAATTAATACTTGATTGTTGTTGTAAAGGTCTTGAATGATGCTTTGCTGAGAATTTTCATTTGGGAATAAGTTCTATATCATTTAAAGAGATATTATTATCCTTTCTAAGTTCTCATCACCTTATCAAATTCAATTTTGAGGAACTTCACGAACCTGCCGGCTTTTATTCTTTCAATGTTGTGAAACCGCAGGACTCCATAAACGGCATCCCTTGTCAAATGGAATTCTGCCATAGCTTCTTGTACAGTATAGTAATATTCCTCTTTACATAGACTTTCTGATTTTGATAGGTCGAAATGGTATTTAGAATAGAATATCTTTCCATGTTCTTTTTTGGAGGGGATATTGTTCCGGTAAACTTGGCTTCGGATAGCACTTCGAGTCATATTGTATTTCTCTACTATGTCTTCGGGCTTATACCATTCGGATAACTCTGTATCAACTTCATATTTAGCAAAAGCAGCATCAATATGTTTTCTACTATAATAATTGAACTTTCGAATACGTGTTTTGGGAATTTTGTTTTGCCGGGTAAAAGTCCATACCCATTTGGTGTTGACTTTATATTTTTCTACAATCTCTTCGGCGGTGTAATATTCTGCTATATTTATCTCTTCTTTGGGTATAATGCGCTCGTATGGTTTAGATTTTAGCATTAGCTCAATATCTGCTCTGCGGATAAAGGACATTCTTTCGCTCAATCTGGATGCGCGTAGCTTGCCTTGTTTTACTAACTTATAGATATACTGTCGGCTTGTACCCATCAGGCTTGCCACTTTGGAAAAGGTCAAGTAATCCTGACCCTCCAAAGCAACAATAGGACGTAAGAGTTCCTGACTGTTTTTTAGTTCGTCTCTTTTCTCACGTACACATTGTTTATAACTACGCTGTGCGCATTGAAGACCACAATACTTCGTTGTCGTCTTTTGGGCAATAAACACTTTACCACACCATTGGCAAGTTCGCTTTACTTCCATACCATTATTTGTTTTAATTTCGCCTACTTTCTGTCACCATACGTAAACCATTGTCAACACATGTCAACTAATGCCTCAGTGTGACATCGGGCTTTACCGCAAAATTGTTTCGCGGTAGAAATACGGTACGAAAATAGGGTGAAAAACGGGTACTAACAAAAAGTGATGGGCAAGTGTTAAAACGAAGAAAGTCCCTCAAAATGAGAAACTTATTGCTAATCGATTACCGTTGTTTACAGTTAATTCTAAGCCATTATTTTCCGATACAAAAATTCCTAAATATATTCTCCAAAACCGAATCATTAGAAACCTCCCCAACTATATCAGATAAAAAATGCAAACAGCTTCTTATGTCCTGACTTAAAAAGTCCCCCGATATATGCATTTCCAATCCTTGTTGTACCCGATGTATAGCTTCTAATGCTTGCGATAAGGCTTCATAATGTCTTACGTTGGTTACAATAATATCATTTTGTGTTACTGTTGGCAAATGCGCAGCTTCAACAAGTATTTTCTGTAAAAGATCTGTATGTGTGCGTTGTTTGGCAGAAATAGAAATAGATTGTATGTTTGCTTTGTTAATTAAATCAGTCAATACAGAGGACAATTCTTTTTCTTGTTCAGCAGAGAGTAAATCTGCCTTATTTAGTACAAGTATTAGTTGCTTGTCTTCTATAAGTGGTAATATTTTTTGCGAAAGCTGTTTGATCTGTTTTTGAGCTTCCTTGCTATCAATTACCCAAAGAATAATTTCAGCCTGTTCAATCTTTTGAAAGGTACGTTCAATTCCCAAATTCTCAATGGTGTCATTGGTGTCTCTGATACCGGCTGTATCTATGAAGCGGAAGGTGACGCCTCCTATGTTGATTGTGTCCTCAATTACGTCGCGAGTGGTACCATGGATGTCGCTTACAATGGCTTTTTCTTCATTTAAAAGTACGTTTAGCAATGTAGACTTTCCGGCATTTGTTTCGCCGATAATGGCAACGGGCACTCCGTTTTTTATGGCATTTCCTATGCTAAATGATTGAACAAGGCGCGAAATAACACTTTCAATATGAGTGGCAAGCAGGAATAATTCGTTACGGTCGGCAAACTCTACATCTTCCTCGCTGAAATCAAGTTCCAGTTCAATCATGGAGGTGAAGTTGAGTAGTTGTTCACGTAGTTGTTTTAGCTCCTGGCTGAAACCACCTCGCATTTGGCTTATTGCCAATCGATGAGTGGCTGCTGACGAAGAAGCTATTAAATCGGCTACAGCTTCTGCTTGGCTGAGGTCCATTTTACCATTTAAAAACGCTCTTTGAGTAAACTCACCGGGTTGAGCCAGGCGACATCCCTTTTCAATCAACAATTGCATAACTTGTTGAAGAATATAAGAAGAACCATGGCAAGTAATTTCCGTAGAATTTTCTCCGGTGTAGGAGTGGGGAGCATGAAAAAGACTAATCAATACATCATCTACTATCTCTTCTCCATTGTAAATATGTCCATAAGTAAGAGAGTATGGTTTTCGGTTTTCTAAGGAATGTTCACTCTTTATCGGAGTAAATATACTATTTGTTATAATAATAGCTGCTGCCCCTGAAACACGGATCATTCCTACTGCACCTCCCTGACCTGTGGCAATTGCACAAATAGTATCTTGATTGATATTCATATTGATTTTTACTTTTGAATAGCAAAGATATATTTTTCTTTAGGAATATGATAACAATTGCAACAAATGAGTGCATCAAATTCTGTCGAGTACTGTTTTTATTAGGGTATCAATGGTGTTTCGGTAGCCTGTATTTGCTTCTTTAATAAGGCGATTGGCTATTACCATGCATACAGTGGTGGCTTTATGCCCCATAAGTTTGCTTAGTCCGGCTAAAGCTGAACTCTCCATTTCGAAGTTGGTTATTTTATAACCTTTATATTCGAAAGCCTCGATCTTTTCGTTTTGCTTAGGGTCGGCTAATGGCACACGTAATTCGCGTCCTTGCGGACCAAAGAAACCTCCGGCTGCAATAGTAACTCCGTTTACCATATCGTTTTGAGCAATCCGATCAGATAGTTCCGGATCTTCGTCGATGACATAAGGGGCAGGAGTACACATATTACCAGTCCAACCCATGTGAGCTAAGAATGCTTTTTCAAATTCAAGATCACAAGCTTCATCACGACCAGCATAAAAGTTTAATAAACCATCGAAACCAATGGATTTGCGCGAACAAATAAATGTTCCTACGGGGGTATTAGGTTGCAAGCCGCCGCATGTACCTATACGAACAAGTTCCAGCTGACGGAAATTATCTTTTTCTTCCCGAGTATTAAAATCTATATTGGCAAGTGCATCAAGCTCATTTACCACAATGTCAATATTATCACATCCAATTCCGGTTGAAAGTACGGTGATGCGTTTACCTTTGTAAGTGCCTGTACAGGTATTGAATTCACGGCTTTCTACTTCAAATTCTTTGCTGTCGAAATGAGAAGCCACGAGTGCTACACGTCCCGGATCGCCTACTAAGATTACTTTGTCTGCCAGTTGTTCCGGTTTAACATGAAGATGAAATACAGAACCGTCTTCATTAATAATGAGTTCGGAGGATGGGAAATACTTTTTCATGATATCTTGGTTTAGTGGTTACTAAAAGAGTTAGTAGTCAGGAGTTTTTAACTCCTAACTACTATAAACAATTACCCTAAAGGTTTGTTTGATGCGCCTGAACTTCCTGGTTTCGCAATGGTTTCGCGCATAGAAGTATCAGCTTCAATATTTTTCATACGGTAGTAGTCCATAATGCCGAGATTGCCATTACGGAAAGCTTCTGCCATAGCTTTAGGAACTTCGGCTTCGGCTTCGATTACTTTTGCACGGGCTTCCTGAGCTTTGGCTTTCATTTCTTGTTCGGAAGCTACAGCCATTGCACGACGCTCTTCGGCTTTAGCTTGAGCAATATTCTTGTCTGCATTAGCTTGATCCATTTGAAGTTCAGCGCCAATGTTTTTACCAATATCAATGTCCGCAATATCAATGGAAAGGATTTCAAAAGCAGTTCCGGCATCAAGACCTTTACGAAGTACTAACTTCGAGATAGAGTCAGGATTTTCCAATACACTTTTATGGTTCTCTGATGAACCAATAGAAGATACAATACCTTCACCTACACGTGCCAGAATAGTATCTTCGCCGGCACCACCCACTAATTGGCGTATGTTGGCGCGTACTGTAACGCGGGCTTTAGCTATCAACTGAATACCATCTTTAGCCATCGCTGTAACGGGAGGGGTGTCAATTACTTTGGGGTTAACTGACATTTGAACGGCTTCAAATACATCACGTCCGGCAAGGTCGATAGCGGTGGCCATCTGAAATGATAACTCAATGTTCGCTTTGGAGGCTGATACAAGTGCGTGAACAACCTTTTCTACGCGTCCACCTGCCAGATAGTGAGCTTCCAATTCATCTCGGGTAATCGTTTTAAGTCCTGCTTTATGGGCCTCAATCATGGCGGGCACAATAATATAAGGAGGAACATTACGAATACGCATCAAGAATAACTGTATTAAAGATATTTGTACCCCTGAAACTTTGGCAGATAGCCAAAGGAAAAACGGTACGTAGTGGAAGAAGATGCCAAGGAAAACAATGGCCCCAACCACAAATGCTAAAATAACGTACGGATTCATTCTTTAAGTTTTAGTTTGTGAATATTTAATTTGCTTGTTTTTCAACCAGAACAACACCATCGCTAATGCGACTTACCACAACTGGTGTTTTTTCATCTAAAAAGCCGTTGGTAGATTTAACCTCAACGATCTTTCCATTAATTTCGGCGTGACCAATAAGGGCAAGGCGAGTAGTGGTTACTCCGGCATCACCTATCTTCAAGCTGTGTTCGGCATGTCTGTCTACTTTCGATGAAATTTCTTTTGTCAGTGAAACTTTATCCAACGTTTTAGATTTCATAAAAAGAACTACAGAGGCTACGCAAGCTATAATAGATATGATAAGTGTAATAAAGCCCTCCAAGGTTCCCATATATACAAAGGCATAGTAGTTGGCATAAGCCAAACAGCCCAAACCTGCAAAGCCTGCAACACTTGTACCGGGAATGAAGAACGCTTCCGCCAGAAATAATATAACTGCGGCGATAATCAATAATACAATAATTAGTATATCCATGCTTATTTTTTTATGTTGTTAATTTCCTTGTTACGTATATCAGTCGCTAAAATATCTAATTCATTGCACATTTCCAACACTCTTTTTTCTAAATCAATAATAGCAGGTGCAGATTTTTCTTTATCTAACTGTTTAGCTTCCGCATACCATTTCCGTTGCGCATCCAATTTCTCTTTCTGCTGACGGTAGTCTTTCTCCATTTGCTGATACTTTCTAAATAGCTCTTTGGCTTGTGGAGATGTAAAATTATTCAGCTCATAATAGGTAAACTTATCGTTAATGATAAACTCAAAATCGTATTCTTTTTCTTTTTGAGGTTTCTGATGAATAGCAGCTTCAAGTCTCTGTTTAGCAGCATCTACTTCGGTTTTATTCTTCCACGTATCTTTAATGGAATGCAGTTGAGCAAGTTGACGCATTCTTTTCGCATCCATTGATTCATAATTATAGGTATGCTTGGAAGTGTTAGGAATGAATACATAAATGCAAACTTTGTCTTCCGGTTGATACCTATCACTTGCAAACCATCCAAGTTCGTTATATTCATCTATTGCATACATATAATCATTGAAAGGAGAGTTGAATGGCATACCTACATTGTCCGGATTAAGATAGCTTTCTGTACTGCTATTATAACGGGTAACGAAAATATCATAACCTCCCATTGATCCTTCTCCGTCTGATGCGTAATAAATTGTAACTCCGTCGGTTAATACAAAAGGATAATTGGTATTTGCCGATTTGTTAATGCTTTCGGGCAGTGGGAGAGGCTTGCTCCATTCGTTAAGCATCTTATTCCTTGACAGAATATTCAATGTGCTGTCTTCGCCTAATTCGCTGTAATAAATTTTATTGGCAAGTTCAGTTTCGTATACGGTTGAGAGTTGAGGGTTGAGAGTTGAGAGTTGAGAGTTAAAAAACTCATTATAAGAATAGAGCCTCCCGGATTCTTCGCTAAGCTTATAGGCTTTCAGAAAGTCCTTTTTGCTGACTACAAAACTGTCTATTACACTTACTTCTTCTACTCCTTTTAGCATGCGAGCACTTATTCTGCTTTTCTCCAGAACCTTTTGTACTGATTCTGTGGATTGTCTTTTCTTAGTGAGCTCTTCAATGTAGCTTTCGTAAATCGTAACTGCTTCTTCGAATCGGTATAATTGATCGTATGCCTGTCCTAAATAGAGTGTAGCATTAGGCACTTTGCGTTTATGAGCAAACTCTAAAGGTTTTATGGCTTCTTCAATATCACCAGTATTTATACAACATACTCCATACCAGTAGTTGTAATTGGAATTGTTGGGTTGTGATTTGAGCAATCTATTGAATGTGGGTTTGGCTTTTTCATATTCTCCATTGGAAAACATTTTTCGTGCCTCTTCTAACGATTGAGCTGATGAAGTGGCAGCAAACAAACAAAAAATGGTAAGAATAAAGTATTTCATTGTTTTTTGTAACTAATAATCACAAAGATAGAAATTTTCTTTTTCCATGTGCATATAATCAAAAGGTATTTTATAAATAGTCGTTTTTTAAAATTACTTTTGCAACCTAATAATATTTATATGTCGAAATATTTTGGAAAAACATGGTGGGGGCAACAATGGCTCAACTCGTTAACTCATATAGATTATAGTAACCGTTTACCTCGGGGAAGTGCTTATGCTAAAAAAGGGTCTGTTAAGGAAATAACCGTCGAAGGAAATACCATAATTGCAAAGGTGGCCGGAAGTAGCCCAAGACCGTATAAAGTAACTATTATAGTGCCTGCGTTTTCTGAAAAAGAAACGAAAATGCTGATACAGGCTTTAGCTCAAAAACCAGTAATCATTTCTAAACTCCTGAATCGGGAATTAGACCCAGAAGTACTGACAATAGCACAAAATATTGGTTTGAAGGTGTTTCCCCGACAGTGGACAGACTTCAATATGAACTGTAACTGTCCCGATTGGGCTGTTCCCTGCAAACATTTGGCTGCTGTAATATATAAAATAAGTGCAGAAATTGATAACGATCCTTTCCTTGTATTCAAATTACACAATGTAGAACTGGAAAAAGAATTGGAAAAAGAAAACATTCATGTTTCTACTCAAAATACAATTGTTCCTGCTCTAAAAGAGCTGCTGAAAAACAATAAAAGAAAAGTAACGCAATCGGAAAACAATACATATAAACAACTTGATTTTTCAATACTTCAGCCAATTAGCGCCCCATTGATACAACTATTGACCGAAGCTCCTGTGTTTTATCAAAACAGTGGAAACTTTAAAGATATATATGCCTCCTTTCTTAAAAAAGCTGAACGTAACGCACAGCAAATATTGAAGGGGAAAGTTACTTTGGATAGTTCTTTTTTGATAACCAAACATACTGATATAAAAGTTGAAATAGATGCAAATAATAATGCTATTGTACAGGTTGATGGTGAAATAAGCGAGTTGTCTCTACAAAGTCTAATTGCTGCATTGTGGCAAATACCGGCCGGTCTTACTAACAACTACCAACCATCAGTAGCTTCATTGTATACTATTTTACAGTTGAGCATAAACCTGGTGGCAAATGGGGCTGTCATTCCGCAGATAGTATCCCTCAATTCAGGATTATATCTGGTACGCTGGTTACCTGCCATAATCAGTAAACCTGTAAAAACCTTGATAGAACAACTTGAACATATTTCAATAGATCTGATATCTTCTTTCATGTCATCTCTGATAGAAAAGCGATGTGGAACTCCAACAAAAGATATCTTTCTTGATCTGTTCTTTCATAAACAAGCATACGCTTTTAGTGCTCCGGGCGAAAAAGCTCTTCCGGGAGGCATTAACTCTTGGATACAACGTTATTTTATCACACAGGGAAATTATCGTCCATCTATTGTTGTTGATGAACTGGAAGAAAATTCTTTCAGGTTGACAATTGAAATAGAAACGCAAAAGAAACAATCTGCGAAAAAAATACCTTTACGCGATATACTGGAACAAAAAAAGTACGAAAAAATAAGATTCGAAGTGTTACAATCACTTACACATCTGAGTTCTTTTATTCCGGGAGTTGACGATTATATCAACCAACAAGGTAAAACAGATATCATTCTTACAGATCGTGATTTTGCTCCTTTTCTTATACAGGCTATACCTGCAATACGATTACTGGATATTGATATACTTTTGCCAAAATCACTGCAACAAATACTTAGACCTAAAGCCAGCATACGCATAAAATCGAAAGCTAAAGATGGCAAGACATTCCTGCGCCTGGATAGTTTGCTGGATTACGATTGGCAAGTGGCAGTAGGTAACATGGTAATGAGCGAAAGTGAATTTAATAAATTACTGAAAACCAGCAATGGATTAATAAAGTATAAAACAAACTACATCTATGTATCTCCTGATGATCTTGAGAAATTGCGTAAACAGTTTACCTCAACTAAAAATCTGTCCTCACTCGAAATGCTTAGAATAGCCCTTAGCAATGAATACTTAGGTGCAGCCATTTCACTTAGTAGTGAGGTGAAAGAAATGATTCGGGAATTGACTCAAGCACCTAATGTTGCTTTGCCTCAAGGGCTCAACGCCACGCTTCGTCCTTATCAACAGAGGGGATTTTCATGGATGTATCGCAATTCACAAATCGGTTTTGGAAGTGTACTTGCCGACGATATGGGGCTTGGTAAAACATTGCAAGTAATTGCCACCCTACTCAAATATAAACAAGAAGGAGCAATAGACATACAGAAAGCATTAATAGTAGTCCCAACCGGATTGCTTGCCAATTGGATGGCTGAATTTGAAAAATTTGCACCTTCTCTCCACGTCATGCTATATCATGGTATCAACCGAAAGTTAGATAAAAAAGTCTCATTTGATATTTTGTTGACATCTTACGGAATAGCAAGAAGCGACACACAGATTCTGAAAAAAGTAAAATGGCAGGTAATAGTAATTGACGAAGCTCAGAATATAAAGAACCAAGATACAGCACAAAGCAAGGCCATTAAAAGTATTGGCGCAAATACATGTATAGCAATGAGTGGAACCCCGGTAGAAAACCGATTGAGTGAACTATGGAGCATTATGGACTTTGCTAATCGTGGATTTTTAGGAAGTATATCCAACTTTAAAGAAATGTATGCCAATCCTATACAGAACAAAAATGATTTGGAAGTGGCTGGTAAACTGAAATTGGTAACAGCTCCCTTTATGATGCGAAGACTTAAAACGGATAAAACAATTATTACCGACCTTCCGGATAAAATAGAAATGGATAGCTATGCTCATCTCACCAAAGAACAGGCGAGTCTTTATCAACAAACATTACAGGAGGCTTTAGCTGCAATTGAGTCTATGGAAGGAGCAGATCATAAAACATTGTTCGCCCGTCAGGGTCTGGTATTACAAATGATACTGGCACTGAAACAGATATGCAACCACCCTGCGCTCTTCCTGAAAAATAGAGTTTTAGATGCCACGCTTTCGGGAAAAGCAGATTTACTTTTTGATAAACTTGACACCATTGTAGATGCTAACGAAAAAGTGTTAATCTTCACCCAGTTTGTCGAAATGGGAACGATGCTTAAACAATTCATTGCTGATCGTTATGGTGAAACACCTTTATTCTATCATGGGGGATGTACTTTGAAACAACGCAAGGAAATGGTGGACAATTTCCAAAATAACCGTGCAGATAAAATATTTATTCTGTCGCTCAAAGCTGCCGGAACAGGATTAAACCTTACCGCTGCCAACCACGTGATACACTACGATTTGTGGTGGAACCCGGCTGTAGAAGCACAAGCCACCGACCGTGCCTATCGTATCGGTCAAAAAAGTAACGTAATGGTACATCGATTCATTACTAAAGGCACATTCGAAGAAAAAATTAATGATATGATTCAAGCTAAAAAAACTTTAGCAAATATGACTGTTTCGACAGGCGAAAATTGGATCGGAAACCTCAATGATAAGGAACTGAGAAGTCTATTTGAACTTTAATAAATAAGAAAAGAGATTGCTTTGTGTCGAGCTGGTGGCAATGAGTGGCACAAACTCGTTGAGAATGCCTACTATATTTATGTAATAGTAGGATCGAAATAAAAAATTTGCTATAAACCAGTTCTACTGAAAGCTCTAACCAAACTGAATTTTCAATTCAGGCAAACTACCTTTACCCACCAGTACTGGTCGGTACTCCCCACCAGTACTACTCGGTATTACCGACCAGTACTGCTCGGTAATGCTTTTTGCAACAAAACAAAAAAATATATTGCAGGGGAGTTAATTACGCTTTTAGTAAGAAATTTATTTTTCAATCCATAATGAGTTTATTACTTTTGCAACCTAATTTGTTGGTTGATTAAAGAACTTTATGGCACAATTTACAGCAGAAGAAAAGTTGATTCGCCTTATTGACAAACGTTTTAATAAAGGTGTTGTTCAATATGGGTTGATAGAGGAGGGGGATAAAATTCTGATAGGCCTTTCCGGTGGGAAGGACTCTTTAGCCTTAGTTGAATTACTCGGCAGACGTTCTCGTATATTTAAACCTCGTTTTTCTTTAATAGCCGTACATGTTGTAATGAAGAATATTCCTTATCAAAGTGACTTGGAGTATTTGAAAAGCCATACAGATGCTTATGATATTCCTCTGATTGTTTACGAAACCTCTTTCGATCCTTCTACAGATACACGTAAATCTCCCTGTTTCTTATGTTCCTGGAACAGAAGAAAAGCTCTATTTACAGTAGCTAAAGAACATGGCTGTAATAAAATAGCATTAGGGCATCACATGGATGATATATTGGAAACTCTCCTGATGAATGTAACTTATCAGGGAGCTTTTAGTACAATGCCTCCCAAATTGATGATGCGCAAGTTTAACATGACTATTATTCGCCCTATGTGCTTGGTACATGAAGCTGATTTAACAGCTCTTTCTCTGGTAAGAGATTATAAGAAGCAGGAGAAGAACTGTCCTTATGAATCGCAGTCCAGCCGAAGTGATATGAAAGGCATACTTCGACAGCTTGAAGAAATGAATCCGGAGGCCAGATATAGCCTTTGGGGAAGTATGACTAATATTCAAACAGATTTATTACCCGAAAAAGTAACAAATAACATTTCTAATAAATAAGTCCCATGCTCTCACAAGGTATTTATTCAATTCTTTTGTTGGTAATATCCAACATCTTTATGACATTTGCCTGGTATGGGCACTTGAAGTTGAAAGAGTTTTCCTGGTTCTCTACACTTCCGCTGATTGGAGTAATTGCAATTAGTTGGGGAATTGCTTTCTTTGAATATTGTTTTCAGGTACCTGCCAACCGCTTAGGATTCAGGGAAAATGGAGGACCTTTTGATATTATGCAACTTAAAATCATTCAAGAGGTAATTACGCTTGTTGTATTTACGCTCTTCTCTATGATTGTGTTCAGAACCGAATTAAAATGGAACCATCTGGCAGCATTTGTTTGTCTGGTGATGGCTGTTTATTTTATCTTTAAAAAGTGATTTTACTTTTGCTCAATCACATACTTCTGCATGTTTTCGGTGATGTGGGTTTTATATTGTCCTGTTGAGTCGCTGTAAATAAAGCAGGCTCCAATGGTGGGATGAGATTTAAGATAAGTTTCGGCTTCGTCCAATCCCATAACCATGAAGGCGGTGGCCAGTGCATCTGCTGTCATACAATCTTCTGCTAAAACGGTGGCAGAGAGAATGTTGTGTTGCACGGGATATCCGGTACGTGGGTCGATGGTATGGGCATACTTTTTACCGTCTTTATAATAGTAATTGCGATAGTTGCCCGAAGTGGCTATGCCGGCATCTGTTAATTGCAGAATAATTTGTAGCTCTTGTTTGTTAACAGACAAAGAATCATCTATGGGTTTATTGATTCCGATTCTCCATTCTTCTTCTCTTGGATTGTGTCCTTTTAGTACTACTTCTCCACCTATATCTACCATGTAGTTTTTTATTCCTTTTCTTTCGAAGAATTGGGCAATAACATCGGTGGCATATCCTTTAGCTATGGCACTGCAACTGATCATCATTCGAGGATCTTTCTTTATTACTTTACCGTTTTCTATACTTACATTCTTGTAGTTGGTTAGTAGCAATAAACTGTCGATCATGGTAGAGTCCGGCCATTCTCCTTTCTTAAATCCGAATCCCCATGCATTGGCTAATGGGGCTATTGTAATGTCAAAAGCGCCATGAGTTTCTTCGGATATTTGCATTGATTTCCTGAATACATTCTGAAAGAGTGTATCTGTTACTATGTCCTCATTCAGATTGACTTTTGTAATGATGGAGGATTTATTGAAAGGGGAGAGGGATAGATCAAGTCGTTTGAGCTCTTTTTCTATTTCGAGTTTTAAATCTTCGTGGTATTGATAGCTTGTAGTATATATAGTGCCGAAAACAAGACCTCTTGTTTGTTGGAAACCCATCGAGGCATTATGTTTATGCAACACATAAATAGTACCTATAATTAAAGGTATAAGCCACAGAAGTATTCGTCTTGATTTTTTTTTAGGTTCCATGCTAATTATTGAAGAGCTATATGTTCTATAAGAATTTTAACACCTATTATAATGAGTATAATACCGCCCCATAAGTCGGCACGTAATTTGCACGCATTTTTAGTGCAGCTTCCGGCTATAAACCCGATGATACTGAGCACGAAAGACACCAGTCCGATGATGATGATAGGACCTATAATGTCACTGATTGTGTTCATTTCCAAAAAGGCAAAGGAAACACCAACAGCCAATGCATCTATACTGGTAGCTACCGCCAATGTTAATATGATTTTTAAACTTGCAGGATTCAGTCCTTGTTTACAATCTTCCTCCTTCAATGATTCTCTCACCATTCTTAATCCAAGGAAAGTAAGGATGCAAAAAGCTATCCAGTGGTCGATGCTCGCTATCAGATGGCTGAGTGTGCTTCCGCCAAGCCATCCCAGTAAAGGCATTATAGCCTGAAAAAGACCAAAGAAAAATGCCATGGTTAGCATGGGGCGAAATGCTATTTTCTTTAGAAAGATGCCGCTTGCTATGGATACGGCAAAGCAATCCATAGCCACTCCGATAGCGATCAGCCAAATTTCGAAACTTGTCATTTCTTAGCCGGAATTTTATAAGATATAGTATACGTGATACCTATGTTGTTTCCTTTGTATTCGCCAAATCCCGGAACATACCAAGGGTCGCCATATTTGCTAAGTGAAGTGCTGCTGCGATATTTCATGCGGAATGCCCAACCCATACTGATATTCTTATATATATTTACACGTACCCCCGCCAGGAATTCAACCCAGTGCATAGTTGCTTTCTGATCTCTATAATCATAAGGAAGGCTTCCTCCCCATACTGGGTCTTCTAAATTAGGGTTTGTGCCTCCTCCGTAGGTTGGATCTTCTAAAGTAGGAGTATACACATCATATTTAAAAGAGCTGATTCCATATCTGAAACCTACATAAAGATATCCGATATTATTTATTTTTTTATGCATGGTGTTGTAATTCAACCCTAAACGAAAGTAGGGAGCATTACTCTTATAGTGAATACCGGTTTCTGTCCATGTATCGGTAGTACCATAACCAATTTCGGCTACTGGTAAGAAACGGTTTTTCAGATCGACCTCTAAGCTGATTTCGGAACTTAAAAAGTCGCTTCCAAATACACTTGCCCCTAATCCATAGATGTCGGCTCCGATAAAAATTCCATTGTAGAGGGGGATTTTTTCGGTAACCTCGGATTCTTTCTTTTTTTCCTCTTTTTCCTGTGCCTGTGCCGGAATGCTTAGAGAAAAAAGCAACAACAGGTTAACGGTAAATATGGAATATCTCAAGGTTTTTGGTCGCATTGGTATTTGTATTAAGATCAAAATCGGCTATTGAATCTACTAAATATGTAGTACATTTATATCCATCTATCCTTTGTTTTACTTCATATCCACAGTCCATTGAAATGAAGGTTGGCGAGTTAGTGTGCCAGATAGTGAGGGTGTCGATAACTGTTACTGTTACTCTATCTTTTTCATCTGCTTCAGGATTTCTCACATATTTATATTCGAGCTTTAAGGAAGATGAATCTGCTGAATAACTAAGTGGAATTTCTAATAGTTCGAGTTTCTCTCCTTTATTTATAATAGTATAGTTTGTAGATAATGCAGTAACAGTTAACCAAGGGATGGTATCTTTCGATATCTCTCCGGTTTCCGGATTAATTTTGAATGGATAAATAAATAACCTCGGTCTTCCGGCCATCGAACAATCGCTTTCGCTCGCACATGAGGAGAGGAAAGAACTGATTATCGGGCAAGCAATCATAATGATTAATAATAAGCTCGTAAACTTCTTCATAGTTATTTTATATTATTTTTTCTATTTGATAATCATTGCGTCCCAATGAATTTCTGGAGATCATTTCTCCTAAAAAGCCGGCAACGAAAAGTTGTGTTCCGATAATCATCGAAGTAAGCGACAGATAAAAGTAAGGAGAATCTGTAACCAGTCGATAAGGCATATCATGATGCATATAGTATAGCTTCATGATACCCACTATTGCCACAGCAACGAATCCTATAAAAAACATCAATGAGCCCAGTAACCCGAAAAGGTGCATAGGCTTTACACCGAAACGAGACAGAAACCACAATGAGATCAAATCCAGATAGCCATTAAAGAAACGACTGATACCGAATTTTGTCTTTCCGTATTTGCGAGCCTGATGGTGAACTACTTTTTCGCCAATCTTATCGAAACCGGCATTTTTGGCAATATAAGGTATATAGCGGTGCATTTCTCCGTAAACTTCGATGTTTTTTACCACCTCTTTATTATAGGACTTCAGTCCGCAATTAAAATCATGTAAGTTCTTGATGCCGGAAACTTTTCGTGCTGTAGCATTGAACAGCTTGGTTGGCATGGTTTTCGAAATTGGGTCGTATCTTTTCTCCTTCCAGCCGGAAACCAGATCATATCCTTCCTCTTTAATCATGCGATAGAGTTCGGGAATTTCATCCGGGCTATCCTGAAGATCGGCATCCATAGTAATAATAACATCTCCTTCGGCTTCTTTAAAACCACAATAGAGTGCGGCTGATTTACCATAATTACGACGGAACTTAATACCCCGAACTGTGTCCGATTGCTTCTTTAAGGATTCTATGACTCTCCAGGATTTGTCTGTACTTCCATCATTTATGAAAATAACTTCGTATGAAAAGCCATTCTCTTTCATCACCCGGTTTATCCAGTTATAAAGCTCGGGTAGCGATTCTTCTTCATTGAACAATGGGATTACAACAGATATATCCATATAAAAACGGTATTTATTGAATTGTATTTTTCTTCTTGGCTACAAATAATGAAATTATCAATGAGAGTATGCTACAATTGAGTACATTGCTTGATAGCAACTGCATACTAATCTCAATAGGAGTCATTGCTCGTATTTGATTTATTGCTTCATTTATTTGATTTGTATATGCTTGGATTGCGGTAGCATTTTCAGGAATCGTATTTAACATCTGTGCATACGTATTAATAATGTGTCCATGATCTAAATACCTGAAGTATATATAATGTGCCATAGCAGTTAATAAAGATGCAAACAGAAATACAAAGATAAGGAAGACCCATGCTTGTACAAAGGTAATAGAACCTCCACAAATCTTATCCCGGAAAGATTTAGCAAAGTAATAAGCTAAGAAAGGAACAGTGAATGTAAACCCTATAAAGAGGAACATTAAGAAAGGGTTGGTCATTCCTATGGGGAATAATGCAAACTTTAAAATCCAAAATATCCCCATATATGTGCCAAAGTGCATGGCGTATTTTTGTATACTTACCTTGTTTTCGTTCATTTATTTACTGTTTATAGGGCACAAAGGTACTATTTTTAGCGGATAAAACTAAAAAAAATAGCGGAACCTCTTGTAGGTTTAACAAAAATGTCTACCTTTGTGCCCGGGTAAGTCCTATACGGCCAGCTCCCTTCAAATCCTCCAGGGCTTGATCGCAGCAAAGGTAGTTGGTTGTAGCGGCGCGATATAGTAAGCTTGCCCACCTGCCTCTTTAGCTCAGTTGGCCAGAGCACGTGATTTGTAATCTCGGGGTCGTTGGTTCGAATCCGACAAGAGGCTCAAAAAAAGCACTTCTTTGGAAGTGCTTTTTTGTTATTATGAGGCTAACTTCTCTACGGCTTCTCCTGAATTTCCTGTTGTAATTCAGCATAAGTTACATTTACTTCTGTTACATTCTCTGCATATTTTGTTTTATTCAGGAATTCAGTAACCTTTTCAACATGTACATCTTTGATTTCCACATTTTTTATAGGTAAACGTTCATCTCCTTTCAATTCATAAATAGCTTCTGCCGATTCGCAAGTTGCATTTTTCAAATAGATTCCTTCTATGTGTGTAATGCGCTCTTCGTATGTAGGAACAAGGTTTTTCCACTGATAAAGTACATCTGTATCAATTTCGAGCACTCTTTTGGTGGAGCCGCATTTCACATTTTCCATGTGAATGTTTTCTACGAAACCTCCTCTGCGGTGGTTGGTTTTTACAAAGAAGAAACGGTGAACAGATTTAGGGGCATAGCAATCATGCATATAAATGTTACGAACACCTCCCGAAATTTCGCTGCCTATGCCTAAGAAAGAGTGTCCGGCAAGAATATTACAATTGCGCACTACGATGTTTTCGCAAGGGGTATTTAGTCTCCAGGCATCTTGGTTGCGTCCGGCTTTGATTACTACTGCATCGTCTCCCTGATCAAAGGTGCAATCTTCTACCAGGAAATTGCGACTCATCTCAAAGTCAATACCATCATTATTGTGTCCGTGAGCTTTCACATCGAGGTTGCGTACAATACCTCCATCACACATATAAATATGAATAGTCCAGAAAGGGCTTTCTCTGATCTTGAATCCGTCTAATTGTACATTTTTACAGCGGTTGAAATGAATAAGATGAGGACGAAGATTGTTCTCGCCCGTTGCCATTTGTCGCTGTTCCACCGGAACGTCGGTAGAGGCCATTGTATAAAGCTCTTTGAGTGCATCCATGTGAGGTTGGGGGCGTTTGAACCATACTTTCCATGTATTCATTTTGGGGGTTAAAGTACCTTTACCTGTGATTGCTACATTTTCGCATTCGAAAGCATAGAGTAGGGGAGAATAGTTGTAACATTCCATCCCCTCCCAGGAAGTCATAACTGCCGGTAGGTAATCGGTGGGATTATCGGTAAATTTAACTACGGCATTCTCTTCCAAATGAAGGTTTATATTGCTTTTAAAATGAATAGGACCGGTAAGCCAGATTCCGGCCGGAACTATTACTTTTCCGCCACCGGCTTTATTACAAGCTTCGATTGCTTTTTTGAAGGCTTCGGTATTGATTGTTTCTCCTCCTTCAACGGCGCCGTAACTGGTTATCGGGAAATCCTTTTCAGGATATACATATACTTTGATTGGCTCCATGGGGAAAGGTGCTTTTACTTCTACCGTTTCGTAGTATCCACGGGGAGAACTACAAGACATAAATACCAGGAGGATACACGCTCCCGGAAAGGTTTTTGAGAACAGTTTTTTCATGATATACAATTTTTCCCCAAAGGTATGGTATTGGCGAGAATTTGTATTTGTATAAATGTACAATTAGATAGAAAACAGTTCACAATGCATTATATTCTTTCTTCCACCCAAGCTGTTAGTGCTCGTTGAGCATCTGACAGCTTGTCTTCCCAGTGTTTAACCGAATTCTGCCCGATGATATCCGTCACATATTTAACAGAAAAGAATGGGGTGTTGAATTCTTTGCAGACTAAAGCCTGAGCATAGGCTTCCATATCTACTACATCTTCCTGAAAAGAAGCGGCTTCTGTTACGAAAGTATCGCCTGTGCTGCAAATACCTGTCCGATCGTGATTTCTTAACCAACTGTCAAGCGATGAATCTTTCTTAAATAATTCGGAATGATCAATTTCATATTCAATTCCCGGAAGCTTGGTTTGCTGGTAATCTCTGTCTACAAAACGAAGGCAGGTAAATATATTGCCCACCTGATGAGTGATGGTACCTGCCGTTCCTACATTAATAACAACATCCGGCTGATATTTGATAATCGCTTCTGTCAGCTTCATGGCCGAGCGTGCTTTACCAATTCCTGTTAGTACATATTGAATATTTAGTTTTTCTGTATGTAAAGGGCTGAATTCCTCTTTCACAGCATAACTAATAAGAATTGTTTTCATTCTTTTATGAGTTTGTTTTATCCTTCTGCAATTACATCTTTTTTGGTGGGTCCCCAGGGTTCCGGTGTTGAGTTAACGTCAAAAGGATTGAAGTAGTTAATCCCTTTGCGATCTAAATATAGAAGGAAATTTTTAAGTCTTTTCATAAAGGAATCATAGTTTTTTACTTTGTCTGCGCTCCAGGCATTTTCGGATATAGCTACCAAACGAGGGAAAATCATATAGTAAAGACGTTTGGTGCCTGCCATTCTCTCAGTCCATACAGAAGCTTGCATGCCCATTATCTGATCCGGATAAGCAGAGATAATAGATTCTACAGGTTTGGGAAACTTATAAACAGTGAAAAGCGAATTAAAATCTGTTCCCCAACGGCGCCCAATCTTTTGTGTGTTATCTTGCACAAAATCGAGGTAGCAAGGTATGCGAGGTGTCATAACTACATTGAATCCTTGAGACAATGCTTTTTCCAGTTGTTCTCTTTTATCATGACGCCACCACATAATAACTGCTTGATGGGATGGGATGCCTGACGCAATCATTTCATCCCAACCAACGGTTGTCTTTCCAAGGTTTTTTACGATATCCGATACGCGGCGCAGGAAATAGTGTTCGAGTCCCGATTCATCGCCCAATTGTTTGTCTTTTATAAACTTCTGAATTTGCGGATCGGTAAACCATACCTGATTGCCGAAGTGTACCTCATCTCCACCAATGTGTATATATGGACCGGGGAATAGTTCCGCCACTTCGGTCAGTACATCCTCTAAAAAACGATAAGTAGATTCTTTGGCAGGATGGAACGTGAAGCCGGCCCAACGTCCTTCGCCTCCGGCAGAAATTTCGGGGTAGGCGCGAGAGGCGGCCGATGCATGTCCGGGCATATCTATCTCAGGAATAACGGTGATATGCCGGAGGCGGGCGTACTCAACAATTTCCTTAACATCCTGTTGGCTAAAGTATTTAGGGTAAGCCATGCGGTCGCTCCAATTGCCAACGGCTCCTTCCTGAGTTAATTTGGGGTATTTTTTGATTTCAATTCTCCAACCATCTTCATCGGTTAAATGCCAGTGGAAGCGATTCATTTTGAGTCGTGCCATGGCGTCCAATAGATTCATAACGGTTTCTTTGTTATGGAAATGACGGGCCACATCCAGCATCATACCCCGCCAGGGATAGCGTGGGGCATCTTCCACATTCATACAGAGGATAAAATAGCTTTTATCTTCCGAGATAATACTTTGTAAAAAGCTCTGTATGGCATAAAACATGCCTGTTGGGGTAGATGCCTCGCAGATTATTTGTTTTTTATCGACTGTTAGTTTATAGCCCTCTTCGGGAATGGTGGGATTTTCTTTTAAGAAAATAGAACCATTTTGAGGTCTGTTCTTTTGATTGATAAGTAGAGAGAATCCATATTCCTTTTTTAATTCATCGTAAAGATATTCCGCGTTTTCGGCTTGTCGCTCGTCTTGATAAATAATAGTAATGAATTTAGTTAATTCAAAAACTCCTTTACCCGAAGTGACCTCTTTGGGCTGAGGAATTATTCCGGGGATTGAATGAATCAATTGATTACTCAATAACAAGTAGCTTAAAAGCAAAAATAGGATTCTATGTTTCATGTTATGCATATATTTGGTTGCTTATTTTAAAAAGCGGAGTAAAGGTATATTATTTTTGGTTATGCTACAAGAATTAGGGGAAGGATATCTATCCTTTGTACTCTATACGCAATGAAGCGTCACTTTTATATATGACATAGTAGCTTATATCGTTAGAGCGCAAAAATAATGAAACTCATTGAAATAAGAAGGATGTCAATTGCCGTCAGTTTTAACTGACGGATAAAATAGGAGGCTTTTTACAGGGCTTTAGCCAAAGGAAATAAGTTTTGGCTAAAGCCGGGAAAACATTGTGCTGCTTTTCTTTATCCGTCAGTTAAAACTGACGGCAATTGATATAGGATGAATTCTGATATTTTTCTGTGGTATATAGAGAGCCTATTATTGCACAACATACTTCTTCCCCTCCAAATCCATAAAGAACATTTTATGTTTTTTATTCTTCACCAAAATATAAATCAATGCTTTATCCCGGTCTTTGGGTAAGTGAGAATACCGGCTTAAGTCTTCTTTCGACGCATAATTCAACCTGTTGAATACAAAGGAGGATTGTGGTTTTATTTTCCATTCAAGCTTCATCAAGTCAAAAACACCGTCTTGTCCTTTGGATGGAACAATCACATAGCCAAAAGTGGAGTTGCCTTTTCGATAAGGGTTTATGTCGAATACATTCTCCATCTTCCGTTCCCCTTCCATATTTTGGAAATAGGAGTTCCCTTCCAAATCTTCTACAAAAAACCATTTACCTTCTTCGGCAGGAACATGGAAACACCTTTCAATGTTTTTATAAATACCATTGAATGCAGGAGCATAGTCTCCGTTTTCATCAATAATTACTTTTTGATAATTGGCGTCCTTTAAAGTAGCCCACGCATAGTATTTTCCTTTGTATTTAAACGGAATAATATTGAATCCGTGAACTCCTTGCGCATGGTATAAAGCGGAGTAGGATGCCAGTTCTCCTTTTTCATCGACGGTAAATCCTTTGAATCCACTATTTAAGGGGATTACTTTGATGGTAGACTTCTCTTCTTTGTATGCCATAAATTCTACACCCGAAAATTCTTGTTCTTCTTTTTTGAAAGACAATTTCCCGTTCTTAACATATAGATTAATTAGCTGACCCTGATAAGTATAAGCTTTATTGTTGGGTGTAAAAAAATAAATATTGTTTAACCAAGGTTTCATAACAGACTTTCCGGTTCTGCTGTCTAAAAGTCCCCATTCTTTACCGTTGGTATATGGTACTAACAGATGAAAATCAGCATCATTCACTTTTTGAAGATCACTTTCTAATCTTTCAATGGCTTGTTCCGATGTGATTCTCTGCTCGTCCGGAATATCAATATCTATACCCAATTCTTTTCCGGGCACAGTACCCAACTTTATATCACTGAGGCGAATTGGGTTTGATCTGACATCTAAAGTCATTAGTTGTCTGTTCTTGCTGAGGTTTAGTTTGGTTAAATTATTATGTTCGCAATCTAAATAAGTTAATAGAGGATTCTTGCTTACGATTAACGAAGTCAATTCATTTTCTCCGCAAGTCAATTTATTTAGTTTTTTATTGTTAGAGATGTTTAGCTTAGTTAATGAATTAGTATTCAAATAGATGTTTTCAAGGTTTACATTTGTTGTTAGATCGATGGTAGTGAGTTGATTGTTTTGCAAATCTAATTTCTTTAGTTCAGAATTGTGAGATAGGTCGATTTGAGTTAGTTTGCATTCTTTGATTGTGAGTTCTTTCAGGTGTACATTCTTCGAGAGATCCAATGGTTCCGGTAGATTCATCTCGGTCAACTCCAAAGATTCGAGTTCGGTAAGTGCGCCAACATTGAATGCTTGTAATGACATTTTAGACAGGGAGAGCTTTTTTAGATGGGGATGATTGCTTACATCTATCTGATCTACGCGAGGAAGATTCAAACTGAGTTTTTGCAAGGCTACATTCTTATGAAAGTCCAAAACCAACTTACGGCGAGAAGAAAGACTAAGCTCTTCGAGCACCTGACTATCTGCCAGATATATTTTGTTCAGACTATTGCTATACAAAGATAATGTTTTCAAATTCTTAAAAGGACGTGCGTCAAAGTTAAGTATCAGATTGTTATTGATGGTAATTGACTCTAAATTGTAAAAGTATTGAAGTCCTTCAATTGTTGAAGCTTTTTGCTCCCAAAAGAGGAGATAAAATTCTTTGGCTTGCGCTGCTTCTTCTTTAGAGATCATTCCATCTTTATTAGTATCGAAATTGTTGAGGCAATATTCTCTCATTTCTTTATTGGGGATAACTACTCTGTCGTTGTTGTTTTGCGCTTGCAGAGTGGCAGATAGCGCGAGAAGTAGTAAGAATAGGGATTTAGTGACGTGTTTCATCTATTAAGTATTTAATTTATCGGCTGCAAATATAAAAAAATGATTTATAAACGAGTTGAATAAAAATAATTAATGAACACAGAGTCACAAAGACACAGAGTTTATATTCTTTCTCTGTGTCTTTGTGACTCTGTGTTCATTCTATTTATAAAGAAAATATACAATATGCTTTTTTAATGAATACCTAACTAAGTGTCATACTTGTTGCCACATTGTGTCTTTTTGTAGATATGGTTGACTCTTTAACGACTCAACCAATGAAAGAAAAGAAGTCCAACGATGCTCACGCTTTTCATTTTCGGATTCGTGAGATT
>NZ_QVMK01000022.1 GCF_010500995.1 Bacteroides sp. 224 | reverse complement strand
AACAGTGGACTTGATAATCTATCTGAAAAAATAATAGGCAGGAAAAGACACATTTTTATACGCTTGTGTGAAATATGAAAATTATCATGTACATTTGCCCCCATGAAAAAATTAGTTATTGTAGGATGCGGACGACTCGCCGACATTGTAGCCGATGCAGTTGTCAACGGGATATTACCCGACTATGAATTGATTGGAGTTTACTCTCGCACGGCTTCAAAAGCCGAATATATTGTAAGTAAGTTGCAACAACATGGCAAACCTTGTAAGGCATGTAGCACAATCGAAGAACTGCTTGCACTAAAGCCCGACTATCTGGTAGAATCGGCTTCTCCGGCAGCAATGAAAGAGCTTGCTTTGCCTGCCTTAAAGAACGGAACATCCATTGTTACCTTATCGATTGGTGCTTTGGCAGATGCCGGCTTTTACCACGAGGTAGCAGAAACAGCTAAGCAGCATGGCACTCGCGTACATATTGTATCGGGAGCTACCGGAGGATTTGATGTGTTAAGAACAGCTTCTTTAATGGGAAATGCCTCTGCCAAGTTCTTTAACGAGAAAGGGCCGAATGCCCTTAAAGGAACTGCCGTATACGACGAGGCTTTGCAAACGGAACAACGCGTGGTTTTCTCGGGCAATGCCACAGAAGCCATCGGTCTATTCCCCACCAAGGTTAACGTGGCGGTTGCCGCTTCATTGGCTTCGGTAGGTCCTGATAATATGCAGTTCTCCATGCAGTCTACCCCCGGCTTTACCGGAGATACGCAAAGAGTGGAGATAAAAAACGATCAGGTACGTGCTGTAATAGATGTGTACAGTGCTACATCCGACATTGCAGGATGGTCGGTAGTGAACACCCTGCTTAACATTGTATCACCCATTGTATTCTGATAGATTGGCCAGTACTTTTTCGCTCAGGCGGTCAAACGCCTGGCGTGTACGGCCTGTTGACACCTGCATACAGCGCACGTGCCGATAATAGAGAAACGCTGCATCGCCCAGCGCACCTAAGGTATCACAGAAACAAAGATTATCGCCTTGCAGCCAATGGGCAAAGGGTTCTTCATCCCATGCAGGCGATAAACCGGTATTAAAGAGTATCTTTTTGTTTCCAAGTTGTTTAAATTCGGCTTCGTGCAACAATACCGTATTTCTGTTCAAGCAGCAACATACTACTTCACTTTGAGCAAGAAGTTCGCCAAGCGGTAGAAAACGATAACCTTTGGCTTTGGCTTCTTCCTTTTCGCTGCGTGCAAAGTAAGCAATATCGGCACCGAAAAACTTCAGGGCATCGGCTATCATTCCTCCCGACTTTCCGAGTCCGACGATGCCTACTTTCAGTCCGGTGATTTCGCGCGGCATCCCGTCCCATGGTTCCTGTCTGAATCCGTGCAGGCAACGTATCAACTCGCTGACTACGTATTCTACCACGCCTTCGTCGCCATAATCGCGAATGCCGGTTACGGTAATTCCCCGTTCGTTGGCAAAACGAATATCTACGTTAGCACTTTCGGGAGAGTAGAGCGAACAACACATACCTATGTACTTAATATTGGGAGCCTGCTCCAAGACTGTTTTGTTTATTCGCGAAGTATAGCTCAGGAGCACTGCATCGGCATCGCCAATACGGGCTACAATTTCGCTATCATCCGATGGAATATCGTTGTACATCACTACTTCCTTTGCATACGTATGCAATGCTTCCTCTGCTGAAGGTATCAGGCTTACGGGTTCTATGGCTACAAGTTTTTGAAACATGGTTGTTTGGGGTTTAAAAGCTAATAAAAGAGAGAATATTTACTCTCGGTTATACAAATGCAAAGGTATTTAATTAAAATCGAAATACAGCACATTACACAACTCATAAGTTGTATTATTGAAGCAAATTTCTTATATTTGCATGAAACTCGGTAAACTACATGAATATATTAAGAATAACAGATGATGGACGTTTGTGGGCTATTCAATATCCAAATCAGGAATCGGACGAATTAACCCGATTATTTGATGAATGGAATAACCCGATAGTATTATATGATTTTTTCAAAAAGAATTGGAATGACACCACTTACTTCCAAATATCATCTATTCGGGAAGCGATCGAAAAAACAATTGAAGAAAGCGAAGTTCTGGAAAGAATCGTTTTAGATATCAGTCCGGATGCCGATTTAGATATTATATTTAGAAATTTGAGTAATTATACTCACGAATTATACTTGGAGAAAGCAAAAGGAAAAATAAATAGATCTTGGTTAAGACTCTATGCCATTAAACTTTCTACCGGTATATATATAATAACAGGAGGAGCTATAAAACTAACAGCAACAATGGAAGAACGAGAACATACTCGTCAAGAACTTGTTAAAATAGAAAATGTACGCAACTTCTTAATTGAAAACGGTATTGTAGATGAAGATGGCTTTTTTGATTACATTAAAAATTAGTCGGTTATGAAAACAAGAGATGAACAAATTGCAAAATTAGAGCAGATGCAACCAAACACTCCATCAAAGTGGAGAGAAGAGGCAGAATTCCGATCAACTAATCGCGAATGGCTACGTGAATCTCAAAAGATAGCTACCACAATGCTTATCAAAATGGAAGAATTGGGGTTGAAACAATGGGATTTAGCAGAAAAGATGGGAGTATCACAGCAATACGTCAGCCGCATACTAAGAGGCAAAGAAAACTTAACCCTCAATACTATTATCAAGATTGAGGAAGCATTACATATTACAATCCTATCTCTATCAAAAGCCATATAGGCTTGGGTAATGTTAAGTAGGGAGGGAAGTTCTCCACCCCTACTCACCAATTATCCTCAACTGGCACAACACATCCCAAGCCTTGATTGGATAAGGCTTATCCTGCCTGAGTGTGCCATACACTGCATCAAAAAGACCGGTATAGTTTCCACGTGGTGCTTCTATAGGTGTAATATGTATATTTCCCTCTGCATCCATAAGGGTAAGTTTTCCCTTTTTAGGTTCGGGTTCAAAGCCATACAGGGCATTGTCTGGTGTTATTCCGTTCATTAACTGTGCTTCCTGCACATCCGAACGCTCTTTTATGTAACTTCCGTTAATGCCATGAAGGATAAAGGCCGGCTGCGGATCAACCACTAAGAGGTTGGAAGTCACCGTAACATTCAGCCCCTCGGGGTAGCTCATTTGCACAAAGAAGTAATCATCAACTTTAGTGCCCGGCCTATTAAAGCCCGTTACCTTTCTATAAGAAGTAGGACAACCAAACAAGCTGATTACCTGATCTAATAAATGTGGACCTAAATCATAGCTCACTCCTCCCCCCTCAACAGCTCCTTCTTTAAAATATTTAGGGCTAAGTTCTTTCTTGTAGCGATCGTAACGGAAATGAACTTCGCTCAACTTTCCAAGTTTACCGCTCTCAATGATGTTTCGCACTGACATGAAATCGCTATCCCAACGTCTGTTATGATACACAAATATCTGCAAATTCTTCTTTTCTGCAAGTCCGAAAAGCTCTTCTGCCTGTTCGAGTGTGATGGTAAAAGGCTTTTCTACAAGTACATGCTTTCCTTTATTCAAAGCTGCTTTGGCATGTTCGTAATGAAGATGATTGGGGGTATTTACAACAACAAGTTCGATACAGGAGTCGTCTAACAATTGTTCTACAGAGTCATAGCTCTTTATTCCCGGATAAATATCGGCTGCCTTTTTCGTACTTCTCTCCACCATAGCATCCAGGCTAAACTCCGGATGCGCATGAATAAACGGAGCATGAAAAACCTGACCCGAAAAGCCATAAGATAGAATTCCTGTTTTTATTTTTGTTTTCATAATGAATAGAGTAATTATTGCAAGTTCTATGATTCTACAAAGATTAAAAAAATATGGATACTTAAGAAACGGTTTTGAATTAATTCACCACAGATTAACACGGATTTTCACAGATTAAATTATTTCATTACAAAACCCCAAAAGGCAGAGTCTTTTAGTTAATAATCTGTGAAAATCCGCGTTAATCTGTGGTGAAATTCTCTCATTTCCTTACCTATACAATTGCTCTCTCATTTCTACCAATACCCTTTCTGCCAATTTTATATCCGGGGTATCGATTAATGATGAAGTTAAATAGTATGATTCTATATTTTCCATTAACTTATCAGCCATTACCAACAACTCATCATAATCCATATTACCGGATTTTATATTCAGCAATTGCTCTCTATTCGGGCGCCTTACATTGAGCTTTCCATCATGCAAAATTTCTTCTGCCACTTGCAACAGACGTATTGTATGCATCATGTTTTTAGAATCATAGTTCTTACCATGATTCAGGTTGGTTTGGTAACGAGTATCGTTGCGTTCTGCTACCCAATTCCAGTAATCTTTATACTCTTTGCAATAAAGCGAATAGGCTTCCATATTCCAAAATAAATAAGCAACGGCTTGCTCTCCCTTGGGTATAGATGATAATGACACTTCGTTTGCTGTTTCCTTTACGGCAATGCCATGATAGCCGTTCCTATTCTTTGAATCATAAAATAAAGCATACATTCCCTTTGCATGAGGGATAGAGCTTAATCCACATAATTCCTGAATATAACCACTTCTCTCAAGCCACTCTTCCACAGGAACCGACTGATAATTATCCATTATAAAACAAAAATCCAAGATGGTTTTACGTTTCTTTTCCACAGGATTTACTATTTTCTTTTTATATCCTCTTGCTTTTCTGATCTGTGTTAGAGCATATCCGGCAAAAGTATCTTTGCATAGCTTAGATAAAAATATATCTATGGAAAGTTTATCCATCAAAGGGTGTTTGTACAATATACATTCCTGAGGAGAAGCCAACATCTCTATAATATTGGGATTGTTTTTACAAAGTAGTTCCACAAAACGACCCAATTCATAATATACTTCATCATTGGTTTCGTTACTTATCTGTGGTATATATTCCAAACCATAAAACTGCTCTTTAGGTAAATAGAATACCCCTTTCAGGTCGGTATCCGATTGAGGAGTATCTAAGCCATAGGCTTTGCTGCCACTTATACATTCAAAGAGCAACAGCTTTCTATCTTTTATTTCTTGTATTGTCATTTTATTATTCTTTTTTTGAACAAATTGTCAGATAATCTTCTATTGGCTGTATATATACAAAACGAACATCGTAATCACTCTCAGGAGAAGAAAACTCCCACCCTCTGCTACCCGACTCACACGAATAAAGTATTTCAACGTTGTATTCTTTCTCTATTTCGGATAGATTCTTTTTTATCTGCTTTTCCATTTACAGTATCTTTGTTTTCGGTACAAAATTAAATAGTAATTACGCAGCTTTTGTGCGTACCATCCTTTTTTTGTCGTTTTCTTGCCACGGCCGCAACAGTTTTCTGCCACGGCCGCAACAATTTCCTGCCACGGCCGTAGCAGTTTCTTAGCACGGCCGCAACAATTTCTTTGCACGGGCTATCCAAACATATTCGGGAGAAATGGCAGGAATTATAAGAAACTGTTCCCAAATTTTACGGAATGGAGGGAAAAGTATTAATACTCGTACTTTTCTTCTACTTCATTTGCCATTAATATTAATATTCGTATCTTTGTAGTGTACTAATCAAACGGACATTGACTTTATGAAGTATTCAGAAGTAGAAAAGAAAGTATCAAAATACGGTTGCTACTTTGTACGACAAGGGAAGAAACATCCAATCTGGTTCAGCCCAATAACAGGAAAGGAATTTCAGCTTAGTAACCACCGAAGCGAAGAGGTTAAATTTGGAACATTAAAAAGTATTAGTAAGGATTCAGGGGTTAAGTTATAATCCTTATCCTTTGAAAAAAATAAATTATCAATGAAAAAAGTAATTGTAAATATCGAGCGTGGAAATGATGGCACTTATGGAGCCTATATAGATGAAAATCCATTATCTTACGGATTGCTTGGTGATGGGAAAACCGTAGATGAAGCTATAGAGGATTTTTATAATTCCTATAAAGAGATGAAAGATTACTATCTTGATGAAAATAAAGAATTTGAAGAAGCTGAATTTGAGTTCAAATATGATGTAGCTTCATTTTTAGCTTATTACTCAAATAAATTATCTTTAGCAGGCTTGCAACGCATAACAGGTATTAATCAAGGGCAATTAAGCCACTATATAACAGGAAGAAGCAAACCAAGCAAAAAAACTGCTGAAAAGATCGAAGAAAGCTTGCATAAATTTGCAGAAGAAATACGTCAAGTTCATTTCGTTTGATTAGTACCCTAACGAATGTTTGACAAAAGTCAGGTTCAAATATCTCTTTGATTACAACTTTAGATTTTAGCTTGACTGCCCCGATTGAAAGATTGGGGCTTTTTTTCCTTAAAAATACCCAAAGAATACGGGTTGATCCCAAATTTATCACAGAACCAACGGTCAGCGAAGCCAATAAAATTCAAAACAGTTTATAAAAAGAAAAGCGGCTGTAATCTACCGATTTCCAACCGCTTTTCTTGTGATCCAGACAGGATTCGAACCTGTGACCCACGCCTTAGAAGGGCGTTGCTCTATCCAGCTGAGCTACTGGACCATCCTTAATTGCGGTGCAAAGGTAATCCTTTTTGTGAAATATCAAAAGAGATTTTGCACTTTTTTTATCTCTATCTTATAAGAAAATAAACTATAGCCCTAAAGGCAAGCCCGACAGATACCATATTATAAAGAGTAATGTCCAGAAAAACAGAATGACTACCGAGTATCGCCATGTATATTTTATCAATGTTCCGAAAGTAGATTTCGACTCATAACGCTGCATAAAAGTCAGTACCAGAGGCAGATAAAAAAGAAAAGGGCTAATACCGTTTGTTGAGCTATCTCCTATTCGGAAAGCACATTGAGTATATTCCGGCGCTATCCCCATGTTGGCAAACATCGGAACAAAGATAAAAGCCATGAATGCCCATTTGGAAATAGCAGAACCAATAATTAAATTGATAAATGCCGTAAAGAAGATGAATAAGAGCAAAGCACCCAAATTACTTAACTCGATGGAGGTAATAAGATTCGCTCCCCAGATAGCTATACAGGTATCCAACTTTGAGTATTCTAAGGCAGCAAACATCTGCGAAGCAAAGAATACAATAACCATGTAGGTTCCCAGCAGCTTCATGGGTTGGGTAAAGCCTTTAATCACATCTGTATCGGTACGGTAACGCCCGGAAGAGAAGCCATAGATCATTCCCATCAATCCGGCACATAATGAAAGCAAAAACAAAACGCCGCTCATAAATGGTGAGCTTATTAAGCCGCCTGTTATGCCTCGTAAGAATCCGGATGAAGAAAACGTAGCCCATAAGGTTACTAAAACAAATATACTTCCGATAATCCATGAAAGCGTTATGGCTCTTCGTTCTCTTTTCGAAAGAGGCTTGTAGCTTTCAAACTGAACATCTCCATCATATTCTCCGAATGAGGGAATCAGCTTTTTAATTGTGAGCGTATATATAATAACCAAAATAAGAAAGGTGGAAACCGCCATGAAATAGTAATTAGAAAGCGGACCGACTTTCGTTGAACTTATTCCGGCAAATGCAACTGCCTCTTGGGTGGTGCGCGATAACAGTAAATCGAGCGTGGTAATAGATAGATTTACACTATAACCACAAGATACAGACACATACGCTGTTATAATACCGGCAATAGGATTCAGACCAACCGAATGAAACAAAGTAGCAGCAATAGGAAGCAATATAACATACCCGGCATCTCCGGCTAAATTAGATAGCAAGCCAAGAAAAATAACAGTAGCTACTGTGGTATATTTATTTTTATGACGCTGCCCCTTACGGATGCAGGCATTGATAAAACCCGAATGCTCGGCCACTCCAATACCAAACATGGCCACAATAACCATTCCTAAAGGAGAGAAACCGGTAAAGTTTGTTATTACATGACGCAGAAACCAACGAATACCTTCCGGGCTAAGCAAACTCTGTACATGAATCTCTGCCCCGGTATGAGGGTGCTTTACACTCAAACCGTAGATATCGAATATCCAGGATAGCAGGATTACTCCCACCATCAGCAGAAAAAACATGGTAGCCGGATGTGGTATTCGCCACTTATTCCTCATCAGGTTCTAAATTATCAATATCAATAATGCGTAATTCAAGGGCGCGAACTACCAATCTGGTAGCGTTTACTCCTACCCGTTCTCCGTTCGGAAATAACCGATTGATGAGGTCGTTCTGCCTTTTTTCCAAAGATTTAACTCCAAACGGCATCCCTTTTAAATTGGCAATCATGTCTTTGGTGTATCCAAGAGCTAAATGGCGCAGGAAACGTTCGTCATATTCATCAATATCATAGCTGATGATGGCTTCCTGACGTTTCGAGTCATTCTCTACAGATATCTTAAAGCGTTCTACTATTTTTTCGAGAATGGGATAGTTAAACACTAACTTCTTTCCATCCATTACGGCTTGTACATCCGTTTTGGTAAGGAGTTCGCCTGTTTTAAGAATAATACCATCGGCTCCGGCATCGAGTACATCTACCCAAAGTTTCTCGTTCAATATTTCGCCCGTAAAGATTAATACACGAACACCTTTGTATTTCTTAAATATATTCCGGCAAATATCAACGCCTATGGTTGTGGACCCGCCAAGACCTAAATCCAATAAAACCATATCCGGCAATTGTACTTCCATCAGATCCCAGAAATCTTTTTCGGTCATTGCAGTTCCTATTACCTCAGCATTAGGTATTTCATGTCGAAAGATTTCTTCGGTTCCTTTTAACTCCAGCTTTACATCTTCTACAATTATTACTTTAAATTTCTTATCTTCCATATTTGTTTAAAGTGTTGTTTTATATTTTATTTTTTGGGTATGGTAAAGTAAACGGTGAACCCTCCATCGGGAGCGGGTTCTGCATTAATCCGGCATCCGCGTCTGCTTGCATATTCGTCGTGATCGCGAATGATTTGTTTACATACCAGATACTCAGTTCCTCTCAGTTCTCCTTTTTCTCCGGAAGTCATTCTATTAAGATTCGGATAAAATAACTGATTGAGCTCTTCCACATCTTTATTGCGCCGGCTATCTGTAAACAGAAAATAAACAAACTCTTCCTTTACATAAGCTTTTATTTGCAATTCTCCCGGCAAAGGAACAGATAAAGATTCATCTATCAAATTTTCAAAGAGAAAATTCAGTTGGTTTAAGTCTCCCACTACCACCCATTCCGGAGGAACTTCATCAATCTTTAAGGATCTCTGATTCTTGTTTCCTTTATTTATTTTAGAGAAATACTTCTCGGCATATTTTAGCAATACAGAAACCGGTATGTTCGTTCGTCGGAATGTAACCTCCTCCAATTGTCGTGATGCACAGGAGCTCAATATGGTGAATATACCTTTATAGTATTCTATCAGCTCGGTTATTGTTTCGATGTTATTATCTTCTTCTTCCCGACTCTGATTTCCGGAATTTAATTTATCAATGATTTGCTTGATCTTATTCGGGTAATAAATCGTTTCATGCTTGATGGTAGACAAACAATTGTCGAGCACCATATTTTGCACGTGCAGCATGCTGTCTTCCCACGATGCGCGATGGGTATCTTCGTAGGCCGACTCAATATCCCGATAACGCATGGCTAATTTAACCACCGAATTAAATACAACAATGGCAATATACCTGGCAATCAATTCGAGTAATAATTGATAGGTTTCTTGCCCGGCTACTTCTTGTTTTTCCAGATAAAACACCCCAACACACTGGTTGTTTCCTGCCACTTCCACTATCAGAGGAAAAGCGAGTACAGTATCTTCTATAAGTATTTTCTTTTGTTCAAAACTCTTTCTTACAATATCCGGAAAATGCTCTTCGACAGGATTAGCAGCCAACTCCAACTGGTTACGTGCTTCATTATAAACAGCAATCCCCAGCCTGTTTATTTCGAGCAACTCATTCAGTGGTTCAAAAGCCTCCGTCACAATTTTACGCGGAATCTCTTTCAAGGTGTTTTCTTCTTTTTGCAGTGCTTCCAGGTTTTCTTCCGGGCGAATTAAAGAAGAGGGGTATATCGTTTTGTTTATTTCCAGTACTTGCTCCAGGTTCCAGCGGTTCATGAGTCGTTTACGCATATAGAGGAAGTAATAGCCTGTCAGCGAAACAATCAGCAACAAGATGCAAATAATCAGCCCAACCTTTTTATTTGTAGTGGAGCGTTCCAGAATCAAACTATACCTCTCCCAAGAAGGGTCTTCGCTAAAAAGTTTAAATAAAGATTCCCATGCTTTATTGTTATAAGAATAGGCATCCCAATTCTTCAAAGCCAGAAAAGCCACTGCTGCTTCATTTCTTATAAATAAAACGATGCTGTAATCCGTATCAAATTTTTCATCCCACCAAATTAATTCGGCAGGAGTTCCCTCTCCTTTTAAGGTTAAATCTGCTCCCTTATATTTTCCGTATTTCCGGTAATGCTGATTAAGGCGATGCATGGAAGAATCAATATATTGAAGAGCCAAATCATACTCTGCCATTACATTACAATAACGGGCTGTATCTCTAAAGGCAGAGGCTTCATCAAGTAGCTGTTCGTAAACAGGATCGGTTTCTCTGGCACTCAACGCCCCTAAAGGCAACAACAAACAAAGCAGCAGCATCATTTTTTTACGAACGCCCAATGGCAATCGAAAGAAGAAACGACTTCCTTTGCCCAAAGTACTATCGACACCAAACAAGCATACTTGAAATATTTTATTGGTTTTCCTGTACTTTTCAATAATACCTTTACAATTCATCAAACCAAACCCACTCCCTTTTTGACGCTTCAGCTCTTCTACATCCGATTCATCTGCCACACCTATTAAATGGGAATTATAGATTTTCTCTCCCTGAATTAATGCCACATCCTCCGCAGATAAACCGCGTCCGTTATCCTCAACAGAGATCTCCACATATTCATCCGTTGCACGGGCATAAACTTTAACAGTTCCACCTTCGGTAGTATATTTGCGGGCGTTCTCTGTCAGCGTGTTTATCATAAACAAGGTGAGGGCTTTATCGGCTTTAATTATCGCGTCGGTAGTTTCTACATCAAATGTTTGATGCTTCATTTCAAACGTTTTCCGGCCTTTAAGAATCAGCAAGAATAAATCATTTAATGCAAAGTTTTCAATATTCAAGCTTAAAGATCCTTGTTTCATTTTAATCCATAAAGCCAGAATGTCGTTATATTCGTTGATGGTAGTAACAAGTTCATCTATATATTGAAATTTCTCCAGTTTAATGCTCTCATTCTTTATAAAGCCTTTTTCTTTCAGCTTATAAACCTCATTAATAATTCGATCAATATAAGGAATGATACCATTTACAATGCTTAAACATGCCTTCTTTATCAGGTTCTCGCGTTTATTACGTGCAATGTGTTGCTCGAATATATACTTTTGTTTTTCCAGATTTTCCTGTTCGTCGCCCAACATTATAAACGTAATTCCGTTATCTACCGTCCAGGCAATGTATGGAGTTATGACTTGAAGCAGCGCTTGTTCATCCTTAGATAAAGAACGACTGGTTTGAATCCCTACAATCCCTATGGGTTGTTCCTTATCGGGTACATACAAAGGATATTCGATCATTCCCTCCCAATCTTCTTCTGCAACAGCCTCCTCGTCGTCGGTGTTCGTAAAGAGAGAAATTCGCATTTCGGTAACATGAAAAAGCTCCTGCATATCAGGCAGTATAGCAGCCACAATGGCCTCTACAATGTCTTTTTCTTCGGTTACGTGAGCAGGCACCGAAGCCATAATCTTTTGGCAGATGTCTAATACTTTTTTTAACCGGGATGTATAGATGCGATTACGAACCTTCGTGCGATTATTAAAGATCCAGAACAAAGAAATAACCAGAACAATACTCAGAATAACGAACAGCAAAACCACATTAAGCTGCTTAGACTCCTTTTCTAAGGCAAGGTAGCGACTCTCCGATTCTTTATCCTGACGAGTAAACTCCAGAATTTCCATATAAACATTTCTGTTATAATTGGATTGTGCTTTCATACCCAATCCGGCATAAGAAACACTTAATTGCTCGCGGATACTCGAAATCCATTCCGGAACGGTTTTCACTTGCAGGGTTTGTCCTGTTTCGATGTCCTTGCCCGTTACCCAACGTATTTCTGTTCGAACAGTTTCTTTCTCAACATAAGGTTTCAGAACATCTTGTTCCTCGTGCGTATTTGCGTAGTAAAGTTTGTGGTGAAGATTCACATATTCCAGTGCTTTAGTCAACGAATCTAATGCCTGATCATAGTATCCGTGACTATTCAAATATCTGCTGATAGTTACATAAGTTCCCGCTATTTGATAGATATCATTGTATTTTTTAAACTTAGCAAGTGCCCTCGTTCCCAATTCAAGCGGGAGCTGATTGTCTACAGGCAAATCAAACTGAGTAAGCGCATGAAAGCGTTTTTGATAAAAGAAGTCATAATCATCCGGAGAAGCCATCAGATTAGCCAATCCTTGCAAACCATTTGCCTCAAAATACAGATACCCTTTATTGGAGGCGTGTTGCCAGGTATAAAAAAGTTCATCAAACTCACTCAGTCGCCTATCATCAAGAGAAAGCCCCGTAAAATATCCGCCGGTTCCTTTTATATAATGGTAATATAATAGCTGATTTGTATCGCTGGCCAACTCTTCATGCCTGATTTGATTGATGGAAAAAGCTGCTTCGGGAAACTGACGAAGATAATAGTAATAAATAGCAGAAGTGATAAAGTATTCTGTATATGCATAATTCAAACGAATGACTTCATGTGTATCAATAAACAGATTCCGTTCTTCATCAATACGTTTCATACGGCTAATGGCAGAGTTCAGGTAATCATAAAACTCTTTATTCATTGCAGTACGTTGATATATTTTCATCAAACCAATATCTGCAATAAGTAGTTCCAATTCGTTTTGTGTGAGGTCATATACTTCCTTATGCAGTTTTTCTGCCATATCAAAGTTCATTTGCATAAAAGAACAGAAAGCCAGATTATTACAAGCTTCTGCCTTTCCTTGCGAATATAGCGATGCCTCTTCATAAGCCTGCCAGGCAATATAGTAAGAAGAATCTAAATTCTTATATCGATAGGCATAAGATGCCCGATTTAAAGAATCAAGAATCTGTACTTCTTTCGTTGGCGCCGTTCCTACACACGAAAAAAGGAAAGAAAACAATATTAATACGAAAAGTATAACCGGATACCTATGGTTCATCTTGTTGTTTAAATCACTGATTGCAAATGTACATAAAAACAACGATTTATAAGTGGGGGCGAATAAAAATAATAACGGATATGCCACCCGGAGCATTACTGCCTTAAAGCAATTTATTTTTCTAATTATTTGGAAAACCGGATTTTAGCTATATATTTGCACAGTTTATAACCAAATGTGCAATAACGATGAATAACAGCTTTATCTCATTTATTGAGAACAGCATCAAGAAAAACTGGGACTTGAATGCACTTACCGACTACAGCGGTGCAACACTTCAATATAAAGATGTAGCGAGGAAGATTGAAAAAATCCACATTATCTTTGAGGAAAGTGGCGTTAAAAAGGGCGATAAAGTAGCCATTTGCGGCCGCAATAGTTCTCATTGGGGAGTAACTTTCCTTGCCACACTTACTTACGGCGCTGTGGTAGTTCCTATACTACATGAATTTAAGGCAGACAATGTGCATAATATCGTCAATCATTCGGAAGCAAAGCTTTTCTTCGTTGGAGATGTGGTTTGGGAAAACCTGAATGAAGCCGCCATGCCTTTATTAGAGGGTATTATGGCTATGCAAGATTTCTCGATCCTGGTATCAAGAAGCGAGAAACTGACTCATGCCCGAGAACACTTAAATGAATTATTCGGGAAAAAATATCCCAAGAACTTCCGTACAGAACATATCAACTATCATAAAGACCAACCCGATGAGTTAGCAGTCATCAACTACACTTCCGGCACTACCAGCTACTCTAAAGGAGTAATGTTGCCTTACCGTAGTTTATGGTCGAACACTCTATTTGCGCATGAGGTCTTACCGCTTAAATCGGGCAATAAAGTGGTATCTATGCTTCCTATGGCGCACATGTATGGACTTTCTTTCGAGTTTCTGTATGAATTTTCTGTGGGTTGCCAAATTTTCTTCCTGACACGTACTCCAAGTCCTAAAATCATAGCACAGGCTTTTGCAGATGTCAAACCCAATTTAGTGGTTGCCGTACCTTTAATTATTGAAAAGATCATTAAGAAAAACGTACTGCCCAAACTGCAAACACCTACTATGAAGATTTTGCTCAAAGTACCTATTATTAATGATAAAATAAAGGCTGCCGTACGAGAAAAAGTAGTTAATGCCTTTGGAGGAAACTTTGTAGAAGTTATCATTGGCGGAGCGGCATTCAACCAAGAGGTAGAGCAATTCCTTAAAATGATTGATTTCCCATACACAGTAGGTTATGGTATGACGGAATGTGGCCCTATTATTACTTACGAAGACTGGAAAGACTTCAAGCCCGGTTCTTGCGGAAAAGCAGCCCCGAGAATGGAAGTGAAAATTCTATCGTCCGACCCTCAAAATATTGTAGGCGAAATTGTGTGTAAAGGTCCCAATACCATGTTAGGCTACTACAAAAATGAAGAAGCAACCGCCGAAGTAATGGATAAAGACGGATGGCTACACACCGGAGACCTTGGAATAATAGATGCCGAAGGCAATGTTACCATTAAAGGACGCAACAAAAACCTTTTATTGGGAGCCAGCGGACAAAACATCTACCCGGAAGAGATTGAAGATAAACTAAACAACATGCCTTACGTATCCGAAAGTATTATCGTTCAGCAAAACGATAAGTTGGTAGGATTGGTATATCCGGACTTCGACGATGCCTTCGCTAACGGATTCAAAGCAGAAGATATGGAACGGGTGATGGAAGAGAACAGGATTGCCCTGAATCAAACATTGCCGGCATACAGCCAGATTTCTAAAATGAAAGTTTATCCCGAAGAATTCGAAAAAACACCTAAGAAGAGTATTAAACGTTTCTTGTATCAAGAGGCTAAAGGATAAGAAACAGATGTACTGGAAGCACGACCAAGCATGTTGGTATCGTGCTTTCAGCACTCAGGTTCGTTATGAACAATCATCGACCCTGCATTGTATTCGTATGAGAATCCATGTGTGTATTAATATGTTGTCTTTCCGATTCTGAGGATGCATTATTCAGCAAGGCATTGCGATGTGCGTTAAGATGAATCTCCAAACCCGAATTACCAACAGGTGCAACTCCTGTTACTACTTGAGGTTGCCGGCAATTATCTGGAGGGCAGGCGTGATTTATTATCCATTCTTTATTCCATTCTTTTAGTCGCCCATCTACAAAATATAATTTGTAGATTGCTTCATCAATCGTTTTATACCCCCAAACCTCAACATGCTCTGTAACACCAATAACCTCGTAAGTTTTGCCCATAATGGCTATTACTTCATTCTTGTTCATATCAATCTCTACATCTTTGATTCGAGTATTTGCTGTAAACATGTTGCCATAGGAGGCACAAGAGGTTAAAATTATCAGAAGCAACACACCTAAAAACAGATTCTTTATCATAGCATTTATCTTTTAAAAATTGTTCTCTAAAGATAAAAAGGGAAATCCATATATAACAAGGGGCATTCCTATTCCCCAAAGGAGAAAACTATAAAAGATAGAAGCTCGGCTCTGTTTTACTGCTATTAAATTTAGAAATTTATTCTACCTTTGCCCTGTAATTCTAACTCATTAACCCAGTTTCAACAATGAGCCAAATCGAAAAAATCATAGATAAAGCTACCTGGAACCGCAAAGAGCACTTCGAACATTTCAGTGCTTTCGACGATCCTTTCTTCGGCGTTACCGTCAATGTAGATTGCACCGCCACCTACCAGCATGCCAAAAACACGGGACTTTCCTTTTCTCTACTCGTGTTGCACCGCATCATCACTGCCGCCTGCCGGGTAGAAGAATTCCGTTATCGCATTGAGGGCGACCAGATCGTTTGTTACAACAGCCTCGTGCCCGAAGCCACCATCGCCCGTGCCGACCATACATTTTCCTTTGCTTCCTTTGAGTATGATGCCGACGAAACCATCTTTGTGCAAAAAGCAAAAGCCGAGATTGAGCGTTTGCAACCCACCACAGGGCTCAATAAAGGAGGTACATTTCACCCCAACGCCATACACTACTCTGCTGTGCCGTGGTATGCCTTTACCGATATGAAGCACCCCACCAATATGCGTTCGGGTGATAGCGTTCCTAAAATTTCGACAGGTAAGTTCTTCCGCGAAGGAGATAGACTGATGCTTCCCATCTCCATTACCTGCCATCATGGGTTGATGGATGGATATCATGTGGGAGAGTTTTTAGAGGTGCTTTCGTTTCATTTTTAGAAAGCATAGATTATATTATAAAATTCAAAACAGCTTATGATCACATTTCCTAATGCCAAAATCAATCTTGGCTTAAATATTACAGAAAAAAGACCGGATGGATATCATAATTTAGAAACCATCTTCTACCCTATTCCGTGGGAAGATGCTTTAGAAATAAACCCGTTAAGCTGTTCAAACAAAGAAAAAATCATATTACATCAAAGCGGAATAACGATTGAAGGAAATCCGGATGATAACCTAATAGCCAAAGCTTATCATTTATTAGATAAAGACTTTGGGCTTCCTTCCATCGAAACATACATTCATAAGCATATCCCTACAGGGGCAGGGTTAGGAGGCGGCTCTTCCGACGCTGCTTTTATGCTTAAGTTATTGAATGAACAGTTCCAGTTGAGTATTTCCGATGAAAAGTTGGAAGAGTACGCTGCCATTTTAGGAGCAGATTGTGCCTTCTTTATTAAAAATAAGCCAACGTATGCCGAAGGTATTGGCAACGTATTTTCTCCGATATCTTTATCCCTGAAAGGCTATCACCTGTTTGTTATTAAACCGGATGTGTTTATCTCTACTCGTGATGCTTTTGCTGCTATCAAACCGCATAAGCCGGCACATTCACTCAAAAAAGTGATTACTCGTCCGGTTTCCGAATGGAAGAATTTAATGATTAACGACTTTGAGGAAAGCGTCTTTCCTAAGTTCCCTTTAATTGCCGAGATAAAAGAGACTTTATATAATCAAGGGGCTATCTATGCCTCGATGTCTGGTTCAGGTTCTTCTGTTTATGGTATTTTTAGCGAAGAAGTTCATATAGAGTTACTGAAGGATAAAGGGGTAAGTTTACAAATGGAGTTGAAATAAATTTTGAACCGCAGAGTTACGCAGATTAACGCAGATTTTTAAAGTTTTTCTTTATTCAAAGCGAATTGCGAAGCGTGTTTATGACTTCACTCATAATAACTACTCTGCGTCAATCTGCGTAACTCCGCGGTTCAAAACACTAAATACTCAAAATATTAACACTATATCCCATAAACAAACCACTTTCAATTACTCCTGTTATCGTCTTTATATCCTTCTCCATATTAAAGGAAATATGATCGAACCAAGCATCTAATACAAAGTTGCCGTTTTCGGTAAAGCTCGGACCATCTTTTCCTTTGGCGGAGCGAAGTATTACCTCTTTGGCTCCTAAAGCCTTCAATTGTTCTTCCACATAAAGCAAGGCATTGGGGAAAACTTCTACCGGTACCGGGAATTTAGAACCTAAACGATCTACAAATTTCGATTCGTCTACAATTATATAAACCTCTTTACTATTGGCAATAAGCAGCTTTTCTTTAAACATGGCTCCTCCTCTACCCTTAATCAAGCAGCTTTGCGGGTCTACTTCGTCGGCACCATCAAAAGTCCAATCCGGCGTTTTTTCCCAAAGTGTTGTCTGGGGGATACCTAATTGCGTACACGTCATAGATAGTTCCATAGAGGCAGGAATGGCCTGAATATTCAGTTTTTCTTTCTTTATACGCTCGGCCACAGCAAGGGCTGCAATATAAACGGTAGATCCTGACCCAATACCAATTACATCTCCATCTTTTACTTTAGCAGCAATTTCTTTAGCCACTCGTTCTTTGCCCTCCCGGTTCGTGATAGCATCCGACCACTGCAAGTTGTTAATGATGGTATTTTTCCAATTCATATTTTAAATTTATCAAATGAAATCCTATCAATAAACAAAAAAATCATAAGAACAGTTTACTATGTACCATATTTTATGTATGTTTGGTTACATCATAATTAAGAAATAGAACATTATGAATCAAATAAGAATTTCCATCGTTATTTTATTAGGTCTTTTACTCTCTCCTTTCAGTAGGATACAAGCACAGTGCGAACGAGTAAACAATGCCTTTAAAGAAGGAGAAGTATTAAGTTATGATTTGTATTTCAAATACGGACTTTTATATACCAAAGCCGGGCGTTCATCGTTAACAGTAACTAACGACTATTACAATGGACAAAAAGCATACAAAATGAAACTAACCGCCAAATCTTCCGGAGTAGCTAAAAAGTTCTTCTCTATGTCGGATACGCTGACTGCTTACACCACCAAAGCGGTTGTTCCATTAGCCTACATGAAAGATGCACACGAAAGCAAAGATCATACCATAGAACGAGCCACTTATCAATATAACCCCAATGGAGTGAAGTTGCGAACCATTAGCCGCCGAAACAATAAACTACGATATGACACCATTCATGTTTCTCCCACATGTATGTATGATATGCTTAGTATTTTATACTATGTTCGCACGATTAATTACGACGGGATGAAAAAGGGCGACGAGGTAGTTGTTCCCTGTTTTTCAGGCAGAAGCAAAATACAAATGAGCATTCAATATGAAGGAACCGACAAAGTTTCGGCCAACGATAAACGAGATTATAATTGCCACAAGCTTGTTTTGATAGCCAAAGATGATGCCTTCGAGAATGGAGATGAAGCCATGAAAGTGTACATCACCAACGATGCAAATAAAATCCCCATTCGTATTGAATCTAAACTTAAAGTAGGTTCTACCCGGGTAATTCTTAATGGGTACGAAGGACTGAGAAATTAATTTAAGCTAAAAAGCTCTTCACCTTTCAATTTGAAAGAAAATTCACTCAAAACAGGATAAAAACAAGCAAACAAAAGGCTATAACACCCAAATAAGAATACAAAACATTTCTTTATGTCTAAAAACATATAAAAACGAAGGTAAAAAAGCCCTTATTTTGCTCATTTTTCACAGCTCATATAAATCTTTTCTACAAATAAAGATTATCTTTGTGCTGCATTTTATTCATACCCTATGCTATGGAAGAATTAAAAGCAATCAAAGATCAATTAAATAAGGGAGAAGTAGAACAAGCTATTCAGAAACTAAATATCTACCTTTCCAACCTCGACTCTCCACAAAAAGACGAGGCTTATTATTTACTTGGCAATGCTTACCGAAAAAAAGGTGATTGGCAACAAGCCCTGAACAATTACCAACAAGCTATTGAAATTAACCCGGAAAGCCCGGCGGCAAATGCCCGAAAAATGGTGATGGACATTCTTGAGTTCTATCATAAAGATATGTATAATCAATAACGAATAATATTAAGACTAACGTAATCAACTAATTATGGCTAAAATAAAAGGAGCAATTGTAGTGGATACCGAGCGTTGTAAAGGATGTAACCTTTGTGTAGTTGCTTGTCCGCTCAATGTAATTTCCCTCGCCAAAGAGGTAAACAAAAAAGGGTATAATTACGCCCTGCAAACAAAAGAAGATACTTGCAACGGATGTAGCTCATGTGCTATTGTTTGTCCGGACGGATGTATCTCAGTATATAAGGTGAAAGTGGAAGAGACTAAATAAAAAAAACATAATGGAAGAAATCGTATTATTAAAAGGTAACGAAGCCATATCTCACGCAGCAGTTCGTTGCGGAGCCGATGGTTACTTTGGTTACCCTATCACTCCTCAATCGGAAATACTCGAAACACTTGCCGAGCTAAAACCGTGGGAAACCACAGGTATGGTAGTGCTTCAGGCAGAAAGTGAAGTAGCAGCTATCAATATGGTATACGGTGGTGCAGGAACAGGAAAGATGGTAATGACGTCATCATCGAGCCCCGGTATCAGCCTTAAACAAGAAGGAATATCCTATATAGCAGGTGCCGAGTTGCCTTGTCTGATTGTAAATGTTATGCGCGGAGGCCCCGGGTTAGGAACCATTCAACCAAGTCAGGCCGATTATTTCCAAACGGTAAAAGGCGGTGGTCATGGCGATTACAGATTAATTACGCTTGCCCCTTCATCCGTACAGGAGATGGCAGATTTTGTGAGCACCGGTTTTGATCTGGCTTTTAAATACCGCAACCCGGTTATGATTTTAACCGATGGCGTTATCGGTCAGATGATGGAAAAGGTAGTTCTTCCCGAACAGAAGCCTCGCCGCACAGAAAAAGAAGTTCTTGAACAATGCCCATGGGCTGCAAACGGAAGAACAAAGGGACGGAAACCCAATGTTATTACTTCGTTAGAATTGCAACCGGAGCCAATGGAACAAAACAATTTAAGATTCCAGGCTAAATATAAGGTTATAGAAGAAAACGAAGTTCGTTTCGAAGAAATTAACTGCGATGATGCCGATTACTTAATCGTAGCTTTTGGTTCAATGGCTCGTATCGGACAAAAAGCCATGGAGTTAGCTCGCGAAGAAGGTATTAAAGTAGGTATCCTTCGCCCCATCACTCTTTGGCCATTCCCAACCAAGGCAATTGCCGGATATGCGGAACAAGTAAAGGGAATGCTCTCTTTGGAACTCAACGCCGGTCAAATGGTAGAGGATATTCGACTTGCCGTAAACGGTAAAGTAAAGGTGGAACACTTTGGACGTCTGGGAGGAATCGTTCCCGATCCGGATGAAATAGTTAAAGCACTGAAAGAGAAACTTGTAAATTAGACTATTGACGATTTACAATTAAACGATTAAAAAGTCGTCGTCCATACAATTGTAAATCCAAACTAATAAATTACAGATATAATTATGAATCCGGATAAAATAAGAGGCATACTTAATAGCATATTTCTACTTGGAACTTTGGTTTCTATCATCGTTTACTTTGCGGTAGACGACAAGAAGATATTCCTCTACGTATGCGGAGCTACACTTTTTTTTAAAATGATGGAGTTCTTTATTCGTTTCACAAACCGATAACAAGCTCTAATCGTCTCATTGTAAATCGTCTAATCGTAAATAAAAGATATGATAACAAAAGAAGAAATAATCAAACCTGAGAATCTGGTACAAAAGAAACCAACTCTCATGAATGATACCCCCATGCACTATTGCCCGGGATGTAGCCACGGTGTAGTACACAAGTTGGTAGCGGAAGTAATAGAAGAAATGGGATTAGAAGACAAGTCTGTAGGTGTATCGCCGGTAGGTTGTGCTGTATTCATCTACAATTATATAGACATTGATTGGGAAGAAGCTGCTCACGGACGTGCTCCTGCCGTAGCTACTGCTATTAAAAGACTTTGGCCGGACAGACTGGTATTTACTTACCAGGGAGATGGCGACTTGGCTTGTATCGGTACCGCCGAAACCATTCACGCTTTAAACCGCGGTGAAAACATTACTATCATCTTTATTAACAATGCCATTTATGGTATGACCGGTGGGCAAATGGCTCCTACCACGCTCATGGGCATGAAGACTTCTACTTGCCCTTATGGACGTGATGTAAAACTTCATGGACACCCACTGAAGATGACTGAAATCGCAGCCCAGTTGGAGGGAACAGCTTATGTTACCCGTCAGTCTGTGCAATCTGTTCCGGCTATTCGCAAAGCTAAAAAGGCAATCCGCAAAGCATTCGAAAACTCAATGAACGGCAAAGGATCGAATCTGGTAGAGATTGTATCTACTTGTAGCTCCGGTTGGAAAATGACTCCTGAAGCTTCTAACGAGTGGATGAAAGAAAACATGTTCCCTTACTATCCATTAGGTGATTTAAAAGATAAAGAATAAGATATGAAAGAAGAAATAATTATAGCAGGCTTTGGCGGACAAGGTGTTCTGTCTATGGGAAAAATTCTTGCGTATTCCGGCCTAATGGAAGGAAAAGAAGTAAGTTGGATGCCCGCTTACGGTCCGGAGCAACGTGGAGGTACTGCCAATGTAACAGTAATTGTTAGCGATGAAAGAATCTCCTCACCCATCCTTAGTAAATATGATGCGGCTATTATTCTGAACCAACCCTCACTGGAAAAGTTCGAAAGCAGAGTGAAACCCGGTGGCATTCTTATTTATGATGGTTATGGTATTATTGATCCTCCAACCCGCACCGACATTCAAGTTTATCGAATCGATGCAATGGATGCAGCCAATGAAATGAAAAATGCAAAAGCATTTAATATGATTGTGCTCGGCGGATTACTAAAATTACTTCCGATGGTATCTATCGACAGCGTACTGAAAGGCTTAAAGAAGACATTACCGGAACGCCACCATCACCTGATTCCGATGAATGAAGCTGCTATTCAAAAAGGAATGGAGCTGGTGAGTAAAATATAGTAGTTAGTAGCTAGTAGTTAGTAGTTAGGTTTTGTAGCATCAATTCTATTTACTAGCTACTGACTACTAGCTACTATCTACTAAATTCCCTTTCATTTCTTATCTTTTAACTCTCATCAACCAACTCTCCTCGCTCAACACTTCAAACAGTTTATTTTTTATCGTATATTTGCCGCAATTATGACAAAGAAACGATTTATATATATACTAATCCTGCTTCTATCCTGTCAGTTCCCGTTGCTGGCGCAAGTATACAACCCAACTGACCCGATGGATCCGATGTACGATCCTAACGATCCGATGAATGCGTATAGGAATCCACAGGCTCCTAATGACAGTTTGGAAATAGTAAGCCTTCCTCCTCAGATTTATATGTGGAAAATAAGCGAAACACTGGGAAACATTATTCCGGTAGATGTAGACACAGTTCACATACAATTCCAAAACTCCAACCTGACGGAAGGCATGAGTGGGCATTACAACTACCTGGGAAACTTAGGCGCACCACGCCTCTCCAGAATATTCTTTGATAGAAAGCCATTCTCATCTTCTATGTTTTTGGCTCCGCTTGATGAATTTGCAACCGAACCTCACGATTTCCTTTTCACAAACAGCAATATCCCATACGCTAATATTTCCTACTACAAAACATTCGATAAGCAGTATGGAGAGGAAAGATTGAAAACATATTTCTCTGTCAACGTTAACAAAGAATTAGCCTTTGGCTTTAACTTCGATTATTTGTACGGACGCGGTTATTATCAGAATCAATCTACTTCTTACCTGAAAGGGGGAATATTCGGAAGTTATATAGCCGATAAATATCGCGCTCATATTATATATAATATGTATAATATGAAGATGAAAGAAAACGGAGGTATTACGGACGACAGATACATAACCGATCCGGAAGTAATGGCCGGAGGAAGAAAAGAATACGAAGCTCAAAACATTCCTACAGTATTAAGTAATACATGGAACTACAACAAGAACTTCCATATCTATCTTACCCACCGTTACAACATGGGCTTTTACAGAGAAATACCCCGGGCAGAAAACGACACGATACCTCCGGCAGAAAATGATACGATAATAAAAGAAGAGTTCGTTCCTGTAACCAGTTTCATTCATACGGCTAAGGTAGAAAGATCGCGCCACCGTTTCATTTCAAACGATAACATCGAAAATTATTTCGATAATAACTACATGGACCCCGATGTAGCAAGTGCTAACGACTCAACCACCTATTTTGGTGTAAGGAACACATTCGGTATTGCTTTGTTGGAGGGCTTTAATAAATATGCAAAAGCAGGACTTACGGCATATCTCTCTCACAAAATCAGCAAGTACACCTTAATGACCGATGATGCCACACGCACCCAAAGCTATAACGAAAACGAATTATACGTGGGTGGAGAATTACTAAAACGACAAGGACAGACGCTTCATTATAAAGCCATTGGCGAAATAGGTGTGGCAGGTAAAGCCACCGGTCAGTTTAAAGTAGATGGAGATTTTGATTTGAACTTCAAACTTTGGAATGATACCGTTAGCTTTATTGCGCGTGCTTCTATCTCTAACACACTTCCTGCGTTTTATATGCGTCATTACCACTCCAAACATTTTCAGTGGCACCATGATGATATGGATAAAGAATTCCGCACGCGTCTGGAAGGAGAAATAAATATCGAACGCTGGAAAACAAACATTCGGGCGGGAGTCGAAAACATAAAGAACTATACTTATTTCAATGATAAGTCTCTTCCTTCACAATCGGGAGATAACATTCAGGTATTATCCGCACAACTAAAGCAAAACTTTAAGCTGGGTATTCTTCACTTAGACAATGAAGTTGTTTGGCAAAAAAGTAGCAATGAAGAAGTACTGCCTCTTCCTGACCTTTCTCTGTATCATAATTTATATATCGCCACCAAATTGGCTAAATATAAACCAACCGGAGAAAAAGTTTTAAGTCTTCAGTTGGGGGTTGATGTGCGCTACTTCACCAAATATGCAGCCCCTGCTTACTCGCCGGGTATTCAGCAGTTCAAGCTACAGGCCGAAGAAGGCAAAATTGATATAGGTGGCTATCCTATTGTTAACGTATATGCCAATTTAAACTTGAAACGTACCCGTTTCTTTGTTATGATGTATCATGTTAATAAAGGAATCAGCGAACCAAACTATTTCCTTGCTCCCCACTACCCTATTAATCAACGCATGCTTAAATTCGGACTCTCATGGAACTTTTATGATTGATACATACTATGTCTCTCACAAAAAACAAAATACTTAAATATGTTGTTATTGGGGTAATTGCTGTCTTAATAGCCTCTTTATTATCAAAAAATAAAAAAGAAGAAAAAGTAAATATTCTAAGAGATTACAGCGAGATCCTTGAAGACGGGCTACTTAAAGCCGTAACCGAATACAATTCAATAAGCTACTTTGTAAATGGAGATACGATTTCCGGTTTTCATTATGAATTAATACAAGCTTTTGCCAAAGCAAAGGGACTCAAAGTAGAAATTGTTCCTGAAATGAGTTTTAACAAACGAATGGAAGGTCTTGCAGATGGCAAATATGATATCATAGCCTACGGAATACCTATAAATGCAAAACTTATAGATTCGATATGCTTTACCATCCCAATTACACGAGCCAAACAAATACTCGTGCAACGAAAAGCAGAAATTGATAGCGCCAAATATATACGAAGCCAAATTCAGTTGGCACAAAAAACACTCCATGTAGAAAAAGGTTCGCCAGCCATATTGCGCATTCATAATATGAGCAACGAAATAGCAGATACCATCTACATTCAGGAGGTTGATAAATACGCACAGGAACAATTAATGGCAATGGTTGCTCACGGAGATATTGACTATGCCGTAGCCGACGAAGATATTGCCCGTACTGCCATAGACTCATTTCCGCAATTGGATATCAATACCGGCATTAGCTTTACGCAGTTCTATGCATGGGGAATCAAAAAACAATCTCCAGCTTTGTGCGATAGCATCAATGCCTGGCTTACAGAATATATGCAAACAAAAGCCTTTAAAAAAACTTATTCCAAGTACTTTTGAAAGCACACTAAATTTTATTATTTAAAGCACAAAAATCATGAGCGAAAAAGTTATCAAATGGGGGTTTATTGGTTGCGGTGATGTAACCGTACAAAAAAGTGGACCTGCATTTCAAAAGATAGAACACTCGGAGGTAGTAGCCGTAATGAGTAGAGACGGCGCTAAAGCCAAAGCATACGCCGAAAAAATGGGCATACCCAAATGGTATGACGACGCGTTGGACTTGGTAGATGATCCCGAAGTAAATGCGGTATACATTGCCACTCCTCCCTCCTCTCATGCCACTTACGCCATTATGGCTATGAAAGCAGGGAAAGATGTATATGTAGAAAAGCCAATGGCTGTAACATACGAAGAATGTACCCGTATTAATCGAATTGCGACAGAAACCGGTGCAAGATGCTTTGTGGCTTATTATCGAAGATATCTTCCTTATTTCCAAAAAGTAAAGGAACTGGCCACTGATGGTACCATCGGCAATGTTATTAATGTACAAATCCGCTTTGCCCAACCTCCCCGCGAGCTTGATTATAACCGAGATAACCTTCCGTGGCGTGTACAAGCAGACATCGCAGGAGGAGGATACTTCTATGACCTTGCCCCCCACCAGATAGATTTGCTGCAAGACATGTTCGGATACGTATTGGAAGCAAGCGGATACAAATCCAACCAAGGAAAGTTATATGAAGTGGAAGACACGTTAAGCGCATGCTTCCAATTCGACAATGGGCTGGTAGGCTCCGGTTCTTGGTGCTTCGTAGCCCATGATTCTGCTAAGGAAGACCGCATTCAGATCATCGGCGATAAAGGCTCCATCAGTTTCTCCGTATTTACGTATGATCCGATTATTCTTCATACTGAAAAAGGAAGAGAAGAAATTGTAATTGCCAACCCCGAGCATGTACAGCAACCGCTTATTCAGGCCGTTGTAGATCATCTTCTCGGCAAATCCATCTGTACCTGTGATGGCGAAAGTGCCACCACTACCAATTGGGTAATGGATAAAATCTTAGGGAAAATCTAAGAAAAAAAATCCCCGGTTGCCGTTAAGCTTCCAGGGATTTTTACACACACATAAAAAAAATATATTGCAATGGAAACAGTTTCGTTTAAAAGCGAATACCTAAGGTAAGCATTAGCTGGTGCCTGTTGTTTTTAACTTTGGTGGCGGCTAATTGGTTTTGATTAATAGGATTCAAGAAGTTTCTATCATCCACACCCAAACGATCATTATCATGGAATGCATAAAAATCTTCATTATAATGATTATATTTATAAGCCATGTCCATATAAAAATTCTCACCTCGATAACCAAAGCCAAAAGTATAGTTACTTATGCTGTTTACATTAGCATAGTCAGTATCGGTATGGATAGAATTCTGTGGAAGAGATTTCCAAGCCTTTTTATCAAAAGCAGTTGTAGAATAATTATACCCGGCACGTAAAGCAAACTGTGGAACGAGTTTGTACTCTGCTCCCAAACGGAAAGTATGTACAGCCTTTGCCATGGCTTTAGTAGCATCTACTTCATAATCCATTTTATATCCATCTGCGTCTTTATACTTCATTGTCGAGTAATCTTCATACTCATATTCAGCTCCTAAAGCAAGACCTTTACCTATTGTATAACCAAGACTTGCATTAATAACCCAAGGAGTATTCAGTTTGAAGTCATATTTCATATCAGCTCCCAAATCATCATAAGAGTTAAGGAATCCTTCTTCATAGCTATCAAAGTCCCCTTCTTTATAAGGACTAACTTCTTCGATAAGTCCTTCATTATCAAGTTTTGCATACATATTTGAAGCTATTTGAGCACTGGTTGTATAGGTAAGCTTATAAAAGGTAGGTGTATGTACAGCAAATCCTATACGCAAAGGCGATGTTTCAAACGGGCGAACAATCATTCCTAATTTTACATCAAATCCCGAACCATCAATTCTATTCCAGCTATTTAGGTCATAGCCTGTTTTTGGAGTATATATCTCCTCATACCAGGAATGCTTTTTATAATCTACATCGTATGCACCAATTGTGAATCCTAAATAAAAACGATCATTAAAGTTAAATGAAAGATTGAAGTCGTATTTATCTATTCCTCCGGATTCTTTGGAATCAAAAACCATAGCACCTAATTCATTCTGTGGAAGAGGGGATGCATATTCATATTCATCATCATTATTCAGGAAACCACCATTAAGCATAAAACCTTCCCATCCAAGAATAGACAGCCATCCTAAAGAAGAATTTTCGAAAGAATAAGACTCTCCTAATTTATCCGGAGAAGCTCCATACGCCTGATTAGCTATTTGCCAAGTTTGCGATAGCCCTGCCATATTCATTACACCATTCATCGACATGTTCTTATAAAATGACTTTGAACGCTGATAATTAAACCCAAAATTCACATATCGTAATGAAGTGTAATCGCCAATAGGAGAAGAAAACACAAAACCTATATTATCAAAAGAGAAGCGATTCTTTTCATTCTCGGATGAAGTGCCCTGATATTTGCTATTCACACTATTAATACCGTAACTCATTGTCATAGCCACATCATTACTTCTATAAATACCGATACCCGCCGGATTTACTCCCATAGTAGAAATATCGCCACCCAAAGCACCCATGGCACCTCCCATGCCTACAAAACGGGCTGTTCCGGTTAAATCTCTACTTGCTATCTTAGTGGCATCATACATAGTTTGCGCATACATACCTATAGAGATTAGTGTGGCAAACGCAGTTAGAGTTATTATCTTCTTCATAAACTTTGCAATTTAAAATTCTAAATTTAACAACAAATAAACATACTGTTTAGTTCTATCGACGACCGCTTCGGCTACTTCCACCACCTCCGCTGGAACTGGAGCGGCTGCTACCTCCACCAGAGCTGTAAGAACTACCAGAAGAAGATCGGCTGCTACTGCTACCTGATGAATAAGAAGAACTGTTAGAGCCGGAATAGCTACTGCTACTGCTCGGTGTATAGCTACTGGATCTGGATGAGCCCGAACTGCTGCTACTGCTTGGAGTATATGAACGTGATGAAGAAGAGCGACTGCTTCCTGTTGAATAACTTCTGGAAGAAGAACTTCTACTGCTTCCCGTTGAATAACTCTGCGAGTTAGAAGAAGACGAACGGCTACTTCCTACAGAAGATGATCTATTTGAACTTCCGGTAGCCGGACGAGTATATGTTCCTGTACTCTCAGTTCTACTTGCTCCTGTACTTGGGCGTGTTACTGTAGAATTAGAAGAACGAGTTCCTACTACTCTTGAAGTACTTCTCTGCCCATCTCTGCTCACGCTCGAACGGTTAGAATTTACAGAAGTTCCGCTTGAACGTGTAGAAGATGTTCTACCAGTTGTAACATTTCTTGCCGAAGAGCTTCTTGTAGAAGAGGAACGGACGTCCGATCTTCTTCCTGAATTTGCTCTATTAGCACTATAGTTGCGAACAGATCGTCTATTCGTATATGCCGTTGGTCTATGATATCCCCAAGAGCCGCCTCCGCCACCGGGATACCCCCAATAGTCGTTGTAACCCCAATGATGGTGATGATGTCCCCAGTGGTGTCCCCAATAGCCACCCCAGTAACCTCCGCCCCAACCGGCGTACCAGCCTCCACCATACCACGGGCTATGCCAGCTGTTCCAGCCCCAACCCCATGAGTTCATATTCCAATCCCACCATAATGGGTTGTTGAAACGTGGGAAAGCATACGCATAAATACCGTCGGAATATACATTCCATCTCCAGGCATCGGCTCCATAAACAATATCCCAATAGTATGGGCTACTTATATGAACTGCATAACGCGGATTATTGAAACGAATAATTCTTTTTGCATATTCGTAATCTTCCTGAGAACCTTCAAAACCATCTACCCACTCTCCATTTACAAAGTTGTTTCCTCTTTGCATAATGGTTATGGTATCACGATCAAATGTAATATCGTTTTGAATATCATCGTATCTGCGATTATATTCATCTACATCTCTGATATTGGTTTTATTTCCTTTTCTATCCTCAACTACAATTGTGGGGAAATCATTATTACGAGAGTAAACAGTTATCGTTTCTGTATTGCTTCTCTTAACAGGTGCTACCTCTCTCTGTGCAGGAGTAACCTTTTCCTGTTTCTTTTCCTTTTTATCTTTGGAAGGGGTGTAATAAAGATCATCATCGTAATTCTGAGCCGTTACCAAGTATGGAAGACCCATGACCAACATTAATAAGAAAAATATTTTTTTCATGGCTATATTGGGTTTAGTGGTTTTTATTATTCACTTTTTCACAATACAAAGATAATAAAGGATATTAGCTCAAAAGGAAGATTTTCCCCAAATGATGTTAGGGATTTCCCTATTAAAATAGCCGCTTTTAGATATATTGATTCACTTATACAACTTTATCATTACATTTCAGAGAGATCAACAATACCCTGATAAATTGTTAATTACCGAGCTTTTTTCATAAAAAAGAACTTTTTTCATTTAAATCCGGGCAATTGCATGGAATTATCAAAAAGAATAACTTCCTTTGCAAAAGCAATCAGAAGTTTACATTGCTCTAAAATTCTTTCATGTATCTACTCCTGTGTGATTATCACCTGAGAATTTCCATCTCTGATTTTACGAACTTCTTAAACTTTTTGCTTATTTATTAATTATTTATTTTTTTGTATTTATGAACATTTACATTGGAAACCTTAACTACAGAGTTAGGGAATCAGATTTAAGAGAAGTAATGGAAGATTACGGAATGGTAGATTCTGTGAAGTTAATCATGGATCGTGCAACAAACAGATCAAAAGGTTTTGCTTTTGTTGAAATGCCGAATGATGACGAAGCTAATAGAGCTATTAAGGAATTGAACGGTGCTGAGTACTCAGGTCGTCCGATGGTAGTGAAGGAATCTCTTCCTAGAAACTAAAAAAATCTTATTCAAAAGATAAGAGAAGCCGGCCAATAGGTCGGCTTTTTTTATGGAGTTTGCCTGTTATTCATCTATATCTCGTACATCTGCTTCCCCATCCATAGGTTTATTCCATTCTTCTTGCCTTCTTTTTTCTTCCGCTTCATTCTTCTTAGTAGTTAGCTTGTAAGAAAAATAGTGGAGCCTAAGAATAAATCGTTTTCTTTCTTTCACTGCCTGAGCAGTTAACTCATTTTTGCGGGAATCTCGGAAATAATATTCTTTAATAATTGAAGGCATAGCAGGTGTTTCTTCTCTGCAATCCACTTTCAATGAATCTTTTAAGCCATCAAGTGCTTTCAATAAATCTTCTTGGGTAGCAAACGTTTGTGCCATTATTCCGCCATAGAGTTTGTTTTGATGAAACTGATAAACACAAAGATCATATTCCTGAGCATCAAGCTGTAATGGGCTGACAAAAATATGCAGTTCAATCTCTCCACCTCTTTTATCTTTAATGTTATTTTTTACCCAGGAAGTTTCACATATTTTCTTTTGTTTAGTTCCAAACTTAAAACCGCCAAAGCCATCTATCGACTGAGCAAAAAGCGTAAAAGGTAAAAACAAAGAAATCAATAAAATAAAGGTTCTCATATTATATAAGTAGTTTTAGGTGCTCTAAGTGCACAAACTTACATAAAAAGAATGATTTATAAACGAGTTGAATAAAAAAAATAATTAATGAACACAGAGCCACAAAGATACAGAGTTTATATTCTTTCTTTGTGCCTTTTGTGGCTCTGTGTTCATTCTATTTATACGAGGAAATATAGAAAATAAAAACAACTTTTTTTGTTAACCTCTACAGTATTCCTCATCTTTGAGTTGTTATACTCAAAAATAAGTTATCATGAAAAAGCCTTTGTTCGTATCTTTTGTATTTGCGGGACTTTTATTCCTAATTTCCTGTACACCCAACAAACAACCTAAAACAGAAATAAACTATACCCAATATGTAAACCCATTCATCGGAACCGATTATACCGGAAACACCTACCCCGGGGCACAAGCTCCTTTTGGAATGGTGCAGCTCAGTCCGGATAATGGCTTGCCCGGTTGGGATCGCATTGCCGGCTACTTCTACCCGGATAGCACCATTGCCGGATTCAGTCACACCCACCTTTCCGGAACGGGTGCAGGAGATTTATATGATATTTCGTTCATGCCTGTTACCTTGCCCTATAAAGAGGCAAAAGCTCCTTTGGGTATTCACTCCAAATTTTCTCACGACGATGAAAAAGCCTCGGCCGGATATTACCAAGTCAGGTTAACCGATTATAATATTAATGTAGAACTTACTGCTACCGAGCGTTGTGGTATTCAACGATACACTTTCCCCAAAGCAGAAGCTGCAATTTTCCTGAATCTTAAAAAGGCGATGAACTGGGATTTTACGCAAGATTCATACATGGAAGTATTAGACTCTGTAACCATTCGCGGTTATCGTTTCTCTGACGGATGGGCACGAAACCAACGTATTTTCTTCCATACCCGCTTTTCCAAACCCTTTGCTAAAGTGACACAAGACACTACCAGCATTACACAAAAAGGAAAAAAACCGGGAACCGGCTACATCGTACGTTTTGATTTTTCCACCGAAGAGAATGAACAAATACTCGTAAACACGGGTATATCCGGCGTAAGCATGGAAGGAGCGGCCAGAAATCTGAATGCCGAAGTTCCCGAAAACGATTTCGATAAATACCTGGCTTCTACCCAATCTCATTGGAATAAAGAACTGGGAAAAATAGAGATCGAAACAACCGATCAGGATAGCAAAGTAAACTTTTACACTGCGCTCTACCACTCGATGCTTGCCCCAACCATTTACAATGATGTAGACGGCTCTTATTATGGACCGGATAAAAAGATACATCAGGCAAACAATTGGACCAATTACAGCACCTTCTCTTTATGGGATACTTATCGCGCCTCGCATCCTTTATTTACTTATACCGTGCCCGAAAGAGTGAATGACATGGTGGAATCTTTCATCGCTTTTTATGAGCAAAACGGGCGTTTGCCTGTATGGAACTTCTATGCAAGCGAAACAGATATGATGATTGGGTATCATTCCGTTCCTGTAATCGTTGATGCTTACCTGAAAGGAATTGGAAACTTCGACCCGGAGAAAGCTTTAGCTGCCTGTGTAGCTACTGCCAACATTGATAACTATCGGGAAATTGGCGAATACAAAAAACTGGGATATGTGCCTTCCAACCTCAATGATTCTTATAATACAGAAAACTGGTCATTATCTAAAACATTAGAATATGCTTATGATGATTATTGCATTGCAAGAATGGCGGAGCAAATGGGTAAAGAAGATATTGCAGAGGAATTTTATCGGAGAGCTCAAAACTATCGGAATGTATATAATCCTGTTACCACATTTATGCAGCCGCGCGATGAAAAAGGAGTCTTTATTCCTAACTTCAACCCCGACGATTACACGCATTACATTACCGAAAGTAACGGATGGCAGTATTTCTGGTCGGTTCAACATGATATAGACGGCCTTATTTCATTAGCAGGAGGCACCGAACCCTTTACCCAAAAGTTAGACAGCATGTTTACTTACGACCCGACAGATCAAAGTGAACTCCCTATTTTCAGCACAGGTATGATTGGACAATATGCGCACGGAAACGAACCCAGTCATCATGTTATATACCTCTTTAATGCCATAAACCAACCTTGGAAAACACAAAAATATGCAGCCAAAGTAATGCATGAGTTATACCTGAACACCCCAGCCGGGCTTTGTGGAAACGAAGATTGCGGCCAGATGTCTGCCTGGTATATTTTCAGTGCGATGGGATTTTATCCGGTGAACCCTGTGAGCGGAAAATATGAAATAGGTACACCGCTTTTCGCAAAAACCAACCTGCATTTGGCTAACGGCAAAATATTTACGGTGCTTGCATACGGAGTTTCCAAAAAAAACATGTATATTCAGTCCGTTAAACTAAATGGTGAACCTTATCATAAAAGTTACATTACCCATGAGCAAATTATGAATGGTTCTACCCTGGAGTTTGATATGGGAGAAGTTCCCGGCCCGGTATGGTATTGAGCAATGTTAAGAGAATCTGAATGAACAACGATTTTGATAGCACATATAAAGCCTTATTTCGAAGATACTACCCTAACCTGCTTTTCTACGCCACACGTTTGATTGGCGATGAAGAGGCAGAAGACGTTGTGCAAGATGTATTTGTTGAGTTATGGAAACGTAAAGACTCCATGGAAATAGGCGACCAAATACAAGCCTTTCTATATCGGGCGGTTTATACCCGCTCGCTCAATGTGCTGAAACACCGTGCCATTAAAGAGAAATACTCCAGTGCTATGGAAGAAATCAACCAAAAGCGTGCGGAGTTTTATCAACCACACGAAAGTAATGAAATTATAAAAAGAATAGAAGACAGAGAATTAAGACAGGAAATTTACAGCGCCATCAACGAATTACCCGATAAGTGTAAGGAAGTATTCAAGTTAAGCTATCTGCACGATATGAAAAATAAAGAGATAGCAGATGTATTGGGAGTATCGTTACGAACCGTTGAGGCTCATATATACAAAGCTCTTAAACTCTTGCGCAGTAAGTTAGGACACTTATGGCTCACTTTTCTTTTATTTTTTATATTTAAGAGCCTGTTTAAATTTTGCTCGTTCTTTTATTTTGTGCTATTTTTAGGGTGTTTGTTTTCTTTTTAAGGTGAGAATAGCGGGCTATTTGAACCGCAAAAAGAGAAGAAACAGACAAAAAGAGTACGAAAGAAAAAACGAAAGCATCCTATAATAATTATTCTGTGGAAAATTTAAACTGGCTCTAAGTAAGTGTTTCTGCAAATTGAGTTGTTTTAGATACAATGAAAGAAAAGACAATGAAAGAAATAGACGATAATATGCTGCGCAAATTCATCACCGGAGAGTGTTCCGAACAAGAATATGCAGAAATTAACCATTGGATAAATGAAAAAGAAGAAAATGCGCGAGCATTATTCGAAATGGAAGAAATTTATCAGTTAGGTAAATTCGATTCATACTTAGACACGAAACGAATGGACCGTGCCGAAAGAAGACTTTTCCAACAAATTGAAAAAGAAGAGGCAACTATCAAGAAGAAGCAAATACATATAAAAAGGTGGATGCAATACGCAGCCTCCATTGCTGCAATCATGGTTATAGTTAGCGGATTGGGGTATTGGTTTCATACCACCAATCCAGCAAATGACCTGATAGTGGAAACAAATACCGAGAATACAGCCAAAGAAATTATACTGCCCGACGGCAGCAAAGTTTGGATTAACAATGCTACCACTCTACGTTACCCACGCGCGTTTACCAATAAAGAGCGCCAGGTATATATGGAAGGAGAAGCCTACTTTGAAGTAGCTAAAAATGCAGAAAAGCCTTTCATTGTACACGGAGAAGCATTGACTGTAAAAGTATTGGGTACCATTTTTAATATGAAAAACGACCTGTTACAAAACGTGGCAGAAGCCAGCCTGATAGAAGGAGAAATCGAAGTCAGAGGAAATAACAGCGAAGGAATGATTACCCTTTCTCCCGGGCAAAGAGCCGAACTAAATAGAAATAACGGAAAACTAACCGTAAAACAGGTAGATACCAAATTGGATGCTGTGTGGAGAAACGAGCTGATACCTTTTGAACAAGCCAATATATTAAGCATTGCAAAAACACTGGAAAGATTCTATCAAGTGAAGATTACTCTCTCGCCGGATATACGTTTAGACATCACCTATTCGGGGGTATTGAAACGAAAAAGTGCCATAGAATCTGTACTAAAATCTCTGAAAAACTCCATACCTATTAACTACCGAATAGATGGAAACAATATATTTATCTCTCCAGAAAACGATTAGATAAATCGAATTCGACACTAAGTACAATTCAAGTCTTTATACCAAGTTTTGCTACGGCCGCAGCTAAGTTTTGTCACGGCCGTGGCAAGTTTTTGTTGCGGCCGCGGCAGATTCTCGTTACGGCCGTGGCAAAATCTTGTTACGGCCGTAGCAAAATCTGGCTAAAGCAATCAAAAATATACTGCAAGGAAAATTTGTTCAACGAAGATTGGGTAAAATCGGTTAGTTGATATTATCTTTATAAAACAATGAAATCCTATGAAAAGCAACACATTTATGGAAAATACTCCTGTTTTTTCTTCATACTGCCTATTTTTATTAAAAAAGTTGGAATCCGACTAAGTGTTTCCGAAAGGAGCATTGTTTTATTAGAAAAGGAAATTGTCGACGTTTCCTTTTAGGGATTTAATAAAAAGTATGAAAAACTCATTAAATTGAAAGTATGGAAAACAATCAATCTTGTCGAAGGCCGAATTTGTTTCGGACACTACTGATTTTTTTGTTTATCTTAGTTCCTTTCCACTTGTCAATGGCGCAGTTGACTTTATCAACTCCCCGTGCCAATTTAGGAACAGTTATTAAACAAATTCAAAACCAATCTAAGTATCAGTTCTTTTATAGTGATAAATTATCAGCTATCACTGTAGAGCCGATTAAAATGAAAGATGCTTCTTTGGAAGTAGTTTTAAACACATTACTGAAGGGAAAAAACATTTCTTACAAGGTGGAAGATAACATTGTTTATCTGTCGGAGGGAAAAGCTAACGAGAGCACCAAACTCATTAATCAGGAACGTAATGTGTCAGGAACTGTAAAAGACTCTCAGGGCGAACCCATCATCGGGGCAAGTGTGCAAGTAAAAGGCACTGAAAAAGGAACCATTACTAACTTAAATGGAGAATATAAATTAGCCGTTTCCGGCACTGGGCAGGTACTTGTCTTCTCTTACATCGGGTATAAAAAGCAAGAGATTACCATAGGCGCTCAAAGCGTTATTAATGTAACCCTGAAAGATGACACACAGCTTATCGATGAAGTGGTAGTAACTGCACTGGGTATTAAGCGCGCAGAAAAAGCACTTTCTTATAATGTGCAACAGGTGAAAACCGACGATATTACTACAAATAAAGATGTAAACTTTGTAAATTCTTTGAGTGGTAAAGTAGCCGGTGTAAATATCAATACTTCTTCATCGGGTGTGGGAGGTGTATCAAAAGTAGTAATGCGTGGTACAAAATCCATCATGCAAACCTCAAACGCTCTTTATGTAATCGATGGTATACCCATCTTCTTCGGACGTAATTCGGCAGGGAGTACAGAGTTCAATTCGCAAGGAGCTTCTGAACCTATCGCAGATATCAACCCGGAAGATATAGAATCAATGACAGTACTTACAGGGGCCGCAGCAGCAGCCTTATATGGTTCGGAAGCTGCCAATGGTGCCATTATTATTACTACTAAAAAAGGACAGGAAGGAAAACTTAGCCTCACTGTAACCAGTAATACAGAATTCACCAGCCCGTTTATAATGCCTCAATTTCAGAATCGCTACGGAACAGGCTCCGAGGGTGTATTAAGTCCTACAGGGGCATTAAGCTGGGGTTCTCGTCTCACAAGTGCCAACAACTACAACTACAATCCGAAAGACGATTATTTCCAAACAGGCGTTATTGCTACAGAAACAGTGTCATTAGCTACTGGTACAGAAAAGAATCAAACATACGCATCGGCAGCAGTTGTAAACTCTGTAGGTATTACACCTAATAATAAATACAACCGTTATAACTTCACCGTTCGAAACACCACTTCTTTCTTAAAAGACAAAATGATGTTGGATATGAGCGCAAGTTATATTGTACAAGACGATCGTAACATGACCAATCAAGGCTCATACAACAACCCATTGGTAGGTGCTTACCTATTCCCCCGAGGCAATGATTGGGAAGACATTCGCATGTACGAGCGTTATGATCCTGCACGTAAAATCAATACTCAGTACTGGCCGGTAGGCGACGAAGGTATGGCCATGCAAAATCCTTACTGGATAAATCACCGCAACATGCGTGTAAACAAAAAAGATCGTTACATGTTAGGAACAAGCCTAAGTTATCAAATTTTGGATTGGTTGAGTGCATCCGGCCGTGTGCGTGTAGACAATTCTAATAACGATTATACCGAAAAATTTTATGCATCCAGCAATACGCAAGTTACAGAATATTCTGAACGCGGTTTATATGGTATCACCAAAACTCAGGATAAACAACTATATGCCGATTTCCTTGTGAATATTAATAAAAACTTTGGAGAATTTTGGTCTTTACAAGCCAATATTGGTACTTCTTACTCCGATGTTCGCATGGATGCTTTGAAGGTACGTGGTCCGATTGCCGATGGTAGTAAAAACTTTGGCGACGATGAACCGGTAGGTTTAACCAATTTTTTTGCTGTTCAAAACCTAAGCACAAGCAAAACAAAGCCTATACAAGATGGTTGGAGAGAGCAAACACAGTCTATCTTTGCTTCGGCCGAACTTGGCTATAAAAACACTTATTACCTAACAGTAACCGGACGTAATGATTGGGCTTCTCAATTGGCTGGTCCTAATTCTGCTAATTCATCATTCTTCTATCCTTCTTTTGGTGGCTCTGTTATATTATCCGAATTGATGCCCGAGTTAAACAAAGATCTTTTATCTTTTATGAAAGTTCGCGGTTCATGGGCTTCTGTAGGTAGTCCCTTTGCCAGACATTTAGCCAATCCACGATATGAATGGAATGAAAGTACAAAACAATGGAGTATTACCACTCAATATCCTTTGTATAATCTGAAACCCGAACGTACGAATTCCTGGGAAATAGGTTTATCGCTGCGCTTCCTGAAAGATTTCAATCTGGATGTTACTTATTACAATGCCAAAACTAAGAACCAAACATTTGATCCACAGTTAGCTGTTAGTGGAAATTCAAGTATGTATGTTCAAACCGGAGCCGTACGAAATTCGGGAGTTGAATTGTCTTTAGGTTATAAAAACACTTGGAAAGGCTTTACATGGGATAGTGGCTTTACTTTCTCTACCAACAAAAACAAGATTCTGAAGTTAGCTAATAATGCTGTGAACCCGGTAACCGGCGAAACTTTCTCTTTAAATACGTTGAATGTAGGTGGTTTAGGAGAAACTCGTTTCTTGCTGAAAGAAGGTGGAACAATGGGTGACATTTACTCCTTTATAGACTTGAAACGAGATGACCAAGGAAATATCTTGGTAGATGCCAACGGACAACCTTCTACGCAGACTATTCAAAATGCAGATAACTACATTAAATTAGGTAGTGTGTTGCCTAAAGCCAACCTGGCATGGCGAAATAATTTCAGCTGGAACAATTTCAATGCGGGATTCCTTATTTCGGCTCGCTTAGGTGGAGTGGTATTCTCTCGTACACAAGCTATGCTCGATTACTACGGAGTATCAGAAGCATCGGCTAATGCACGCGAACAAGGTTACATTAGTATAAATGGTAATGACCAAATCAATCCTCAAACATGGTATAGTGTAATAGGTAGTGGAACTTCTGTTCCTCAATACTATACTTATTCGGCTACCAATGTTCGTTTACAAGAAGTTTCTTTTGGTTATACCTTCCCACGAAAAATGTTATATAACATTTGTGATGTAAAGCTTTCTCTGATTGGTCGCAACCTATGGATGATCTATAACAAAGCTCCTTTCGATCCGGAGAATATTGCTTCAACCGATAATTTCTATCAAGGAATTGACTACTTTATGATGCCTGCTTTACGCAATATTGGTTTCAGTTTGAGCGTTAAATTTTAATAATAGAAACTATGAAAAAGAATATAATAAATAAACTAATCATAGGTTCATTTGTTTTGGGCTTTATCTCATGTACAGATGACTACCTTAATATAAACTCCCATCCATATCAACCGGGAGACTTAACAGCCGACGACTATGCGTTAGGTTCGGCTATGAGTAACTTAGCAAGTACAGTAATCTCTTCAGACGTGAACACCGCACAATTTACCGACTGCTTATTAGGAGGTCCTATGGGCGGGTACTTTGCAGACTCAAATAGTGGTTGGCAAAACACCATTTCTAATTTTGATGCTAAGAACGACTGGACTCGCGTATTCTTGATAAGCGATAGAATGGTTCCTACTGTGTACAGTAACTTGAATATAATCAAAACTGTATCCGAAACCACAAAGAACCCTGTGCCTTATGCTATTGCACAAATTATTAAAGTGGCTTCTATGAACCGGGTTACCGACACATACGGTGCCATACCTTATTCTAAAATTGGTGAAGATGGAAAAATTACCACTCCTTATGATTCTCAGGAAGAAGTATATATTAAATTCTTTGAAGAGTTGGATGCTGCTATCTCCACATTAACAGAACATAAAAACGCCGCACTTGTGCCCACCGCCGATTTTGTATATCGGGGTAACATACCACAATGGATAAAATTTGGTAACTCTTTAAAACTACGTTTGGCTATGCGTATTGCTTATGCCAAACCCGAAATGGCAAAAGCAATGGCAGAAAGTGCAGTAAAGCACGAAATGGGACTTATAGAAACTAATGATGATAATGCAACCTGGAAATACTTTGGAACAATAGCTAATCCTATTTTTACCGCTGTGCGCTATAATGAAGCAACCTCTGGTGGAGATACACACGCTGCTGCTGACATCGTATGCTACATGAATGGTTATAAAGACAACCGTCGTGCCAGCTATTTTGAAAAATCAGGTTGGCCAGGCGAAGACTATGTAGGACTACGTCGCAGCATCAACTTAGCCAAAGCCGGCGAACACTTCAAGAACTATTCTCAAATTAAGATGACTGCTGCCGATCCGGTACTTTGGATGAATGCTGCGGAAGTGGCCTTCCTACGTGCCGAAGGAAAAGCTATCTTCGGATTCGACATGGGTGGAGAAGCTGCTAATTTTTACAATGAAGGAATCCGCCTCTCGTTCGAACAATGGGGTGTTTCAGGTGCCGACCAATACTTAGACGATGATAAAAGTGTACCCGGTGCTTATAAAGATCCGTCCGGACTATATTCTTATAGTGGAACACTCTCCGATATAACAATCAAGTGGAATGAATCGGCTACCATCCAAGAGAAACAAGAACGCATCATTACCCAAAAATGGATAGCTAACTGGCCATTAGGAAACGAAGCATGGGCAGACTATCGTCGTACCGGATTTCCTAAGTTGCTTCCGGCTACAGATGATGGCAATCGTAGCGGTGGTGTAGTTAACAATAGTAAAGGTGCACGACGCATGCCATACCCTTCGGAAGAATACACAAACAATACGGAAAACATACAGTATGCAGTAAAACAGTATCTGGGCGGACCGGATAACATGGGAACTGATGTATGGTGGGCACGTAAGAAATAACTTATAAACGAATATTATGAAAATAGTATATAGAAAAACATTAAAGAGAATAGCGTGGGCTGCATTTTCTATGCTTGTTTTGTCAGCTTGCTCCGATTGGACAGATGTAGAAAGCCTTGATCTGGAAGAACCGAATATTAAAGATCAAAACCGGGAACTATACGCTAAATATTTACAGAATCTGCGTGAATACAAGAACTCAGACCATAAACTGGTGTATGTTTGGTTCGACAATAGTCAGAAAGTAACTTTCAACCGATCGCATCATTTAACAGATCTACCTGATAGTATTGATGTGGTAAGCATCATACACCCTGATAATCTGGCGGATTGGGAATTGCAGGAAATCAATCAGATTCGCAGCGAAAAAGCTATGAAGATTATTTACTCCATTGATTTTGATGCCTTTAAAGCTGCATACAATACCAAGTTAGAATTGGCTACTGAAGAAGAACCTGTTTCTAAAGACTTTATCGGTTTCCTAACAGATTCTTTGGAATATTCTCTCTCTTTGGTTCATAAATACAATTATGATGGTATTTGCATTGGTTATGCTGGTAAATCCAGACTTCACATGCGTCTTAACGAATTGAAGGAATACACAGAGAATGAAGTTTCTTTTATAAACATCATTCAAGACTGGCACAAGAGAAACCCGCAAAAATTAATCACTTATGAAGGAAAACCTCAGAACCTGATTGATCCTTCATTACTTGATGATTGTCTCTCCATTCTGGTGTCCGGAAAAGAAGCAACCAATGCAAATGAACTTACTTACCTACTCTCCTTGACATCTGTAGAAGGAATATCTACCGACCGTTTCGGAATGGTAGTATGTGCTACCGATCTGAACGACCCGAATAAGAAAATAGGATACTTCGCCGATGGTACACTGGCCATGGAGGGATTAACTGATTGGGCAATAGCTCCTCGTGGAGGTATTGAAGTACAAGCCGTAGGAATCTATAATGTTTCTACCGACTATTATACTTCTCCTCTGAGCTATTATTACACAAGACAACTCATTTTATCCATCAACCCATCTGTAAAATGATTTAAAGAATAATGACTATGAAACGTATAATAAACAATTTATGTTCCTCATTACTGGTGGCAACCGGCTTGTTGGCAGTATGTTCTTCTTGTGAGGATAAAGAGAACTTTGATAATAAAGCCTTTGTTAATTCCTCAAAAGTTGGAACTATATTGATGAAGGGAACCAATAATGAAGAAAGTGGTATTATTAAAACTGCCATTGCCAAACCGGAAGCAATGAATGTTGAAGTAACTTATAAAGCAGATGCTTCCTTAGTAGACCAATATAACCAGATATATGACGAAAAGGCTATTATGGTTCCAAACGAGAATTTTGAGATACCCCTAAATGTATCTGTCATCGAAGCAGGAGCTATGCAAGGAAACGATGTAGAAGTCTTGTTTAAAGATCTATCCGCTTTAAACCGTGATTTGGTGTATGTTTTGCCAGTTACAGTTGTCAATTCTAATATTGATTTCTTAAATAGTACCCGTACTACTTATTTTGTAATTAAAGGGGCAGCACTTATCAATACGGTAGGAAATATTACTACCAACTACCTCAATCTTCAGTCTGCCGGTACTTCTACACTGAAGGGTATAAACCAACTCACTATAGAAGCCTTGGTAAATATCAGCAAATTCGATAAGCTGATTAGTACAGTAATGGGTATTGAAGGTAATTTCTTATTCCGTATAGGTGACGCCGGAGTTCCCGATAACCAACTCCAGTTGGCCACTTCAAACGGAAATATTACGGATGCAGCCTGGCAAATACCAACCAATGAATGGGTACACATAGCTGCCACCTACAACTCGGCAGATGGTGCTGTAGATTTTTATATCAATGGTATAAAGAAAGGAGATACGCAATATACCAAATATCGCTCTGCTGTAAACTGGGCTTCCACAGGTTTCAATGTAGGTAAATCTTATGATAACAACCGCTGGCTGGAAGCTGACATCTGCGAAGTTCGTGTATGGAACCGCATACTGACTGCAGATGATATTAAAGCCAAAGATCACTTCTATATAGTTCAGCCTGATAGTGAAGGACTGGTAGCCTACTGGAAATTCGACGAAGGAGCCGGAAAAGTGATAACAGACCATACCGGAAACGAAAATACATTAGTGGCCAATGGCGACATCACATGGAATTCTGTTTCATTGCCTAAATAACCACCTTATTAATTATAAGAAGATAAATCATGAAACATATCAATTACATAAAACCTAAATATTGGGTGCCGGCACTAATGCTGACAGCCGGCTTATTTACTGCCTGCTCCGACGATATTGCAATTGGGCAGATAGACGAAAACAAGTATACCACTGGTGACGGTTCTGTCATGGGCTATGTTAGTGACAGCAATGGAAAGCGCATGTTTACAAACGTGGAATTTCGTAGCACAGGTAACATTGGTTTCTCTCTGAAAACAACAGAGCAACTTTCTGCAGACGCCACTGTATCTGTAACTTACGATGAAACAGCACTCACCGAATATAACGCTAAAAACGGAACAGAATATGAGCTTTTCCCTAAAGAAAAAGTTACTTTAGAAGACGGTGGTATCATTAAGTTAACTACCGGTTCTGTTCATTCTTCTGAAATGAAAGTGGCTTTTTCTTCCAACGGAAACTTATCTTCCAATAAAAGCTATGTAATTCCGTTACGAATGAAAGTAGCATCAGGCAATTTTAAACTGGCAAAAGAAGATCAAACGCGTCTGATCTTTGTAAAAGATCTCACTGCACTTCCCGATTGTACCAAATATGTAGACGGTGCACCCGGCGTAAAAGTGTTTAGCTGTATGGAGGTAAACGATACCAACCCACTAAACAACCTCTGCTTTACACTAAAAAGCAATGGAAGACCTTTAGTGGACGCATTGATTATCTTTTCGGCAAACATCAATTACAATGCAGAAACCGGACGTGTTTACATCTTCAACAATGAAAATGTGCAAGCCATACTCGACCAACGCGAACATTACCTGAAACCACTGCAAGACAGAGGCATGAAAATCATTCTCGGTTTATTGGGCAACCATGACCGTTCGGGAGTAGCCAATATGTCAAAAGAAACCGCTCAGGAGTTTGCTAAGGAAGTAAAGGCTATGTGCGATGCTTATCAATTAGATGGCATTTTTATAGACGACGAATACTCCAGCTATGAGTATAGCAATATTACTCCGGGATTTGTATATCCAAGCAGTGCAGCGGCATCCCGTCTTTGCTACGAGGTAAAAAAGCTACAACCGGAAAGATGGGTGATTGCCTACGCATATAGCACCACACGCAGTTTACCGGCAGTTGATGGTGTATCATCGGGAGAATTTGTTGATTACGGGTTACATGATTACGGAGGTTACTCCGATTTAAGCAATAATTATCCGGGAATGCCTAAGTCTAACATGGGATTGTATTCTCAAGAGTTTAGCCAAAGCCGGTTTGCTTCGGAAACGAATCTGAAGAGTATGCGCAATAATGGATATCTATCGCACATGATATTTGCTATGGATCCTAATCGATCAAACGCTAACGGGCAAATCACTGCTATGGAAAGAATGGCAAGAGCTTTCTACGATGACGAGTTAGTGTACGACGAATCTCCGTATGCAAAAGACTGGAGATAAGTATAAGTAACTATAACCATTAAAAACAAAAGAATATGAAAATCACTAATAAAATAATAATCCTACTGATGGCCGCATTACTCCCAATGGGTTTTGCGGGATGTAGTGACGATGATGAGATTCCTAACCCCGGAACAGAAGAAACACCGGAATTTATTCTTGAACAGGAATTACTCAAAGTGAAAATAGGTTCTGAAAATAAGGCAACCGTAGCCATTAAAGAAGGAGGTGGAGAATATAACGCTTTCTGCCTGGATGAGAGCCTTGCCAAAGTAGAGATGGTAAATGGTGTAATCACAATAGAAGGTTTTGCCAACGGACAAACCTCCCTGATTATTTCAGATAAATATAGTCGCTATCGCAAGTTGCCAATTAGTGTTTACACTACAGATGTTCTTGAACTCAGTACTAAAAATACCGAATTGACAACCAAATTGGGTAGTTCAAAATCAATCACTGCGAATGTGGTATTGGGCAACGATGGATATAAAATTGAATCAAATAATCCGGCTGTAGAGGCTTCTATCACCGAAGAGGGAGAAATCAAAATTACAGCAACCTCAAAGAAAGCCGACTATGTTGCTACCATTACTGTTACCGACTGTACAGGTCTATCGGAAAACATTTTAGTATCTGTAAAAGCAACCTTCGAACCTTTTACCAACGAAGAGTTAGAAACGATTATGGAAACCAATGCCAGAAGGTACTTCTATAATAATTCCAATACATTTAACACCTATTACACACCACTCAATGAAATTGTGGATGGCAAGCAAAGATATGGTTGGAAATATTATACGTATTATTGGATTTATATTGACTTTACAGGAGATAAAAGCGTTGGTACAAAGAGCGATGCCCTATTTACCTATCATACTTGGAGTAATGATACGATAGAAAATATTACGCTGAAAATTATCAAGAATGATGGAACTAATATTTGGGGAATATTCTCTTATATCAATGATAGTGAAGAAAAATTATACACAGGTTATTTCTGTGATACAGTTAACTAACTTTCATTCGTTTCAATAGGTAAGACTACATAATATTTGTAGCAAGGAGAGCTCGGCCATATAAATAAGGTCGGGCTCTTTTTTATTAATCCGAGATAAAACCTTACCTTTGCAGGCTATTTTCATTTTTTCCCCCAAAGCTTAACTATGTATACTAACAAACAAATCTGGCATGTAAGTTATCCCATCCTTTTGAGTCTGCTTGCTCAAAACGTGATTAACGTAACCGATACCGCTTTTCTGGGACGTGTGGGCGAAGTAGCTTTAGGTGCTTCTGCCATGGGTGGACTTTTCTACATCTGTATCTTTACGGTCGCATTTGGTTTCAGCATTGGTTCACAGATTGTAATTGCCCGCAGAAATGGAGAAGGGCAATATGAAGATGTAGGTCCTGTAATGATACAAGGAAGTATTTTCCTCTTTGCACTGGCATTTCTTGCCTTCGGTGTAGCTCGTCTGTGGGGTGGAGACATTATGAGGGTGATTGTTTCCTCCGAAACAATCTATGATGCTACCATGGAGTTTATAAACTGGCGTGTGTTCGGTTTCTTCTTCTCATTTATGAGTGCCATGTTCCGTGCTTTCTATATCGGAATTACTCGCACCAAAGTTCTGACTATCAATGCCATAGTAATGGCACTCCTGAATGTAGCCTTAGACTACGCTATGATTTTCGGACACTGGGGTTTTCCGGAGATGGGGATTAAAGGAGCTGCTATCGCTTCGGTCATTGCGGAAGCCGGTTCTATACTCTTTTATCTGATTTATACTTATATTACGGTCAACCTAAAGCAATATGCATTAAATCGCTTCGGCTCATTCGATTTTAAATTGCTTGCACGTATACTTAGCATCTCTTGTTTCACGATGCTACAGTACTTCCTGTCTATGGGTACTTTCTTTGTATTCTTCATGGTAGTGGAACGAATCGGACAGCGAGAACTTGCCATCGCCAACATTGTACGTAGTATTTACATTGTACTCTTTATTCCGGTTAACGCGCTGGCCGCCACAGCCAACAGCTTAGTAAGTAATACCATAGGCTCAGGAGGAATAGCAAATGTGGTACCGCTTATTAAAAAAATTGTTCGCTTCTCTGTTTTATTAATGATTGGGTTAGCAGGAGTTATTGCTATCTTTCCAAAACTAATCCTTTCTATATACACAAGTGATATTACGCTTATTGACGCCTCTGTATCCTCGGTTTATGTAATTTGTATAGCTATGATAATAGCTTCTGCCTCTAATGTAGTATTTAATAGTGTTTCCGGAACCGGTAATACAAGTGCTGCATTGATGTTGGAGTCTGTCACCTTGGTATTTTATGTACTTTATATGCTATTTGTTGGAAACATATTGCGTGCTCCTGTTGAGATTTGCTTTACCACTGAAATAGTTTACTACTCATTATTATTAGTAGCAAGTTACTTCTATTTCAAGAAAGCAAAATGGCAAAACAAGAAAATCTAATTAGTTGAGAGCTTATTTAGTTGAGAGTGGAGAGTTGAGAGTGGAGAGTTACCCTGCGGCATCGTAACTCTCCACTCTCAACTTTTAACTCTCAACTCCCTAAAGCATTCCTTTCGTCGAAGGCAATTCATATTGATAAATATCCCTCTTTATCGCCATCTTCAGGGCTCTTGCTAATGCTTTAAAGATACCTTCTATCTTATGATGCTCGTTTTGTCCTTCCGCTTTGATATTCAGATTCATTTTAGCAGAATCGCTCAAAGACTTAAAGAAATGAAGGAACATTTCGGTAGGCATCTCCCCTATCTTCTCACGACGGAATTCTGCATCCCAAACTAACCAGGGACGACCTCCAAAGTCGAGCGCTACCTGGCACAAGCAATCATCCATGGGGAGTGCATAACCATAACGTTCGATGCCACGCTTATTGCCTAAAGCCTGATAAATACATTCACCCAAAGCGATGGCTGTATCCTCAATAGTATGATGTTCATCTACTTCCAAATCCCCTTTCACCTGAATGGTTAAATCTATACCGGAGTGTTTACCAATCTGTTCGAGCATGTGATCGAAGAATCCTAATCCGGTAGCAATTTCACAACTTCCATTACCATCCAGATTGATACTTACCAGAATATCCGTTTCCTTTGTTGTACGTTTCACTTCTGCCCGACGCTCTCCGGCAAATAGGAATTCGGCTATACGATCCCAGTCGGTAGTAGCTAAAACACAGTATTCTTCAAGTCCCGAATCTTTCAATCCTGCTGTTGAATCTTGCAAATAGATAGCTTTACAACCTAAGTTCTTGGCCAGTTCTACATCGGTAGCACGATCTCCTAAAACAAAACTTCCGGCCAAATCATATTCCGGATTACCTATATACTTGGTTAACATCCCTGTACGAGGCTTGCGAGTGGGAGCATTATCTTCCGGAAAACTACGATCTATAAACTGTTCATCGAAGGTTATGCCCTCTCCTTCAAAAGTCTTCAATATTAGATTATGAGTTGGCCAGAAGGTATCTTCAGGAAAGGAAGAAGTACCTAAGCCATCTTGATTAGTAACCATGGCAAACTCAAAATCGAGCTTTGTGCGAATAAAATGCAGATTACGAAATACTTTGGGATAGAATTCCAGTTTCTCAAAAGCATCTAATTGATAATCAATTGGAGGTTCAATAGCCAGCGTTCCATCACGATCTATAAATAATACTTTCTTTTTCATAAGTACTATGGAAAAATTAGTTTATACACTTATTTGTTTTTCAAACCGCAGAGTTACGCAGATTAACGCAGAGTTTTTTATTTCCTGCGGCATCGTAACTTAAAACTCTGCGTTAATCTGCGTAACTCTGCGGTTCAAAATAAAATCAATAAATTTTAATAATATACTTATTCATTTATACGCTTTCAACGCTTTTAGTAATTCTTCATTCTCTGCACGAGTACCCACTGTAATTCGCAAGCAATTATCACATAAAGAAATATGAGTACGATTGCGTACTATAATACCCAAGCCAACCAAATAATTATAGATTTTAGTAGCATCATCTGTCATACGAACCAAAACGAAGTTGGCATCTGTAGGAAAGATGCTTTCCACATAATCATTGGTAGCAAGATTATGGATCAAAAAGCTTCTTTCTTCTTTCAGTTCCTTTACCCAACGTTCTATAATCGAATAGTCTTTCAATAACTCAATACCTTGTTGCTGGGTAAGCAAGTTTACGTTATACGGATACTTTATCTTACTGAAAATATTTATAATCTCTTCGGAAGCAAATGCCATTCCCAAACGAATAGCAGCGGAGCCCCAAGCTTTGGAAAAAGTTTGCAAAACAATCAGATTGGGATAGCTATTCAGTTTCTTCAGGAAAGAGGGTTCTTCTGAAAAATCAATATAAGCTTCGTCCAAAACAACAAGTCCCTCGAATTGGGTAATTAGTTTTTCTATCTCAGCACCTAAGAGGTTATTGCCGGTAGGATTATTGGGCGAACAAAGGAAAATCAGCTTCGAATGTTCATCTGTTGCAGCTAATAGTTTATCGGCCGAAAACTGAAAGTCATCCGCCAATAACACCTTGCGATACTCCACATTATTAATATCAGCACACACCTGATACATACCATAAGTAGGATCAATGGCTACCACGTTATCTATTCCGGGTTCACAAAATGCACGAAACACTAAGTCTATGGCCTCATCGCTACCATTTCCCAGAAATATCTGTTCGGGAGTTACTCCTTTAATTTTTGATAGATCTTCCTTTAGTTCCCATTGCATAGGATCCGGATAACGATTGTTGGGAGAATTATATGGATTTTCATTGGCATCCAAACTAACAGATGGCACTACTCCCTTATACTCATCCCGCGCAGAAGAATACGGTTTCAGATTCCATATATTAGGACGGGTTAATTCTTTTAAAGATTTCATGTGGGGATTTACTATTTTATTATTTACGATTAGACGATTGGAATTTGTTTTATTATTTGAGGGTATTCAATCGAACGGTTACAGCATTTTTATGTGCATCCAGCTCTTCGTTGGCAGCCATTACTTCAATAGCAGGTCCAATGAGCGAAAGCCCTTGCGGAAGTATTTCCTGAAAAGTTATTTTCTTTATGAAACTATCCAGACTCACTCCACTATATGCTTTGGCATAACCATTGGTAGGCAAGGTATGATTAGTTCCCGAAGCATAATCTCCGGCACTCTCCGGCGTTAGATGCCCCAGAAAGACAGAACCGGCATTAACTACCTCATTGGCTACAGCTGAATAATCGTGAGTTTCAATAATCAAGTGCTCAGGAGCATATTTATTGGTTAACTTTATGGCTTCATCCATATCTCTTACCAAAATCAGTTTACTGTTTTTCAATGATTTCTCTGCCAGTTCCCGACGAGGTAGGTATCCTAATTGACGCTCCACTTCATACATCACTTCTTTCAATAGCTTCTCGGAAGTTGTTACCAATACCGCCTGACTATCAGCTCCATGTTCTGCTTGCGATAAAAGATCGGCGGCTACAAATACAGGATTGGCAGTTTCATCGGCAAGCACTTCCACTTCGGAAGGTCCGGCTGGCATATCAATAGCTACATCACGCAAACTAACCAATTGTTTAGCTGCTGTTACATACTGATTCCCAGGGCCGAATATCTTGTACACCTTTGGAACACTTTCTGTACCATAAGCCATAGAAGCGATAGCTTGTACTCCACCAATTTTAAATATCTTACTTACACCAGCCAGTTGTGCAGCAAATAAAATGGCAGGATGTATTTTTCCTTCTTTATTGGGAGGAGTACATAAAACGATCTCCTTGCAACCTGCAATCTTAGCCGGCACAGCAAGCATCAATACGGTAGAGAATAAAGGTGCTGTTCCTCCCGGAATGTAAAGACCTACCTTTTCAATAGGTACTGCTTTCTGCCAGCAAGTTACTCCCTCCATCGTTTCCACTTTCTTGCCTTCAAAGCGTTGAGAGGCGTGAAATGTTTCAATATTCCTTTTTGCTAAGTAAATGGCTGATTTTAGTTCGATACTAACATTATTCTCTGCTTCCTCGATCTCTTCGGGAGAAACAGTTAAACTGCTCAGAGTTACTTTATCAAATTGAGATTCATATTCAAGTACAGCTTTATCGCCTTCCGAACGTACTTGGTCGATAATGCTCTGTACTGTACCAAAAAGATTCTCTGTTTGAAGAGCGGGACGTTTTAGAATCTCGGCCCATTCTTCGGGGTTGGGGTATTTTAGGATTTCCATTAGTTAATTTATTTTAAGGGTGATTTAGCCACGGATTGCGCGGATTGCACGGATTTTCGAGCACGGATTTTTATTTATAATACCGAACAGAGTTATTTTTTATCCGTGTATTAAAATCCGTGCAATCCGCGTCATCTGTGGCTAAAATAATAATTAGGGTATCATTTTCTCTATAGGCAACACCAAAATCCCTTCTGCCCCCATTGACTTCAACTTCCCGATAATTTCCCAGAAGCATTTCTCATCAAGTACCGTATGTAGCGAACACCAACCTTCTTGCGCCAATGGCATTACAGTAGGGCTTTTCATTCCGGGCAATACGGCAATAATGTCTTCCAATCGATCTTTAGGAGCATTCATCAACACATATTTTTTATCTTCTGCTGTCTCTACCGCATGCATACGGAAAAGAAGTTCATCTAATATTGCTTTCTTTTCAGCAGACAGATTCTTATTCCCAATAAGCAGGGCCTCAGACTTCATAACTACTTCTACCTCTCTCAACCGGTTGCTTACAAGTGTAGAGCCTGAACTTACAATATCAAAAATAGCATCTGCTAATCCTATTCCCGGAGCAACCTCTACCGATCCTGTAATTACATGTATTTCGGAGTTTACTCCGTGTGCTTTTAAGTAATCGCCCAAAATCACCGGATAAGAAGTCGCTATCTTTTTACCATGAAACCAAGATACTCCCGGATAATCAATATCTTTAGGCATCGCCAACGAAAGGCGACATTTGCTAAAGCCCAAACGTTTAATAATTTCAGCATCTTCTTTCTTTTCTGCATACTCATTCTCCCCTACTATTCCTATATCTGCCACTCCTGTAGCTACTGATTGTGGGATATCATCATCACGCAAAAACAAAACCTCCACCGGAAAATTTGAAGATTGAACTAACAAAGTACGTTTAGACGGACTTAACTTGATGTCTGATTCTGCAAGTAAATTCATTGTTTCTTCAAACAAACGTCCTTTGGCTTGTACGGCAATTCTTAGCATTTTTTCTTTTATTTAGTTATTAATAATTATTTGTTGGTTATCAATAAAAAAAGGCTTACCTAATTCGGCAAGCCCTTCTATATTCTATTATCTTATACACAATATCATATCCGCCCACCGAGTTATTCGTTAGGAAAATGATGATGATGTGTATTGTTATTTATCATAAATTTCTTGTTTTCTGTGACAAAAATATAGTATTTAAACGAATCCACCAAACAATTTACTCAAAAATATCATTCTTCAAGATCACAAGACATAAAACCCATTTCAGATTTAGCCTTTTCTTGCGAGAATGTAAAGTACGTACAAAGGGCTTTTGTACAAAGCTCTCCTTTCTCATTATACAATCTGGCTTCTACTAAAATAATATTTCGTTTTACTTCCTGAATGCTTGCACGAAGTTCTATATGATCGTCTGTAGTATTTATAGATTTCATATAGCGTGTTTCCATCTTAGAAGTAACTCCGGTAGTTTGCAACTTACGAAGTATCACCCACGCACAAATCTCGTCTAACAATACAGCCTGTATGCCTCCATGAAGCGTATTGAGCCAGCCCTGATATTCCGGGCGAGGCTTCCAGATACTTACTACTTCATCGCCTTCTTCATAAAACTCCATCTTTACTCCGACGGGATTACCGGGGGCACAACCAAAGCAGTTGTAGCCTTCTACATCTTTCCAGGGGTTAATTATTTTTTTCATTGAATTGATATTTTGGTCTTGAAATATAAACAAAGATAATTATTATTTCTCAATATTTAGGGATGTTGATTAAGTGTATACTTTTGCGTTTTAAAGGTATATACCTAAGCCCTCTGTAGGTGTACACCTAAACCCTCTGTAAGTGTACACCTTTGGGGTGTAAAGGTATACACCTAAAGAGGCTCTAAGTATACACCTTTGGAACACTTAAATATATGTTTTTAGACGGCTTAACCTACTACCTTCAGAGAACTTAAGTATATGCCTTTCCAACCAATACGCTAATCTTAAGGCATAAAAAAAGCCTGCCCTTTCAGGCAAGCTCTTTTTATAAATATGAGTGTATTATATTACTTTTTGTAATTCTTCAAACCACCTTGAAGGAATTCTATATACTTAGCCACATCTTCGTCATAAGCATAAGATTTGTTCAGCGGATTTCCATCATTATCAACCAACACATAGAAAGGTTGAGCATTGGCTCCGAACTTCACACGTTGCAGATAACTCCATTTATCGCCCAAAGTACGTAAAGTACGTTCTTTACCATTTTCAGTTACCTTAATGCGTTCAGGAAGCGGTTCTTTATTATCTACATACAGAGTAATCAATACATAATCGTTATTGATAAGGCTTCCTACTTTGTTGTCTGTCCAAACTTTCACTTCCATTTCACGACAGTTTACACAACCATAACCAGTAAAGTCGAGCATTACAGGTTTGCCCATTTGTTTAGCATAAGCCATACCTGCTTCATAGTCGTCAAACTTAGCATGTACATCATTGCTATACAAGTTAAAGTCTTGTGTATTAATTGGAGGAGAGAAAGCACTGATTGCTTTTAAAGGTGCACCCCATAATCCGGGAATCATATAAACGGCAAATGCAAGAGAGATAAGTCCCATAAAGAATCTGGATACAGATATTTTATTGTCATCATCATCATGCGCGAATTTAATTTTACCAAGCAAGTACAATCCTAACAGACCAAAGATTACAATCCACAAGGCTAAGAATGTTTCTCTGTCTAAAAGTCCCCATCCATAAGCTAAATCTGCTACTGATAAGAATTTCAAAGCAAAAGCCAATTCAAGGAAACCAAGTGTTACTTTAATCACATTCATCCATCCACCCGATTTAGGCATAGATTTCAGCCAAGATGGGAACAAAGCAAACAAAGTAAATGGCAATGCCAATGCAATAGCAAAACCAAACATACCAATGGCAGGAGCAACCACACTACCGGTAGTAGAAACTTCTACTAAAAGGAATCCGATAATAGGACCTGTACAAGAGAAAGAAACCAATGAAAGCGTAAACGCCATTAAGAAGATGCTAAGCAATCCGCTGGTAGCTTCTGCTTTACTATCAACAGCTGTACTCCATTTAGAAGGTAATTTTATTTCGAATGCTCCAAAGAAAGAAGCTGCGAAAATTACCAGCATCAGGAAGAACAAGATATTAAATACCGCATTGGTAGATAAAGCATTCAAGGCGCTGGCACCAAAAATCAAGGTGATGGCAAGCCCTAATGTTACATAAATAACAACGATGGAGATACCATACGTAATAGCATCGCGAATACCTTTCTTCTTATCTTTGGTACGTTTCAAGAAGAAGCTTACCGTCATTGGAATAATAGGCCATACACAAGGAGTGAACAATGCTACCAAACCACCTAAGAATCCGGCAAAGAAGATATAAAGCCAAGACATATCTTTGGTTTCTTGTTCTTCTCCAAAAGCTCTTAATTCTGAGATAACCGGTTTCCAAAGGTCGTTGCTGTTTACAACTTCGGCCGATGTAGTAGCAGGAGCCACAGGTTCGGTTGCCGTAGGTTCAGTTACCGATGCTTCTGCAGGTTCTGTTTTAGCCGGTTCGTTTTTTCCCAAAACCGGAGTAGTTACTATTACAGGTTCTTCTTTCTTGGGCTCTTCTTTAGCCGCAGGTTTTGTAGCTGCTGCTACTTCTCCCTTATAGCTGAATTCTTCGGCTGTTGGAGGCAAACAGCTTTCATCGTCACAAGCTCCAAATTCCAAATATCCTTCTAATACATAAGGTCCACCAGTGAACTTAACCTTTTGAACAAATTGTCCGGTGGTTTCAAAATAGCGCACATTCATTTCGAATATATTATCGAACTTGGCTATTTCTTTTCCGCGAGGAGTTAATTTACCTACCAACTCTACTCCTTCTTTCTTCTCTACATTAAAAGTTGCAGAAGTAGGGCCATCTCCCAATTCTGTAGAATATACATGCCAACCGGCATCTATAGTAGCAGTAAATATAATTTCGGCTTCATTGTTCGATAAAGATTTTAATTCGGTTTTCATCTTTACCGGGTCGTGCATCTGTGCCGAAACACTACAAATGCCAACAAATAAGACAAGCGCTAAAGCAATGATCTTTTTCATAAAAAATATTCAGATTTAAAATTCATAATCTACACACGCGCGGTTTTCTTTAGCATCGGCTATAATCTTACCCGCGGCAACATGTTCCGGATGTGTGGAATACACTTTCACATCATCCAACGAGTCAAACTCACTATATAGAGCTATGTGCCAGTTCTCAGCCGGATTCATATTTAAACCGACTTCAATTTTACGTATTACAGATATTTTCGCAGGGAGTGCCTCAATGGCTTCTTTGAACTTATTCATCATAATAAGTTTCTCACTGTTTGATATCTCTTCTTTCAATTTAAAAATTACAATGTGCTTAACCATCAATTGTTTTTTAAGAATTGTTTTTTATATTTGCATAGTTACGCATTGAAATTCGGCAGTCTTATTGACACTATGTAAACTTCAACATGCAGGATTTCAGTGCAAAATTAGTTTTTTTGTTTCAATTATACACTAAATAGATGTTAATAATAGGAATTGCAGGAGGAACAGGGTCGGGAAAATCCACCGTTGTTAAAAAAATAATGGAAAGTTTGTGTGAGGGAGAAGTAGTATTACTTCCTCAAGACTCCTATTATAAAGATAGTAGTCACGTTCCGGTTGAAGAACGTCAGAGTATCAATTTCGACCACCCCGATGCCTTTGATTGGAGTCTTTTAGCCGAACATGTGTCTATGCTCAAAGAAGGTAAAAGCATTGAGCAGCCCACCTATTCTTTTTTAACTTGTACGCGTCAGCCGGAAACCATACATACAGAACCCAAAGATGTGGTTATTATTGAAGGCATTCTTGCTTTATGCGACAAAGATTTACGCGACCAGATGGACCTGAAAATCTATGTAGATACCGATCCGGATATACGTTTAATTCGAGTTATCAAACGAGACATAAGAGAACGGGGACGTACTGCCGAAGCCGTAATGGATAGGTATATTCGAGTACTTAAACCCATGCATGAACAATTTATCGAACCATCTAAACGATATGCAGATCTGATTATTCCCGAAGGTGGAAAAAATAAAATAGCTGTTGATATAGTAACCATGTACATCAAAAAGCATCTTCCGGATGTTAATAACGAATAATCTTATTCATGCAAAATGAAACAACTACCTCTATTATTACTGCTCATACTTTTTTGTACGGCATGTAAAAAACAACCAAACACTAAAGACGACTCGTATGATCTGCCACAAATGAAAGATAGTGGAGAACTGGTAGCATTAACCTTGTACAGCTCTACCACCTATTTTAATTATCGCGGAGAAGAAATGGGGTTTCAGTACGAACTTGTGAAACAGTTTGCCCAGTCTTTAGGATTAAAGCTTAAAATAGAGGTAGCAGAAAGTGTTCATGATTTAGTTCAAAAACTTAAAAATGAAGAAGGAGATATTATTGTTTATCCCTTAGCTATTACCAAAGAAAGAAAAGACAGTTTAACATATTGCGGCGAGGAAGTCATCACCCATCAGGTAATTGTACAACGCGCTTTCGGGAAAAATAAAGTATTGACAGACGTTACAGAACTAATAGATAAAGACATTTATGTAAAACCTGGGAAATATTATCAGCGTTTACTAAACTTAAACAAAGAATTAGGCGGTGGCATCCGTATACACAAAGTGGAGAATGATAGTATAACCATCGAAGACCTCATTACTCAAGTTTCTAAAGGAGAAATCATGTATACGGTATGTGATAACGATATTGCCAAACTAAACAAAACGTATTACCCCAATCTAAATATCAACCTATCAGTTAGCTATGACCAACGTTCTTCATGGGCTGTCCGAAAAGATTCTCCTTTATTAGCCGCCGCTGCAAACAACTGGCATAAGGAAAACCAAACCTCTCCTGCTTACACAGCTACTATGAAGCGGTATTTTGAAATCAGCAAAGCTATACCATACACAGCCATTCTTTCTATACAAGAGGGTAAGATATCTCGTTTCGATGATCTTTTCAAGAAATACACCCCTCAAATAAATTGGGATTGGAGATTGTTTGCCGCTTTAGCATACACAGAGTCTAATTTTAACCCTGATGTTGTATCCTGGGCAGGCGCAAGAGGATTAATGCAGCTTATGCCGGCCACAGCGCATGCCATGGGCGTTCCTGTTGGTATGGAAAGCGATCCCGAAGAAAGCATTAAAGGAGCAATCAACTACATAGCTTCCGTAAGTAAAAGCCTAAGTATGATTCCCGACAAGAAAGAACGAATCAATTTTATCTTAGGTGCCTACAATGCCGGATTAGGTCATATTTATGATGCCATGGCACTTGCCGAGAAATATGGAAAGGATAAAAACATTTGGTTCGATAATGTAGAAACCTATATTCTTTTAAAAAGTAATGAGGAATACTTCAATGACCCTGTATGCAAAAACGGATACTTTCGTGGAGTAGAAACTTATAATTTTGTGAGAGATATAAACTCAAGATATAACTTTTACCAATCAAAGATTAAAGAATAGAAAAAGTACGCCATTCAATATTCGTAGATAAATTATTGCTGTTCATTGATTTCTTTTTCATAGCAAACCTGCTTTTATTAATATTGTTGCCAGAACTAATATTATAACAAATGAAAAAGAATTTTCTTATAACAGGTATGCTATGTGCTGCCTTTTTCTGCATGACAGCATGCTCCGGTACCGACCATGATCCATTTCCGGAGGAAAACAACACAGGTAATTCCAATAATACAAACGAAGAGGAAGAAGATTATGTTGATCCGGGTGATGATACCTTAGTAACCAACTCACAAGTGCTATCCTTAGATAACATGGTTGAAATAGATTTTTCATCCTCTACATTTTCAAATCCATTCGAAGGAAACGGAGTTACCATATCCAATAACAATGGGCATGTTGTGATTACCTCTACCATTACAGACAAAGAATTAAATTATGTACTATCCGGAATAACCAATAACGGTTCTGTGAAAATATATGGCGAATATAAGTTCGGGTTAGTGCTGAATGGGGTTGGAATAACAAATCCCAAAGGAGCCGCCATCAATATTCAATGTGGAAAGAAAATTACGGTTACCGTAGTAGATAAAACAAACAACCGACTGATTGATAGCGAAAACTATGAAATGATTGATGGTGAAGACATGAAAGGTACATTCTTTAGCGAAGGGCAACTCAACTTCTATGGAAACGGAAGCCTTGAAATACGAGGAAAATATAAACACGCTATTTGCACAGACGATTATTTCCGTATATACGAAGGTAATATTTGGATAAAAGAAGCCGCCAGTGATGCCATTCATGCTAAAGATTATACAAAAATAGAAGGAGGAACCCTCACAACGGTATCCAATGGCGAGGGTATAGATTGCGATGGGTATATAGAAATCAATGCAGGAACCCTTGATATTCTGACACTTAATCAAAAAGGTCATGGTATTAAAAGTGGTGAATATATTTCCATTCAAGGTGAAAATACATCAATAGTTGCAAGTGTCAGAGGTATAGCTTCTAAATGTATAAATGCTACTGGTGATGTAACCATTTCGTCCGGAACATTAAATTTAAAAACAAGTGGTAATGCATATTATGATACGGATGACCAAGACACCTCATCTTCCGCAGCTATTAAATGTGACGGAAACTTGTTTATTGATGGCGGGTCAATCACAATCAAGAGTACCGGCTCAGGAGGAAAAGGTATTAATGTTGACGGAACTCTTACTATTAATAACGGAACCGTATCTGTTACAACTACCGGTGGACAATATGTGTACGACAGGAATAATGACACTGCTGCTAAAGCCATAAAGAGTGATGGAAATCTCACAGTAAATGGTGGTTCCATAGTTATCAGTACATCCGGAGTAGAAGCCGAAGGATTAGAAAGTAAAGCTACACTTAAAATAACCGGAGGAACTGTAGAAATAGAAGCTTATGACGATTGCATAAATGCATCCAATCATATTGAAATCAACGGAGGGAATGTATATTGTAAAAGTACAGTTAACGATGCTATTGACTCCAACGGCACTTTAACCATTACCGGAGGAGTAATCATTACAGCCGGAGCCTCCTCTCCCGAAGCCGGATTTGATTGCGACCAAAGTCGTTTTAGCATTACCGGTGGAGTAATTATTGGCATCGGAGGCGATACCAGTTCTCCAACAAGCAGTGCTTGTACTCAATACTCAGTTATATATAAAGGAATGTCAGCGAATACTCAAATTGTGCATATTGAAACCACAAGCGAAGGATCAGAAGTGTTGACTTTCCAATTACCCAAAACTTACAACAGCAGCTCTACATTATTATTTAGTTCGCCCTTACTTAAATCTAACACAGGATATACTATTTATACCGGAGGAAGTATTTCGGGAGGAACAAATTTCCACGGTTACTATACAGGAGCAACATATAATAAAGGTTCTTCTGCTACAACCTTCACTACAAGCTCTATGGTAACATCTATCGGATCAATGGGCGGAGGTCCCGGAGGACGGCCATAATATATCTAAATAAATATCTTAACTTTGTAGTATAGAGGCGGGGATGTGTCAAAATCCTCTTATTAATTGGTAAAACCGTGAAAAAGCATAAACAGCACTTTCTTGAGAACTTGATCTATATCATAATATGGTTAATCGTTTTCATTGTACCTATTTTGGGAATAAAAGAAGACGGAATAATAAATTGGGAACAAGTACGCCACTATTGGATGGATGTACTACCTTTTTTCATTCTTTTTTTAATCAATAACTATCTATTGGTTCCTTATTTTCTATTAAGAAAACGTTCTTTTTTATATTTGCTTTTTGCTATAATAACTGTTTTCTGTATTTCTACAGCCAGACTGATTGTTTTTCCTCATGAGCAATTTGGCCCTCCTCGTTCTTCTATACAAGCAAAACCACCACATAGACCTCGTCATCCGGGTAATAAGCCCGGTATGCGTTTCCCTATAAGAATGTTTCCGATTTTGAATGATTGGATTGCAGCCATCTTCATTGTTGGATTAAACATATCTGTTCGTTTCCTTTTTAAATCCATACGCGATGAGCGCCAAATTAAAGAATTGGAAAAACACACTTTGCAAGCCGAGCTGAATTATCTGAAAGCCCAGATCAATCCACACTTCTTCATGAATACCCTAAACAATATTCATGCACTTGTAGACATTGATACGGAAAAGGCAAAGGAAACAGTTATTGAGCTCTCTAAAATAATGCGTTATGTATTATATGATGCCGATCAGGCACAAGTAACACTACATAAAGAGCTAACATTTCTCGACAATTATATCAACTTAATGAGAATACGTTTCACTGATGAAGTTGAAGTTAAAATCTCATACCCGGAAGTTATCCCCGAAGTAAAAGTTCCCCCACTCCTACTCATTACATTTGTGGAGAATGCTTTTAAGCATGGAGTGAGTTATCAACATAACTCATTTATCCATTTAAAGTTAACAATCGAGAATAATCAAATTCATTTTACGGTTTCTAATAGTATTGTGGCAAATTCCCCATCTTCTCCCGGAGTTGGTATGGAAAATCTTCGGAAAAGATTATCTTTGTTATATGGAGAGAACTATACCTTAAAGGTTGTTCATGGCATAGAAACATACGAAATCACTTTAATTATACCTGTATAGAATGATGCACTGTATCGCCATAGACGATGAACCACTTGCACTAAAGCAAATAATCGGTTATATTTCAAAAACTCCTTTTCTTGAGTTAACAAAAGCATGTAGCAATGCTATGGAAGCTATTAGCATCATCGCCGAAAATGACATCGATATTCTCTTTGTTGATATCAATATGCCAGACTTAAATGGATTGGATTTTGTTCGATCTCTTAACCAAAAGCCATTGGTAATCTTTACAACAGCTTACTCAGAATATGCTATCGAAGGCTTTAGAGTAGATGCCATCGATTATTTACTAAAACCTTTCGGATATCCGGATTTCTTAAAATCAGCAGAAAAGGCATATCGACAATTTAAGCTAATAAATACAGCCCATAGCTCTGGAAACAACCTTTCAGACACCAAATATATTTTTGTAAAATCCGAATACAGAACCATACAAATTATTATAGACTCAATTACACATATCGAAAGTCGAAGCGAGTACTTAAGAATCTATTCAGAGGTAGATTCACCGGTTATGACATTAGGAAGTCTGAAATTAATCAAAGAAAAGCTTCCATCAGAACACTTCATGCGCATACACCGATCATATATTATAAATTTAAAGAAAATATCAGCTATTGAACGTGGGCAAATTATTATAAATAAAAGTACCCGCATTCCAATAGGAGAACAATACAAAGAAGAATTTCAGGAATATTTGGAGAAACATTCGTTTACAAAAAAATGATTATCTTTGTAGCCAATACTACCAGTATATCATTATTATTAAAATAAATTCATGAAGATACTTGTTACAGGTTGCGCCGGATTCATTGGCTTCTTTCTTACCAGAAAATTTCTTAATGAAGGGCACGAAGTAGTTGGCGTAGACAACATCAACAATTACTACTCTCAATCCCTCAAAGAGGATCGCTTAAAACAACTTGGAATATATTTTGATTGTTCTACAGGAAAATATAATTGTACTAATAATAAGCTTACATTCATCAAATCGGATGTAGAAGATGAATTATTATACAGCCAGCAGCTTGCTAATTTTCAATTTGATGCCATCTGTCATTTAGCCGCACAGGCAGGAGTTCGATACAGTATTACGCATCCGGAAGCATACATCAATTCCAATATTTTTGGTTTCTTCCGTATGTTAGAATATTGTAGAAAGAATCCTGTAAAGAAGTTTATTTATGCCAGCAGTTCAAGTGTATATGGTAAAAATTCGTCCATCCCATATCGGGAGGAAGATCCGACAGAAACGCCAGTCAGCTTATATGCAGCAACTAAAAAATCAAATGAGCTATTAGCACACAGCTATGCTGAGCTATATGGAATCCATACAATTGGGCTTCGCTTTTTCACTGTATATGGTCCATGGGGACGACCAGATATGGCGCCATTTATTTTCACTAAAGCCATCATAGAAAACCAACCTATAAGAATTTACAATCAGGGTAATATGTCGAGAGACTTTACCTATATAGATGATATTATAGAAGGAATCTACAAAATCACAACGAGCGACCCTCTTACATCTGATCCATCACAATCATTTCAAATCTATAATATAGGTAATTCTCAACCAGTTAATCTAAGAGATTTTATCTCACAGATAGAAGAGCTAACAGAGAAAAAAGCCATCAAGATTTATGAACCAATGCAGCCCGGCGATGTAAAAGACACTTGGGCAGACACAGGGAAATTGCAAAAGGATTATAATTACAAGCCTCAAACATTACTTCGAACAGGCTTGAGTGCTTTTATCAATTGGTACAAAGAATACTATAAATAAGAAAAAACTAATACATTATCATAATATGCTTAATCAGAAAAAATCTGCCATATACTATGTTTTGCTTTCTATAGTATGTTTTTTCGCTTTCTTTATAAACAACAAAGTAGTTCCGGCTGATCTTATGGAAGCTCGTAATCTGGCCACCGCTCAGGAAATGGTACGTACAGGCAATTATTTATTACCAACCATGAATGGAGAATTAAGGATTGCAAAGCCTCCCTTACCTACTTGGATTGCTGCTGGTGTGGAGCATATCTTACCAGACAATCTGGTAGCCCAACGTTGTATGAGTGGACTTTCTGCTTGCATCATGGTGTTCTTTTTATTCCTACTGGTTCGTCGACTAACCAAACACCCTCTACCGGCATTTATAGCTGCCACCGTACTTGCTTCCGGCTTTAACATCGTTATGATGGGACGCACAGCCACTTGGGATATATATTGCCATAGTTTTATGTTAGGAGGCATCTTTTTCTTTGTGTTAGCTACCGAAGAAAAAGGAAAACAATGGTTGAAGTTTTCTTTGGCAGGTCTCTTTATGGGACTCTCCTTCTTAAGTAAAGGGCCTGTATCATTCTATGCACTGTTACTACCTTTCATTATTAGTTATTTTGCTATTCTAAGACTTTCGATAAAAGGGAAAAAAACTCCTTTATTTTGTATGATTCTCCTTATAGTTATCATTTCATTCTGGTGGCCGGTATACATTGCACTTTTTCATCCCGAAACAGGATTAGCCATTGCAAATAAGGAGTCTTCCGCCTGGCTTAATCACAATGTACGCCCCTTATGGTATTATTGGAAATTCCCGGCTGAAGCTGGAATATGGGCACTCTTCTGGGTGACATCACTTATCTATTTCTTTTGGAAAAAAAGATCTGAGTGCCGGAACGTATATCTTTTCTCTATTGTTTGGACATTAGCCGGCTTTATTTTACTATCACTTATTCCGGAAAAAAAGACAAGATACCTTCTTCCTCTACTAATACCCGGAGCCATAAATGTTGGGCTCTATTTTTATCAAAGCATAAAAACAGCCATGACTAAAGGAGAAAAGAGTGTATTTCGCATAAATGGAACTATCATTGGTATTGTAGCGCTTGCCCTTCCATTTGCTCTGCATTTCATTGTGCCGAACGAGAGTAAAATTACTATGTTAACAGTTCTTATTACTCTATTATGTATAGGTCTTGGTATATACATTTATACTACTCTATTCAATAAAAAAGGAATAAAGATCATGCCATTCTTTATGGCATCTGTACTACTAATGATGGTATTCGAAAGCTTTTGCCTGGCACATGCCGGTAAAATATTTATCAATGATGAGCGGCACAGTATTCATGCATTAAGAGAGTACCCGGATGTTCAAGGATTACCATTCTTTTATTACGACAAAGAAGATATACGAATGGAATTAGTATACGAAGCTAATCAAGTTATACTTCCTATGAATATTGAAGATAAAGATGCTATTTATGCTCATAGCCCTTTCGTTTTCATGTCATCTCAACCTATAAAGGAGCTATTCAAAGATAAAAATGTTACTATTGAATTTATTGATACTTTTGACAACAACTGGCGCAAAGTAACAGATAAAAATTACAATAACTTACTTAAGAAAGAAGTAGCCATTATTCGCAAAAAAGAGGTTATGGAGAAGAATGAGAATCCTTAACCTCTGCCCTATAAGCAATCATTATATTACGAGTATAAACAATAATTCCGGTAGATTGCCCTATTATTAACACTAAGTCTTTGCGTAATAGGGCGTAGCTAACAATCATTGCTGCTCCCGAAAGACTAATAACCCAGAATGTAATGGGTAAAACCGACTCGCCTGCTTTACGCGAGTAGAGCCATTGATAAATAAATCTAAGTGTAAAAGTAAACTGCCCTATTACGCCAAATACTATCAGCCACAAAGGTATGTCTTCTTGTTTAAACAGGTGGATAACCGTTTCATTCCATTGGGAAAGAAAATAAAGAACTGCCAATATAGGAATTGATATAAATACGAATCGCATAATATGAGGTAACACATCCCAAGAGCCCTTTACACGCAAATTCCATATATATATATAATATGAAATGAGTTGCCCTAAAATAATGGCAAAATCATTACGCAGCCATCCATATAAACACAGTAAAAAAGAAGCTCCCATGCTGAGCTGCCAAAAGAGTTTCGGAGAAAGTACTTTATGGGCTCTTTCTGAAGCAATCCATTGTACTAAAAGCCTGGCAGAAAAAAGAAATTGTGCAAAAAGCCCTATACCTACGATCAGATATTCATTCATAGGTTTGTGGAAACTACTGAATAGTTTATATAGCGTTTTCTCATCCAGCGATATGCAAAACAATCGTTGAATGGACCCACAAGCCGATTCCACAAATGATATTTTGACTTACCTGCTATTCGTGGGAAATGACGTACAGGAATTTGTTTCATAGTTCCACCCTCCTGAAGTTGAATTAAAGCGGGGATAAAACGATGCATTCCTGTAAACAAAGGAATACGTTTGGCGTAATCTGTTCTAATTACTTTCAACGGACATCCGGTATCCTGCGCTGTATCATTTGTCATCATACGCCGAAAGCTATTGGCTATTTTCGATGAAAGTTTTTTCACGAAACTATCTTTACGTCCTGCGCGTATACCCATTGCTAAAGCATATTCAGGAGCATATTCCAATAACAAATTAAAATCTTCGGGCGAAGTTTGTAAATCAGCATCTATATAGCCTACATACTCTGAATTGGTATAATCAATACCTGCTTTTAAAGCAGCACTCAAGCCTCTATTCTGCTTGAATGAGATATAAAACATATCATCGTGACGCATGCATACTTCTTGGAGGAGTTGTCCGCTATTATCCTTTGAACCATCATTCACAAACAAAACGCAACTCTTCATCTTAGCTATCTTCAAAAACGAAGATAATTCAGATTCCAATCTAAGCATATTATCCTGCTCATCATATACAGGAACTATAATAGTAAATTGATACTGACTTGTTTTATTCATATTTTATCAAACAATATTTTATTTTCAGCCGTCAAAGATACACAAAGTTACAACTTGATTCTGTAGAAAATCTGGATTTTTCCCGTATAGAGATGAAAGTTTATGATTCTAATATGCTAAATCACTCTTTTCAGAACACAAAATCAGTCTATTTGACCCAAATTCACATAAACAAATATCCCTATCAGATAAGAGCCTGTTTAAATTTTCCACAGAATAATTATTATAGGAATGATAGTTCACATTCCCTTCGGCTTATTTATCGCAGAATAAAATTCAAAAAACAATTAAAAGAGCAGTTCTCCTAAATTTGAAATAATCTTTCTGTTTGGAAAACACTTCAACTCTTCCCGAGTCGTCATTCCCGAAGTTACTCCAACAAAATCAACCCCACCGGCTACTGCTGTTTCAGCATCAACAATACTATCGCCAACATACAAAACATCATTGGGAGAAACAAGTAATGATTTCATTGCTTTATACAATCCTTCCGGACTGGGTTTATGATGTTCTACATCTTCACCACCAATGATTATATCAAACGATTCTGCAGGCAAATAATTATCAAAAAACTCTTTGATGCGGTAACGATATTTGGTTGATAAGATTCCTATCTTAATACCTCTTTGTTTCAATTCCTTTAATACTGGCAGTGTATCAGGATACAATAAGGTATTTACAGTCATATAGCTATCGGCTTCTTTCACATATTCTTTCCGCCATGCCTCCAATTGTTCTTTATCGGTAACTCCGGTCAATAATGCAAAAGAATCTTCAAGGGTTTTACCAATGGTTCGCTTAATTGCTTCATCGGATATATTCAAATAATTATGTCGACATAATACATTTTGAAAACAAGTGACTATACCACGAGAAGAGTCGGCTAAAGTATAATCAAAATCAAATAATATAGTAGAATAATTCATGAATGCAAAGATAACCAAAGTATTCTATTCACTCATATCGCTTACCTTTTTTATATGATGAGGCTTCTTATGCCAGGTTTTGTTGCGGCCGTGGCAATCTTTTGTTGCGGCCGTGGCAAATTCTTGTTGCGGCCGTGGCAAAATCCTGTTACGGCCGTAGCAAAATCCTGTTGCGGCCGTAGCTAAATCTTGCTAAAGCAATCAAAAATATGTCGCAGGGGAAATTTGTTCTACGAAGATTGGGTGAAATCGGTTAGTTGATATTATCTTTGCCCCACAAACCAACACACTCATCATCATATCAACTAAACACCACCATGGTTTACGGATATTATTATAAAACAATAAAGAAAGGATCGACACTCCACAACGACATCTGCCCGGGCTGTGGCAGCAAAGGAACCATCCGATTAAGTGTTATTTGCAGAGTGAACCACTATGTCTACATCCCCTTTTGGCCAAGCAACAAACAAACGGTATTGGAATGCTCTGTATGCGGAGGAAAGTATAAAAGCGAAGCCCTGCCGCACATACAACCCAAGGCAGAAGCGCTACAAAAGGAAACACCTTATCGAATATACCACTTCGTCGGGTTATTTCTTGTTCTGGCAATTGCTTGCTTATTTACCTATATGATTATTTCGGACAACAAGACACAAATAGAGAAACTGCACAACGAAGTAGAACATTTAGACGAGGGACTTGTTATAAACTACCAACTGCCCGACAAACAAAAAACATCCATGTATGTAGACTCCGTGAGAGGCGACTCCGTATGGGTACGCGAAAACACATTATCTACCACCGGAAAAGTAATGAAAATAAACCAAGCCGAAAACTACTCAACTCATCCCTCTACCTATCTGAAAGAGGAGCTCCACAAATTGGTAGACGAAGACAGAATTATCAACATATACATTACTGCTGCCTACGTGCGCAAACAAATAGAACAAGAAAATGAAAGCATTCAAGATTAAAAGTGTCAATCGCACCATTCTGATACTCACTGCATTACCAACCCTTTTCGTTATACTGTTAGGAGGTTTTGTTTGTTGCATGAAGTGGATATTTACCGATGGCAATCAGTACATTGCTCTTGGAGCCACACTTGCTATCGTATTTATTGTGTTTACTATATGCAAAAAAATAGCTACGCGAACCTACACAGTCGAAGTAGATGAAAACAACTTAATGGTAGCCAAAGAAGGAAACGTAGCCCGGTCTATACACTTAAACCAAATCACCAAATTAGCGTTTAGAACCCATGCGCAAGGTTGTGTACTTACTGTGGAAGCCTCCGGGTTTGAGTTTGCTAAATTTGATGTGGGCCCCAAACAAGCGCAACAAATTCAAGATCTGATTGCCGAGTTTCAGCAATATAACCATTATAACGCCGTGGAGGGAAAAGATGACAGAGGTGTATGGACAAACTACATAAACCCTAATGCTGTAAACTCCACCCCTGCCTCGCTGGGCGAAATCTACAGAAACCAAGCCGGCAACAAGCGCAAAACCAAGTGGATAGCAATCGGCATCTTTCTGGTGGTAATGGCTGTAATGATCGCCCCTTTCTTTATCAACCCCAAAGCCTTTTACGATTCGAAAGACGGAAAAGTTTACTTTGGTAGCAAAGAATTGATAGGTGTAGATCCTAAGAAAGCAACCACCCTGAGCTATCATGTTCTGAAAGATTCCACCCATATATACTATAAAGATCAGATATTGGAATGGGCCGATTATGCCACCTTTCAATGTCCGCGCGAACCTTTTTATATGGATAAAAACGGAGTTTACTTTGAAACAAACAACTTCTATACTCCCAACAAAATAAAACCTTTGGATGGAGATTATGATGCGGCTACTTTCCAATCGGTTGACAGATACGCATCTACCCTTTTTAAAGACAAAAACTATCTTTATGAAATAGATGCCTTTGCTCAGCCTCCCTTGAAGAAGCTCTCTTTCCCCGATTTAGACGTAACAAGCTTTCAATCTTTGGAAAACAACTACTGGTATGCCGACAAAAATCACGTTTACTTTACCGGTGAGGGTACGCTAAAGCAATGTCGGGAAATAGACCGCGAATCTTTCAAAATACTATCGTTGGAAGTTGTTAAAGACAAAAATCAAGTTTACTTCATCTCCTACCGCCTCAAGTCCGACCACGGAGCAGAAGCTGAACATAAAGGCTACAAAGTATTGGAAGGTGCCGATGCCCCCTCCTTTGTAAAAGTAGACGACAAGAAGTATGTTGATAAAAACACAATCTGGACAATTTCGTCCGAAGAGGATAAGAAAGAGCCGAAAGCAAACAGAAGAGAGGATGTGAAGTGATGGAGGTATGAAATAAAATATTACCTTTGTGACGCATAACACAAACAACAATCAATAAAAACAATATAAAGATGGAAAAGAAAGACAAAAAAACGTTGTTACCTACTATCTTAGCCAAGGTAGACACAACCTCCAGTCGTTTTCGGGCAGCTATTCAAGACTACCTTAAATTCTTTAAAGATTCTCAAGGCAGTTTTAAAGGAATTAAGAAAACATATTCGCCTCGCCCCGATACAATAGACGAACCATCTGAACGACAGAACAAAATTGTGGTAACTACCGTAAAAGAAAAGCTCGACTGGTTTGTAGAAAACAATACCGAATACCTGCAAGATATAATGAATATCGAAGCTACCAATGCGGCAGGAGCAGCCAAAGCCGAGTTGGTGGTGAATGGAAAATCGTTTGGCGAACTATCTTCGCTTGAGTTGCTTCGCTTGAAAGGCTTCCTCGAATCTACTGATTTTGAGAAGATGTATGCCAGCTTGCCGGTCCGTTCCGACAGCGAAATATGGACAAAATCTGAAAACGAGATGTATCTTAACCGCGAGATTTACGAAACACCTCTTCAAAGCGGGATTAAGAAATCGACCGAGAAGGTGAGCTATATTCTTGAAGACCCCAACTTGAGTCAGCTTAAAAACAGCGAAGGTTATAAACCACAAGTGGCTGTGAAGACTATCCCTATTGAGCTGGGCGATTATACCATCCAGAATTTCTCGGGCGAGATCTCACAACGCGAACGTGCCGAAATACTTCGTCGCCGCAGCGAACTGCTCACCGCTGTAGTGATTGCCCTGAAAGAAGCAAATAATGTGGAGATTGTAGAGTCGAAGTTCGAAGCTAAAAACTTCTTCGAATATCTGCACACAGGAAAATAGAAAAGAAACTTGACTTTAGCACAAGCATCAGCATTAAGTTTATCCAATCCTAGATAGTAAGCATTAGTGTCGAAGTCAATAAGCTGAAGTTTAGCTTTAATTTTAAGAATTTAGGTAAATACACCTTTATATTATACGGAGGTTCGAATCCTCCTTCCCCCTCATAATGAATACCTGAAAAATGGGGGAATAGCAAAGTTGGTTATGCATAATATCAGATAGCTTTAGCGTAAATTTGCCTATATAATTCTTAAACCCAAATGGGTAACATAGGAGATCTTGTTACCCATTTACCTTTTTCCTATCCATCCTAAATACAGGCTTATGCGCAAACTGGTAAAGCGAGCCCTTGTTCCTACCAAAAAATTGGAGAGGGTTGTATCGGTTCTAGGTATGATACGTTGGGGGTTCGAGTCCTTCTAAGCCTACTATTTCCGTCTACTTTTATTTTTAAAGTTTGATATATATAGCAGCAGAAATGAAAATACTATGACAAAAAGATTAAAGGGGAAAGATGTAAATATCAACTCAGTTCCCAATTCGAAACTCTTACACATATCTTTTAGTATTTTCCTGTACAAATCATCTCCAAATACAAAATAGCCGAACTTCATATCTAAATAGGTAAATAGTAGTCCACAAAAAAACATGGAAAACATCCACCACAATCCATAAAAAACAACTATTTTGTATTTCTTTTGTTCGTCTTTGAAAACCACAACAAGTTGCAACATTCCATATAGCAATGTTATAACCATTAAGAATAGATGAATTGCTACTATCCAATTTTGCGATCGCCCAATTGGATTAAAGTTCAATGGAACTATACCTATGAATAGCAGTATAAAAAACACAAACTCAGTCCAAATAAACAATAGAACTGAGTTGATAAATGCTTTAGAATATTTATCATTATTCATAGTTATAAGTCATCTATATGCTGTTTTCAAAGATAAACATTTCTTTATAATTAGCAGGTCTTCTTGCGTCTTTTCGTATCTTGCACAATATTTTAATTTAGATCATTCACAATGACTACTCATCGACTGTTATTATTGTTGTTTTTTTTAACAAGTGCCAGATTTGTCCAAGCCACTGATTGCAGTTATCACTATTTTATAGAAAAACATGTTAACTTATCCGTCTGCCGCAATCATGGACGATTTTCTACTTTCGACATACTATACTACAAAGGTGCTGCAAAATCACTGAGTGATTACATTGCTATTCGTATAAAACAGGGAGAACTTGAAAATAAGAATTTTGAAATAGAACTATACGATCCAATACTTTCACAGCCCCAACTGTTACTTACACAAGGTAAAAAAGGATATCATATAATGGCTCAGCATTTACGAATAGAACAGTTAATGCAACTGGCAGACGAGTTCAGCAAACCTGAATTCAAAATATTAAACCTTAATGTTGCCAATTTATATGGCGAAGAAAACGAGAAACAATATAACCGGATCATCAGCCAAATGGAAAATATACTTGATCGGGAATTATCAACCGATATGAAAAATGTACTCACAAAAACACATACACTCTGGGAACAAGGCGCATTGAAAATTCAATATGCTAAAGGAGAATTATACTACGAATTGCATGGAAAACGACTTAACGAACAAGTGAACGGAGGCATGCCAGGTGTTATTCAAAATAGGTATATTCTACAGTTACCTAAACATTTTGTTGTATATGAAGACTCCCTCCTTTGCAAGAAAATAGAAATAGACAATAGTGATATCTGGTATGGCGATATGAGTGTAGAGGTAACTGGCAAATGGATAAATTTCTTATATTGGGATGAGTATAGATATAGTTACTCGTATGATAAAAATCGATTTTATAAGGTAGAAAAAAGTTCCCAATAAAAAAATAATCCGACAGCAGGGTGATGGTAATATCCCCAAAGGTTATTCTTCAAAGATCCTTGAGTAGCTTGTAGCAACCGTTTGTTTTTTGTTCCATCGTTATTAGAAATTATGTAAATCAGCGACGTTGCAAAGGTACGAGTGAGGGTGTGCGTTGTTTTTGCGTAGAGGGTTTCGATATCATTAAAATATTTATTTCCCCTCTGTTTTCTTTTGATGCTGCAACCTAAAAAATGCCTTTTGACGTTCAATTTCGTTTCGAAGTTCCTCCTCCGATGGCATATAAAGCATATATTTAGATGCATAAAGTTGCTTATTTTCGTTCAGAATGGAATATCGCGCAATGTCTTCATCGGTTTCCGAGCAAAGAATAATGCCAATTGTGGGGTTGTCGTCTTTATCGCGTACTCGTTCGTCATACATTCTCACATACATATCCATTTGGCCTACATCTTGATGAGAGATTTGTGTTGTTTTAAGGTCAAGAAGAACAAAGCATTTTAAGCGATAATTATAGAACACAAGGTCGACAAAATAATCTCTTTTTTCGGTACGAATAAGTTGTTGGCGACTGACAAAGGAGAAACCTTTGCCTAATTCGAGCAAAAATTTTTGCAGATTGCCAATGATAGCCATTTCGAGTTCGGACTCTGTGAAATCGGTATTCGGAGCAAGTCCGATAAATTCGGCCACAGTGGGATTTTTAATAAACTCTAGCTTGTCTTGCTCAAACGCTTTGGTTAAGGATTTCATCTCAGCCGCAACATTGTTTTTGTTTTGAGAAAGCAATAAGCGCTCATAATATTGGGAACTGATATTCCGGTCGAGGGTTCGGTAACTCCACATTTGCTCGGCAGCTTCTTTCAAATACCAGGCACGGGCTTCGGAGTTGGAGACTGTTAGTAAACGCTTATAATGTGACCAAGTCAATATTCTCCACGGTGTAGAGAATATTTCAGAAAAGGTTAAATAGAATAAGCGAAAATTATACAAACTGGGAACAGAAAACCCTTTTCCAAACTCCTTAGTTAACTCTTTCGACAATTCTTTGAGCAATTGTGTGCCATAGTCGGCTCGTTCTTTTCCCTGTTGTTCTTCATCAACAATTCGTTTTCCCATCTGCCAATAGGCTTCGACCATAGCAGAATTTATGGCCGAATATGCTTTTTGGCGTGCCTGAGTTACTATCTCCTTGATTTCGTGAATGAAATTGGAACTATGCATCGAAATATCAGTCTTTTTTTGTGGAGGGTTCATACTTATAAAAACTTTGTGTCAAAGATACTTATTTATTAAAACCTTGGCAACCCATAAATCAATTCTTTATCTACCTCACTCTGATTTTTCAGTATTTCAACAGCATCAGGATATGGGAAAGGCATAAAACTAACCAAACGAGTATGAATAATACAGGTTAAGTGTACTCAGGGAAGATACAGTTTAGATGGGATTATACTCTTATAAGTAATTCAATATTTCATTAATCGTTTTTAGTTGAATAAAATTCTCATGTTCTCCAACATGTTCCTGCTGCTCGTGAGTCCAGGTAACATGATAGGGAATATAAGCTCCATTGCCTCCCAGCTCCAGAACAGGTATAATATCGGATTTCATGGAATTGCCCAACATTAAAAAGTTTTCGGGTCGACAGTCTAAATGTTTAAGCAATTTTTGATAGTCGTTTACCTTTTTGTCGCTCATAATCTCTATATGATGGAAATAGGGTTCCAACCTCGAATTCTTAAGCTTTCTTTCTTGGTCTAACAAATCTCCTTTTGTTGCTACAATAAGTTTATAATTATCTTTTAGTTGATTGAGCGTTTCTTCAACACCAGGTAGTAATTCGATTGGTTTCTGTAACAATTCGCGACCTATCTGAATAATTTCATCAATAACATCGGCCGATACGGTTTTGTTGGAAATTCTGTTTGCTGTTTCAATCATGCACAACACAAATCCTTTAACTCCGTATCCATAGAGAGGTAGATTCTTCATTTCAGTCTCAAAAAGTTCTTGCGAAACTGTATGTTGAGGATGATAGTTTTTGAGTAAGGCACAAAACTGTTCTTCGGCTTCCTGAAAGTAAGGTTCGTTTACCCACAAAGTATCATCGGCATCAAATGCTATGGTTGTTATATTCTTATTCATTTTATTATATCTAATGAAAACTCGTCTGGTCGTATTTCACCACAGAGTTCACAGAGTTACACAGAGTTTTAAACTTCCATGCGGCATCGTATTTAGAACTCTGTGGTGAAATCGTACAATTCCTTCATGAATAATTCAGGCTAGTACTTTTGCAACAAAGATACCGTTTTTACTCCGAAATCTCCTTAACCACTTTCTTTAAACTTCCTTCCGTGCCCCAACTTTTCCAATGGGGCACACCCGATATATTCGGGCGACTTTGGGTAAGTGCCAACAATTCATTATAAAGCTCCAACAGTTTCTTTAGGTTCTTGATGGGCTTTTGGGGCAGTTGTTGCATGAGGGCTTCGAGCATAACTACCAACGACTGGTTGTGCTTATGGCTTACACCAATCATATAAGTAGACATACAATCTGCAAGGCGTTTGAGAGGAAAGGCTTCCATGGCTTCTATTTTTCCTAAAGCGGTACCTAAACGAATGGGGTCGAGCCTGTTTGCTGCCATGTTTTCCGACCAGATGGCAAAGCCGTAATCTTGTACCGCTTTCACCTTGGCAAACAGGAAGCAAGCCAACGCCATGTAATGCATTTCGTGGAAGGGTCTTTTCAATTCGTGCACCAGACGGGCGGTGAGCAATGCCAGGGTTTGTTCGGGCACTTCGCACATATCGCAGTCGGCAAAGCAGATGGTGATTCTGCCCAGAAATACGTCCGGATTGTTGGGACAAGCCAGGTAAGGGAATAGCATCCAATCCTTGTGGTCGCGGTCGTAAAAGAAGTGCGAAGCGGATATTTTATCGGCTTCCCATAGATAGCGATAAAATAACTTATTGTCTTTGAGCTGAATCTGGGGTTCAGCATTCGTTATGCGGAAATGCTTCCATTCGTATTGGCCATTGTATCCGGTGTCGATGTATTCTTCCCATTCAAGCTCTCCGGTTATGTAGGCTTTTGGGATGGTGTGGTAGCCATACGGTTCAAGTTCCGGATGGGGTTGTGCCGACCGTTTGGTAATGGCAGCAGTCATCCACCAGGAAGGGTGTTCGATGGGCGATTCAATGGGTGCGTTTTTATCCAGCAAGAAGATGAACAGGTGTTTCAATTCTCCGGTTAAGGATTGGCGAGCTTTTATGAGTGCTTCTTCCGGAAAGTCGATAACACAGCGCTGAATGGCAAGTTGCATATCCATATCGCCCGGTTCTATACCCTGTTGCTGATAGGCGGCTATTCTATCAATCAGGGTTAATGGGTTAATCCACGCAGGAGTGTGCGTTGGGGTTGATAATAAAGGAAGGGCATCCTGATTCTTTATCTTCTCAATAGCTTCGATGGCGATTTGCCGGAATCCCGTATAGATAAATTCAACAGATAGATCTTTCAGAGTAATCTGCCTTTTGGTGTAGTAGTTGCTTTGTTCGCGTCTATCCTTATCTACTGCATCCATTTTATCCCGGAAGGTTTGCAACTTTTTGGTTTTCTTCGGGAATTTGTGGATCAGATACTGTGCGTAATCAGTCATGGTAATATAAGGGATACTATCCAGTATTGGCACTCCCCATTTGTACAGCCGACTATATACTTTCTTAAAGGCAGGTTCAAGTAATACAAGGTCTGCCTTGGTTACTTGGTTTCCCCAGACTACCAGATTATTCAGCAGGTGATCGAAGAAATAAGGTTCCGAAGAATCTACTGCTTGTGTAAGGAAGAATGCAAAGTCTTCGGTGGATTGAAGAGTGGGAATCCGGTTTTCTTCTCCGATAACGGAAGGCAGTTCTACCAACAACTCTTCAGCGCTGAGGGGTGTTGGCGGTTCTACTTTATCCAGATAGTCGGCAAGCAGTGAGCGAGTGTTCATCAGTAAATTGTCGGCGTATGCTGCCAGCAAGGCTTTGCTCTCCGAACCGGGAGAGGCATATTGGGTAAATAATTCTGCTGCTTTTTTCTGAATAGCTTCGTCTTTGGAAAGGAATACCGTACAGAGCATTGCAATGATTTCCGGGATGAAATCTTTCTTCCGCTTTAAAACCACCTCTACTACAGACAGCGTGGAGGTGAGGATTGCTTTAACTTCCGAGCCCAGAAGTAAAGGAAGATTGGACAGGAACTCCTCTGTATGAAACTGAGGGTGAACAGCCAACTTCTTGAGAAGTTTCACTGTGTGGGTAACAGGTTTAGACCAGATACAGGTGAGCGTTCCGAAGAGTTCGGTTTGCAATGCAAGCAGTTCTGCTTCAGTAGGCTGCATGGCTGCAAACAGATCTGTAAACCAACCGGTAAGCACTTTGTTGAAGTTGCGGTTTACAGCTAGCAGACTTTCTCGCAAAACTCGCATACGATCCAGTCGGTCTTCGGCTGTATATTTAATAAAGGTATCGAACCAAAGGCATTTGCTTGGCGATTGATTCGCTTCTCCAATGGCTGTGTTATTGCTGTACCAAGCTATATTGGATGGATATTCAAACAGCCACCAGATATGTTTATCAAGGGTAATGGGATAGCTTTCAAGTATTTCGGGTGTCCAAACACCTTTATACCCTTTCTCATCCTTTGTGAATATAACATCCGGAAGAATAGAAACAACCATTTCGGGTGTGAGCGTCAGATAGCCGGCGGCCTCCCATTTAACTAAGTATTCATACTCATGGATGAAAGGGTATTCTGCAAAATCTTTCGGACAGAACCAGGGGAGTATCGCATCCAGTTCCTCCAGTGTGGGCATACTCCAGCGCAGGCTTTTCTTTGCCTCGGCAGGAGGCAAGCAGACGAACATTGCAATACGGTTGGTATATATTTTTCCCCATACGCCTTCTTCCTGTCTTTTCTCCCAAGTATCATGATAGGTATCGTATTTCCGGATTTCAGGGGCAAGCGCTTTTCGTTCTTCGGGTGTCAGGCTTTTCAGAAAGGTGATTATGCCGACTCTGTCGGCTTTTTCTATGTATGTCAGGAGTTTCTCTTTCATGGTGTTGGTTTCAACTTGGTTTGCGAGAACGAAGATACAAATATTTTTCAGAGGACGTGTTAAAAGTATCATAAGTATAATTTCGAAAACCACCGGATTGTCTGTTGATTAAATAGAGTCTTTATAAAGGCTCTTGAACCACAGGGCACTCAGTACAAAACTCACCCTGTGTACCTCTGTGATTCAAGAAAGCGTTAAAAGCTCTATTTCCAAAGTGGAGTTGCCTCAAGCAACACGCCATCCTCCATAGAATACTGCTCTATGGAGTTCTCTTTCGACTGTACTACGATATAGACCATTTGTTCATCAGAAGTATTACTCATACCACGAACACCGGCAGGTGCCACACGCACTACACTTCCCTCTGATATATCAAAACATTGATCATCAACCTGAAACTTACCGGTACCACTCAAAATAAGGTATGTTTCCTCATTTTGCTTATGCGAATGGAATATTGAAAGGTCTGTTTTTGCAGGCAAAACACTCAGTGAAATTTCAGTACCTGTTGCATTTGTTATCTCTTTCAGGAAAACCTTACCATTCATTGTTTCGGACAGACGAGAGAGTTTTCCAAAATCTACTGCTGAGAAGTTCTTGTTCTCTGCTACTTTTTTCACATTACTCATACTTGTAACTTTTTGATTATTAACTATTGTTCCTATTAGTAACTTTCGTACTTTTGCCTACAAAAATAGACTGATTGTTTAAACAAAACAAGAAGGCACACAGATGTAAGTCGCTTACATCTATGTAACAATTATTGAGATACAGAATGTTATGGAAGAAAAAATAATAATAAATTTTCAGGCAACAGGTTTCTGCCCGGTTCGAGATATTATAGCCCGGCTGGGTGATAAATGGACCATACTAATTTTGACAACACTAAAAGTTAATGGCAAATTGAGATTCGGTGAAATACAACATTCAATAGGTGATGTATCCCAACGTATGTTGACCGTTACTTTACGTTCGTTGGAAGCAGATGGAATAATACGTCGCGAGGTTTATCCCCAAGTGCCTCCAAGGGTTGAATATGAATTGACAGAACTGGGCAATAGCCTTTTCCCCCATCTGAAAGCTTTGGTAGATTGGGCAACTGAAAGTTTAGACTGCATAATGACGAATAGAAAGAAATTTAAAAGATGATCTTGCTCAATTCTGTCAAAGCTTTCAGATGGGGAAAAGGCTTAAAGGCTGGGATGGATTTTGTATAATACAATCCTTACAATCCAAGCGTCTTACCCAACACATCCGCTTTACGAACAAACTTCCGGGCGATAGCCAGTCCCGAAAAGGCATTAGCCAACAAAGAGGTATGCCAATGTGGTAAATGCAGCAGGGCGGCAAGACTCATTAGTGCAACAATTGCTACAAAGAATATCAGGCAGTCCCTCAGTCGCAGAATGTTTGTTATCTTTCGAAACACAAAGTAGGGGGCTATACAAAGAGCCACTGGCATATATAAAATAAATAATAATTGAGTAATGCTCATACTCTTCCCACCAAACCATGGATTAGTATTGATAACATCACCTGCTTCATTGACGTTTTGCATCGGATGTCCCAATATACACGCAGTAGCAGAAAGGGCAACAAGCATAAAAAATAAAATCGCCATAAATCTCATTAGAACTATCCTTCGGTTACTCGTCACAATAGCGGTATTCAGATTTTGCATTCCATCGGCAGGAACAATCTTTCCTCTGCGTTTTACCTCACTATGAGCTGCTTTTGCGCTATAATATCCAGCTACAAGAAAAGCGTAGATGAGAAGAAAAATCATTCGATCGCTCCCTCTTTTGCGCATGATGTCGGCTTGGTACATATCTTTATCACGTGGCATTCCGCCCTGCTCTCCTGCAGCTCTCCACTCCTCACGAGACTGCCAACCAGCGGTATAATCAGGGTTTAATACATCACTAACAAGGTGATTGATGGCAAAAATTCCTGCAACAATTAGACAAATTTCAATTATAATGATGGCTCTTTTCATAATAAGGACAAATGTAATCATTCTGCCAATATAAATATGTCTGTTTTACGGTTGATTAGAATTTTAATTGTAGTATTTTTGGGGACGAGAATAAAATCTATAATGACAAAGGAAGAAGCAAAAAAGAAAATAAAAATGAATAAAGGAATGTATGCTTTTGCAAAAGGTAACGACATATTCGTTGTTGTATGTAAGAACAAGTGCCCAAATGAATGGCAGGCGTTGAGTGGCTTAGATGGTTGGGAAGTTGAATCCGACGATATGTTTTACATTATGGGAACAGATGCACGAGGTGAACTAGAAGAAACTCTATCAGAAAAAATATTGGTATTCAAGTCAAATGAAACAACTTATTTTAAATGTCCTATTTCTGATGAAGTTTTAAACATTTTAGTATCGACAAGTGGAGAAGAAGGGTTTATGTTAATTCAATCTGAATTGTTGCTTGATGAAAATCAAATTTATCAAAAGTTTACAGAGGGGGAAATAGAAGGGCTAATCTGTTGTTTTTATACAGATGAGAAAAAGAGAGAAATATTTAACCTTGACGAAAAGGGGAATATTTTAGAATTAAAATAAATGGAAATCTAATATATGAAACACCCATGACAAAAACTCGTCGCCAAAGGTAATGTAAATTGTGGGTTATAGCTACCTTTGTTAGGTTCACCAACAATAATAGCTATGGAT
>NZ_QVMK01000021.1 GCF_010500995.1 Bacteroides sp. 224 | reverse complement strand
TCTTAATGCTTTCAAAATCAAATTCTTCTTTCATAAAAAAAACTGTGTTAGTAAAGTTAATAATTTATTCTTTACTGACACAGTTTAAATTACAGTCTCTTTTTTTCAATGGGACACTCTACGTTTTTTTGAGTACCATTAAGTATAATTCTCTCTGCTGCTCGTCCATTGTTAGTGGGTGCTGCCTAGTCTTTCCAGAAGAGGGCAACATTACATTTATTTGATACATCCTTTTAGTCAACTCTGCAGCTTTGCTAGTGTTATTGTGGATTCATTAGCTTTCAATATACGCTCCAATTCCAACATGATAGTATATGCTGTAAAGGATATGCAAATATGTGCTTCAATCCTGTGTCTGAGTCTATGATATATGGGGCGTATTCTTAAATCAAATCCGTCTTGTTCATGCGGAAAGCTCTTTCAATAAACTACAGTTGCCAGTAATTGTTTATAATCTCATTCGGTTTGAGTTTACTATTGGTCACAAAGGTTTTTATACCATCCCACCTGGCGTCCTCATTGAATTTATCATAATCGAGTTCTATCTTGACCTCACCTTCCATTCGCAAGTATTTATTGTATCCCCGATTGTTGATATTAGACTTGGTCAGTTTTCCACTTACTATCNNNNATTTTCGGAGCCCTCGCAAACGATTCTGTAAATCTTTATATGCCCTCTTTTGAGAAAGAGAAACAATTATACGCTGAGATTCTGTTCTTTGAATAACAGTGCTTTGTCCGTTTTGAAGCGACAACTTTAGTATTTGGGCTTGAATTTCTTTCGATTCGTTTTAGGTCTACTTCCCCAAATATATTCGTAGTTATTCTCCGATGATAGATTATGTTCCTACTATTTTGAAGAAAAATGATTATGCTTTGTCCAAAGTTTCTTCTTACAAATTCAATGAAAGAGTAAAAGAGCTAGGGGAGAAAACAAAATTAAATCAAAAAGTTGAGATAGTCCGAAAGAAAGGGAACACCAGAGTTGTTGATGTTTATAAAAAGTACGAACTGATCTTCTCACATACTTGTAGGCGATCGTTCTGTACCAATATGTGTCTCTCCGGTTTTCCAGCTGAGGAACTTATGTGTCTCTCCGGACATAAAAGCCTGGCAGGTATATCAAAGTTGACAATGTGCAAGCTTCGAACAGATTGAAAGCGTTGAGAAACAGCCTAAGTAAACAAGCGTAATTCACAGGAATTCATTACCTTTACACCATAATTCAAATCTCCAATGATAGTAAAACATCAAAATTTCGACCAACTAATTGATAATGTTTATCAAACACATAGCGCATTACAAGAAAATGTAAAGAGAGCTATCAACCAAAACCTAACCATACGCAATTGGCTTGTTGGATATTATATTGTAGAATACGAGCAATATGGGGAAGATAGGGCAAAGTATGGCGACAAGCTAATTGAAGCAATATCTAAATCTATAAAAGGAAAAGGTCTTAAAGGATTTTCTCCTATGGCATTGAGAACTTGCAGAACCTTTTATAAAACGTATCCTAAGATTCAACAGACACTGTCTGTTATATTTCAAAATCAAGACATCAAATTGCTTTCAAACAGCAGTATAGAGATTCAACAGACAGCGTCTGTCGAATTGGCTGAGAACCTCGAATTGTCGCCAGAAATGCTCCTGTCAAGATTGTCCTACTCTCATTTTATTGAATTGATTCGATTTGACGATCCGCTTGAACGCCTGTTCTATGAAGTAGAAACAATAAAGAACAACTGGAGCGTACGTGAACTGGAGCGCGCCATCAATACAGCTTTATATGTCCGAACTGGCTTGTCTAAAAACAAAGAAGCTATCATTAGTAAATTTAAGAATCAGAAACCGGCTCAAAGTATAGATGTAATCCGTGATCCTTACTTTTTGGAGTTTCTTGGATTGGAAGAACGGTCAGAATATAGCGAATCAGAGTTGGAACAAGCTATTTTAGACCATTTACAGAAATTTCTAATAGAACTTGGTACCGGATTTTGTTTCGAAGCTCGCCAGAAACGAATCACATTCGACAACACCCATTACCGCATCGACTTGGTTTTCTATCATCGCATTCTAAAAAGCCATATCCTGATTGATTTGAAAATTGGTAAGTTCGACCATGCTGATGTTGGGCAAATGAATGTCTATTTGAATTATTACAAAGAAAATGAAATGTCGGACAGCGATAATCCACCTATCGGACTTATTCTTTGTGGAAGCAAAGGCGAAGCATTGGCGAAATATGCCACTTCGGGAATGGATAATCAACTGTTTGTTTCTAAATACTTAGTCCAATTGCCGGATAAGAAGGTTTTGGAAAATTTTATCAGAGAGGAGATTGGAGAATAATTTTATACGTTTTTTTTCTAACAGTATCATTGCCTCTGAATTAAACTTTCGCTTTCTTCGTCGTGAATATCTCTATTGGAATCAACTACTTTTCTTGATGTATTAGCATAGCAGTAAACACAATGATGAGAGCAGGTGTTATACATGCCGATATCTTTGCTTACCATGCATCCGCAAATTTTTCTTTGTCCTTTATCTTTCATATTAACGGGTTTTAGTGAAAGTTTTACTTCATCTCCAAACAACGTTTTTTCAGGTAGTTTACCATAATTAAGATAGTATATTAAGTCTCTGTCTTCTGAAAATATTTGCTTCATCAGTTCTCCATCTATGCAGCGGTTATGTTCGATTCCATATTTTCCCAAATTCGCTTCTTCCGCACAGGTAGCCATAGATATTTTCCATCCGTCTTTTGCCCATGCCTCCCGTATTTTTACAAGTCCTTCAATAATTTCATTTATTTGTTCTTGAGTTGGCTCAGCCCTATCTAAACTTTTTTTTGTGAAAGAGCTCGTTTCTTTAATCAGGTTGTTTTGAACCTTACGATATGCCTTGATATCTACAAAACTAAAAACAAGTTTATTTGTATAGCCTTTTAAAGCATTTCCTATGTGCCAGATACGAGTCAACAATGATCTTGGAGTGATCTCATCAGTCAAAATAATTGGGTCGAATCGCCATATAACCCTCTCTTTGCCGATAAGATCGGAGAGTTTCTTGAATGTACTGATACGTTCATCTAACGATGGCACATTTGGCTCAAACCTTTCTTTTTCATAGTCATTGAGTGTGTATTGAAAATAATATTTGATGCCTCTTTTTTCTAATTCATCTAAGTATGGAATCAACGGTTTTGGGTTTTTTGTCCAAAAAACAACCGCTTTGGTGTTTTTGAATGAAATATACATTGGCTGTTGATTAAAAGGATTATACCAAACACAATAACCAACTTTTAGACGATTGACAAACCATTTAGCATAAAATGCGGGAATATCAGTACTTCTGCTAGCAGAAACAATTACTGGGGCTTGTGCCTCAACTAAATCTCCGTTGTCAGTTGTTATTTTGATTTTATTATTCATCTCTTAAGTATAATTCTTTCAATTTTCCCACTATCTTTACTAAAAGAGTTGGTTCAATTCTATCTTTAGCGTTATTCTCAAAATGCTTAATAACTGCCTGATTTGAATGATCGTTTAATTTTATCCAGTCTCCTGATTTTTTTTGATATCCGCCATCTTTATGAACTTTTTGTATCCAATCTATTTCAGTTTTAATTTTATTCCGCTCCTTTTTTTCTTTTGAAAGCAAGTACTCTATACGGTCAAAAACAGATTCATCTAAATAAAATTTGTTTTTAATCGGTTGGCTGGCAAATATATTATTAGATTTAGATTTAATCTCTTTTTCAATAAATTTAATCACATTTTTCCGTACTCCTTTACCTTTATTTAGAACTTTATTGTCTTTGATCGCTTGTAGTAACCCATAAGACATTCCATGCTCTCTAAATAGTTTTTCGTATACGTGTTTATCTCTTTCCGCACTTTTACATTTCACAATTAAATAGTTTATAAAAGAAAGAATCTCACTGTCATTAATATCTTCAATTGTTTTTATAGATATAATTTTATCATTATCTTTTTTTATTATCTCATCATTTTTTTGCTTTACAGATTCAATAACAGGATTATTGCCAAATAGTTGACCATGAAATTCTTTGTAAATTTCCGCTATATAGTTGCTGTCGCATGAATATATAATGTCTGTAAAGTCTCGCGTTAGATTAGCAAATCCGTTTAGGACACCAAACATGGCAAATGCAAGACGATAGTCATACATTCCTTTGCTTTGCATAAACGTAAGTAATTTAGCCCATTCCCCGCCATTTGTGATGACAGCTGCAATGGAAGAAAAAACTCCATTATCCCAAGTTAGCCCAAATTCATCACCTCTTACATGACGGCGCAATTTGTTTAAGAATTCTTTAGCATAACTATCGACCCATTTTTCTTGATATACTTCTTTTGCCTCTGTTGTTGCATCATCTGAGATTCTTTCTTTGAATGAACTTATCTTTCCATTATAGTCTTTTGACGAAAATAGATCGTTTATCCAATGTTTAAATAGCTCATTTTCTGTTTTATCTTTAATAATAGAATCGGAAACAAATGACAACTTATTATTAACAATAACTATTTCGCTCTTTTCTGTTGATAATGGTTGATATTCATTTCTGATTTTTTCTTCTTGTTGGAATATCTTGTTCTCAATCCAAATAATAGAAGCATTTTTTACATCTGTTTGTTCTTTGTTGAATCGCAGATCGTTTAATAAACGCCTTATATCAAGGTCATTCTTTAGAAAACCATACTCCGACTTGATTGCAGAAATAACTTGATCTGTTTTGTTTACATCGTCAATAATACTAAGCAATGTTATGTAAAACGAATCGGTTTTTCGTAACTCATTTAATAACGAATCTAATTTATTTTCTTGATAATCAGTTGGTATTTTATCCAAACTTGACAAGATTGCTGCAAATATATTGAATATTTCACGTAATACATTTAATTGCTTAACTGATTCCGAAGAGGTTGACAACAACGCTCCAATGTAGTATCCGTACAAAAGTCCCTTCATTTTATTGATTCGGATATCTTTTTCTACTTCTGATAAGTTTATTTTAACAGTATCTGAAAAGCTGATTTTATCATATTTTTTTTGTGAGTTTTCAACAGAAAAACGCTTTGAATATAATTTAAGTAATTTTGTTTCGAGACTGCTATCAGACATTGACAATGTTATTCTTTTGTCTTCATTAGAAAAAAATAAGAATCGTGTATTCCAAGGGGTTAAATATACTGTATGATCACAGCAGTAAACTCTTTCTTCTAATTGAGTTAAACTTGACGCTGTTTCTTGGGGTAAATACACTTCTATCAAAAGTGGATGATCCTCATAATCACTTTTGGGGCGATCAAAAGAACATAATGATTCATATAATAAAATAATATTGTCAAAATTATTCTCAGGTATTGAAAACCATCTACTATATCCAAAACCTCGTTTTTCATAAAAAGACTTTGGAGAAATGCTCTCACTTGACAATATATTATTGAAATTAAGAGTTGTTGTTGGTATATATAATTTCTTCATATTATAAATCCTCAATTTTTTCTATTTCTGATGTATTATATAAATGCTCAGGCACATCGCATAATGGATAAGGTAGTTCTCCGCTGTACATAATATATAGATGCCGATATGTACGTGTCATTGCAACATAAAGAGCTTTCTGCTCAGAGATTTTACGTTCATCATCATCTGTCAATTCGGAAATCGCAGGTATAAAAACTGATTCAAATTGTAATCCCTTTGCGCTATGATATGTCATTATTTTAGGATTTGTCGTATTGAAGTTTAGATTGTCAACATTATTTCTAAAATTTTCTTCATCTTCATACTTCATTTCATGATTCAGACCAAACTTATTTAGCAAATCACTTAGTTGTTTAATAATTCTTTTATGTGGTACTAAAATCCCAACATCCGATAAATCCCTTTTTCTAATTATATCAACCATTGATTGCACTTGTTCTTCCAGAGTTCTATATTGGATAAATTTAGGAATAGCAGTTTCTGTACTCTTATATGTACTTTCGTCATATCCATCAAGATTTACGCCAATATATTGTACGACACGAGCGACGGATATTGGCAATCTGTAATTCCGATAAAGTTCAAATGTTTTGGGTCGCTTGTTTGATGGTGATAAATTTACTACTTCCTCTACTGGAAGAGTTTTCTTTAATCCTTCATATATTGATTGTGCTGTATCACCAAAAAAGAAAAAGTTTTTATTTGTTGCCGAAAGAAATTCTTCAATTTCTTCTTGACTGAAATCTTGTATTTCATCCACAATGATATAATCAGCAGATGGTCTATAAGGAATCATATTCCCATTTTCATCTCTCTCATACACCATATAAGACTGACGATTAGCATATTGCTTCAAGTATCTCTTCCATCTCCATTCTTTATGATAAAAAAAATCATTTTTCAAGCCGAGCGTCTCTTTCCCTGTATTCATGTAACGACACAATGCCTTAGTGAAAACAATTATTCTATAATTATCTCCTTTTTCTTTTTGAATACGTTGAGCTTTAATTAATGCAAGTACTGATTTCCCACTTCCGGCACAACCGGAAACCACACATGACTTATCAAGTGTAGCCATTAAAACTCGAATCTGATCTTCATCCAATTCAGATTCTATTATCATCCAGTCTTTTTTTGCCATATTATTTTATATATTTTTTTTCTATTATACGCCAAGCTATTTTACTTATATCATTTTGCTTTTTCGAGTGTGAAATCGAGAAAGTTTGGTTATATCCAGTGTTTCTACCAATTATTTCACAATCTACATCACTCAATCCTTTGTCAATCATTTTGGGTAGCCATTCTTGTGAAACTTCATTATACGTTGTTACATCAACCAAAAGCATTATCCCTTTATCTAATAATTTAGGCAAAAAAGTATTAGCTATGTGTTTGTAAGGATTATCTTGCTCAAAGCGTTGCTTGGTCACAAACTCACATATAGCTTTAAAGGTAATAATTATGTCGAATTGAATAGTAATTACACTTTCTATAATACTTAAATCATAAAAATCATCAATTTCTATTGGTGCAATTCTATTGTTGATTTGTATTTTTGACTGGGATCTGAATCTTTCTAATACATCCTCATAAAGTCTTAAAGAATGCTTATTCCCATCAAGTGCTACAATATTAATTGTTTTCACATTCGCAAATCGCTCAGTAATAGCTGATATTAAACCTATTATTTCGCCTCCTGTACCACAACCAAAATCAAAAATAGACAACTCTTCTTTAGATGTATAGTTTATCTCGAAATTTTCAAAATATTGCTTGAAAATGCAGTATGATTCGACATAGCTACGTGGAAAATATGTTCCAAGATAATTGAGGACATCAGATTTATCCCAATCAATGACAGTCATATTGGTATTTGATTGACAGTTTTTTGCGCCAAGTACTTCAAATATATGCTTGTCAAGCCACAATGGAAGACTCATGCTAGTTGTCAAATTAGCACTATCTTTAGGTGTTGATAAAGTGATGTTGTGAAGAACTGAATTTTCCATGGACAAAAATACTAAATACTTGCGAACCGCCCATATTTTTGCCTAAAAACCTCTATTAACTTCTATTTTGTCTTAATTGATGCATTAGAAAAATTGCCTCGTTCATTGCGCCTGAAAGTAAAAGAAATAACAAATAACCCTTGATTTATCACCTACAATGCGTTTGATAGCCAAGAAAGCCTTTCCCATAGCTACATTGGTGGTAGAATGAATGACGCTGTCAGTGATTTTTGGGTAGATTATCGTTGGCTGGCTATAGATATGGAAATAATGAAATGGCATTAGCAAAAGAAGAAAGACGCAAATATACTCATGTTTTTGAAAATGGAGATACCCGTATGTGCAAAATAAAAATATATCCCGCACAACTTCCAGGTGTTTGATAGAGAATTCCTTATTCTTAATTCGGTCTAGTTCTTCTTGGCTTAGAAAATCCACATCTATTTTATCATGTTTGAACTGAATTCCAACAAACGGGTCTTTCTTTACCCATTCGTTGGCAAGGGTATGCGAACAATTTTCTTTTAAGTTTTTCAGATGCTTCAATGCTGAATTGTGTTGCATATTCCGTTCGGCTTTCAGGAAGAATTCAAAATCTTGAATAAATACATGGGAAACCTTTTTCGGTAGAATATCGTCTTTCTTTGTACTATGTTTGATAAATGTTTTCAGCGTATTCAAGGAAGTCTCAAATTTTTCAACCGTAGAAGCAGAGAAATCTTTTTTTTTGTGATTCATCCCGACCGTACAATTTATCTCTGATAGGATCCGCAGTAATACGAACTCCGTCTATCTCCAACTCCCTATGGATTTGGAGAACTTTTGCTTTCATCGTATCTATATAGCGATTCAATTCTTTGCCAACCTTGCCAGTAGAAGTACAGCATTTTCTTGTCTGATTCCAATACTCAACGGCTACACTCCTTTTAATGGAAATATCGACAGTTCTACAATTAACTGTAATACGCATATAAATGGGTGCTTCTCCGTTTTTTTTAACATCTTGTGCTTTCTAAGTAGAAAGTTCACATTAAAGGTACTTTTCTTTAATCCCATGATAAACTCCTTTCGTGGTTACAAAATTACTATTAAGAGTTCATTTATGAGCTATGTAAAATCCTGAAATACAACGAATAAGAATCCAAAAAGTGGGACTTTTTGTGAGAATTATAAAGTCCCACGAATTAGTCTTTTTTGATTGTGTTTTAATGGGATTTTTTTTGCTAGGTAGGTAAAAAGAAAAAGTCCTGCATTCTATTGGATATCAGAACTTTTCTTTGATTTTCTAAATCTATTGGCGGTCCGGACGGGACTCGAACCCGCGACCCCCTGCGTGACAGGCAGGTATTCTAACCAACTGAACTACCGAACCAAAAATTGTCTTTAGCAATCTCTCCCGATTGCGGATGCAAAGGTAGCGCTTTTTTTTGATCTTGCAAGAAGTTTAGAAACTTTTTTGCTTAATAATTGCATTTTCCCTATTCGTTTATGCTTGTAGGGGGGAGACTGAATGTAACTTCCGGTTCTTTTCGGGCTGAGTTAGCACTTACAAATTTCTTGCCGGCTACTTTATACAGTAATCCTCCAAAACGGCGGGCGTTTTGTGGGCATACTACAATACAGCGTCCGCAAGATATACAGAGATCTTTGTTGGTTTTTCGAGGATTTTCTTTAGGTATGGCTTGCGTAGGACATAGCTTTACACAACTACCGCATTGATTGCATTTACTGTTTCCTTTTGGTTTCAATGGTATGCTTCCGGGTTGTTTGTAAGGAATGTTGCCTTTGACTTTTATATCCGACAATATACTGATATCTATAATACTATCAAGTAATTCAAAACTTTGATCGGCAAAATGTTTGATAAACGTGTTGTCTTTTTCATCCGGGCGATTGCAACCCACTTCGGGGAAAATGGAATGTTGGGCAATAAAAGCCCCGGCAGAGATAGTTTTGAAGCCGTTGTTGGTTACAATGTCTTTGAGTTCAAGAAGTGCGTCGTCATAATCGCGGTTTCCGTAAACACATACAATAATCGCAGGTGTGTGGTTGCCCTTGAATTTCTGGAGTGCTTTGGCAGCTTCGACCGGGATACGACCGGCGTATACAGGCATTCCTACAATTAACAGATCATTTGGATTGAAAGAAATATTGCTTTCCGGTGATTGCTGGGTAATGTCATATTCGGTTATGGGAGAGTTTGACTGCTCAGCTATTAATTTAACAACTTTCTTTGTTGTGTATGTTGCGCTGAAATATACGAGGTTGATTGTTGAGGGTTTCATGATATATGTTTTTATTTATTTTAGTATATTGTCTGAATTATAGGGTTTTACTTCTTTAAAGATGCTTTTAGTATGTTTACTAAAGCAGGTACTCCTACAGCTTAAATTTTCTATATCAATACAGTAAATTATTAAATATGCCCGAAATGTAAAATAATACTCTATTGATCAAATAGCCTTTTATCGCTTGTAAAGATAGTAAATACTTGCGGATTGATTCTGAAATCTTTGTTTTAATCTATTTCTCAGTCTTAACTTTCTTATGTTACTTTGGGGTAAACTATGCGAAGAATGTTTTCGGCGCAGAGAAAGAAAGGAATGTGTGTCGGAAGAAGTGGATTCAGTTTTGAAAGGTATTTACAGAGCTTTTTCTCCACCCGGGTGTGGATGACTTCTCCACCCGGATGGAGGAGGGCTCTACATCCGGGTGGAGAAACTGGCTATATCCGGGTGTGGGAAGTAGTTTTGAACTGCTTTAGAGAAGTTGTTATGCTTAATTAAAAAAGAGATAATTGTTTTTTTTATATTTTTACGAATAGGAATTTTTAATTGGTGACACTTGTGACGCTTCGGTGATGCTTTTTAGAAAAGTATCACCCACTATTAACTCCTGTAAATCAATCTGTTAGAACGGCGTGTGACACTTGTGACACTTTTTTGTCGATAAATTCATTCTGAATGGATTGGAAGTTGGCTGAGATATAACAAAAAAAGTCCCGAAATCATTAGATTCCAGAACTTTTCTCGATTTTGCATCGTTATTTGGCGGTCCGGACGGGACTCGAACCCGCGACCGCAAAACGCATATATTCAGTGATTAAAAATCTTTTTTTGTTTATGTGGTACGAATTGGAGCAATATCCTTTTCTGCCTTATTTTCTTGGCAGTTCTGGCTGCTATTGACGCCAATTTGTCTGCATAAAACTTGGGTTCAAAGTTACTACAATTTTTGAAATCACCAAAGGTTTTGAAAAATAATCTTTTAGACGTAGTGCAAGGTGCAAGTTTATCTATATATAGATACTTGCACCTTGCACCAACAATCTCAACTGGAAAGACTTTAATACCTTAAACTAATTTGGTATCTTTGCACCAGATAAATAGAATTTTAGCGGATTAATTCCGTTTATATATAACATAACGTTCGCTGAACGTCTCGATACGAAAACTGGTAATTTTCAACTGAAAGGGACAGATAGCGCAATGTTCATGCTATACGAGAGTATGGCGTGGGCTTGCCTGTTTCTTTCAAAGGTATACCAGTACCTCGTATCGGAGCAGTGTGAGTTCCACGCTTCTTTTTTGAGATACAGCGAGCAATGGTATAAACAATTAAATTCAGTAGCATGAAAAAAATTATCCTTTACATCGCTGCATCACTTGACCAACGGATTGCAGAGCCAGGCGGCGGATTGGAATGGCTTACCGGATGCCCAAATCGTGAAAAGACAGATTACGGTTGCAAAAATCTATCAGCTTCGGTTGATACGGTTATTATGGGCGGTCGTACTTACCGTGAAATTATGAACATGGATGTAATTTGGCCATATTCGGAACAGATGGCTTATGTTGTATCCCACCATGAATGGGATACAAAGGAGAATGTACGTTTTATCACGGAGAATATTATTGAAACGATTTCTGAACTTCGCAATCAGGAAGGTAAAGATATTTGGTTAGTTGGAGGCGGAGAATTAATTTCAATGTTGCTCGCCGCAGATTTGATTGACGAAATGCAAATTTGCTACTTCCCCATAATTTTGGGCAAAGGCATATCTTTATTTCCTGAACAAAACAAGGAATCTAAGTGGGAAATAATAAAGACAAAAGTATATGATTCGGGTGTGTTGAAAGTTGATTACCAAAAATCTTTATAATTTCATGTAGGGTATTTATATCTTCATGCGGTATAATAGTAAAATGTCCAACTGGATGATAAGCAAAGCAGAGTTCAAACAATTATTCGATAAGTATTTTGATACGATTCGAAGTTTTATCTTCTATCGCTGTGGCGATAGGGATGCAGCATCGGATATGGCACAGGATGTCTTTATGAAGATTTGGGAGAAACGGGAACAACTGGATAACCTTAATTTAAAACCATTGCTTTATAAGATAGCAAACGATATGGTTATAAGCAATTATCGAAAAAGTTCTACCCGTTTAGATTATGAGGTGAGTATGAGTATTCAGATTGATAGTCCCTTGTCGCCCGAAGATGAATTAAACTTTGAAGAATTGGCATCTACTTATGCTAAAGCATTAGAAAAGATGCCGGAATTACAAAGGGTTGTTTTCCTGATGAGCCGGAATGATGAACTAAAGTATAGTGAAATAGCCCAATGTTTGGATATAAGCGTAAAAGCTGTCGAAAAACGGATGAGCGCTGCTTTGCAATTTCTTAGGACAGAACTATTATAATTAAAGAAGATATGAAAACGGATGATATTAAAATAACCCCTAAATGGAGTAAAAGCAAAGAAGATATTTGGGATAGTGTCTTTGAAGGATTGGAAGAAACTCCCAAAGTTATTGAAATGGCTCCCCGAAAAAGATCATTGTGGTTTTATGCGGCTGCATCTATTGCTGCAATAGCTATAATTCTACCCTCCATAGCATTTTTCTATACAAAAAATGAAGTTGCTGAAAGAGGTACACATCTGGCGGTGGTTTTACCCGACGGCTCTAAAGTAGATTTGAATGCCGAAAGTAAAATCGGCTATAAACCTCTCTGGTGGTTTATTTCCCGTGATGTAGAACTGAAAGGCGAAGCATATTTTGAAGTTGAAAAAGGAAGCACATTTGATGTACGTTCCGGGCAATACACTGTAAGTGTACTGGGAACAAGTTTTAATGTGTTTTCCCGTGCCGAAAATTTTAAGGTAACCTGTCTTACCGGAAAGGTGAATGTTTCGGATAAATCGGAATCAGTAATACTTACCCCGAATATGCAGGCATTATTAAGTAATGGCAAACTTACCACTAATGATGTCGAAGATGCGAAAGAATCTATTAATTGGAAACATGGTAAATTTGTTTTTGTTAGCGTACCTTTGCAAGATGTAATTCAGGAGATTGAAAGACAGTATGATATTGAAGTATTGCCTAATTCAAATCTGAATTATTCATATTCAGGTAATTTTACGAAAGCTAAAGATCCGAATGATGTGCTTAAAATAGTAGGTAAACCGTTCGGAATAGAATTTAAGATAAAGTAATTGAAGAAATTTATAGTTATACTTATAATAACCCTTACAGGCACAATTGCAGCTTTTTCACAAGAGCTGCATTTGGTCGTTAATGACAAGCCCCTTAACGATGTTCTGCGGGGATTACCCGTAGAAATTTCTTTTGATGATAATGCCCTTTCCCAATATAAGGTAACGGTCAATCGAAAATTTAATAATCCTCAAAGCGCACTTGATTTTTTGCTGAAAGATAAACCGTTTCGCCACGAAAATATAAACGGAGTTTATGTTATCGCTTCCTATACTGAAAAGATAGAGCAACCGCCTGTTGTTGAAGTTAAGCGGTACTATACGTTTTCAGGGACAATAAGGGATGCAGATAGCGAAGAAGGTTTACCTTACGCTTATATCACTACTCCCGAAAAGACCGTTTCAACTGATGAAGCAGGTTATTTTTCTTTCAAAACCGAGAAAAAAGGAAATCAGCGTGTACAAGTGCAGTATTTGGGCTATCAGGCACAAGATACTATTCTTTCTCCCGGACTAAACGAAATCCGGCTACAATCTGCTGTTTTTACTATGGATGAAGTAATCGTCAGTCCTGCTCCCGCCACAATGCTTATCCAATCCGGCAATAGTCCCGGCGAAATCCGCATCAATCATCAAATTTCAAAATATATTCCCGGAAGCAATGATAATTCCGTATTTAACCTTATGCGGATGATGCCCGGAGTAAGAGCATCGGGCGAGCCATCGGAAGACCTGATTGTGTGGGGCAGTAATATGGGTGAAAGCAAGATAACATACGACGGATATACGCTATTCGGTATAAAGAACTATAACGACCATATAGGTTCGGTCAATCCCTATATGGTAAAAGACATACGCATCTTGAAAGGCGGGTACGGCTCCAATCAGGGCGGACGTATCGGTGCCATTACGGAGATAACAGGTATAGACGGTAATTTTAATGCTCCGTCTGTAAAAGCAACTGTCAGCAATTATACAATGAACCTTTTTGCTTCGGTACCCTTGACAAAGAAATTGAATATCTCTGCTGCTTACAGGCAGACTTTCTATAACCTGTATAACAATGAGAATGTGGATTTATCCAATAGTGAAAATAATCCACAAACGATTTATTCAAGCATATATATAAAGCCTGATTACCATTTCAATGATGCCAATTTAAAGCTATCAGGAAAAGCATTTAAGGATGATTCCTATTACATCAGCCTGTATGGAGCTAATGACCGCTTTAAATACTCGGTAAATCAACCAAACGAGTATGATGTCAATGCTTCTGAAAAGAACAGGCAATATGGTGGGGCGGCTTCTTATAAACGGGTATGGGAAAACGGCTCAACTACAAAAGTTGTGGCTACATTCTCACGGCTTACCTCTTTGTTGGATAATCTCACAATACTGGGAGATAAAAAGCCGACAACAGACGATGTTAGTCATCTGGATAATGAGGTACAGGAGTTTTCGGTAAGACTTAACCATGACTTTAATATCGGAAGCCGTAACAAAGTACAAGTTGGCGGGGAGTGGCAACAATACAGGGTAAGTCTGAACGAGCTATGCGGAGAACTGGATAAGCCGACAGTCTATATTACAGATAATATATTATTGGATAATTTGACTTTAAGTGCAGGTGTACGGGTGGATATGCCATTGAATAAAAAAGTCTATGTACAGCCCCGTTTATCCGGCACATATAAAATATCGGAAGAACTAACTGCAACTGCTTCGTGGGGACTATACAATCAGTTTCTTACCCGTACCGCATACCAATATGATGAATCGGGATTTCAAACCGTATGGACTATGGCAGACAGTACCTTTACAAAGGCAATGCACACTACCGCAGGTATTGCATACAGTAAAAACGGCTTCTTGGTCAGTATGGAAGGATATTATAAGACTACAAAAAACAGTCAGTATTTTTTGGATAATACAGTCTATAAAATAGATAATACGATTTTAGGAGCAGACTTGTTTGCCAAAAAGCTAATCAGAAATCATACTTTATATGGCTCGTATTCCATCAACCGCCTTAGTAAACCGCAAAACGAACTTTCGCATGAAATAAAAGTCGGAGGTATCGGGGCATTCGATCCTTTCTATTTTTCGTTGAGTTATGTTTATGGTACAGGCTTTTCTTATATTTCCACTGGAGGGCACGGACATGGACAAGGCAATGAGGAAGGACAGCATGGCTCCGAACACGAACATACGGATTATTCCGATGAGCCATACAGCCGCTTTGATATAGGTGCTACATACAGGGCACAAATAAAGAAAGTAAGGCTGCAAGCAGGCGTATCGCTATTGAATGTGTTTGGTACTAAGAATATAAAATACAACTATCAGATTTCCGGTCAAAATACTGCAACAAATATCTTCACAAAAGCAACTCCATTTACTCCAACGGTATTTCTTGAAATTATTTTTTGATTTATGGTAGGGTAAACCCTGCTTTATGCGGTTACTATTACGAAAGCGCTTCAGAAAAAAACAAAGTACAAATTCGTAAATTAGTAGATCAAATGAAAAAGTTATTTTATTCGTTGGCAGTAGTTTTATTTGCAGTAACATTCGTTGCTTGCAGTAATGACGACCATGAAGATTTTGGGACATCAGCAAAACAAGATATTGAAGCCAGAGCTGCGGCTTTAGGATTTGATGATGTTGCAGCTTACCAAGCAAGTGTAGCAGAGCAATGTTCAGCGGGAAATCATGAAAATTGTGATATTTATAACGATGGCACTCACGAAGCCTGCGCATATTCCGACCATTCAGGGAAAAACCATGACGGCACCCATCACAATGGAACCGATCATGGAACACATGACAAAGATGGTCATTCACACGGTTCGCATGATGGTAAACACCATTAATAACCTTTATGTACGATGGGATTCAATAAAGGGGAAACAATTTCTTTATTGAATCCCTTTTTTAAAACACATTGCCTATAATAAAATTATCTAACCACAGTTAAGATATTAAGTTTGAAAAATAAATGTTCCATATCCGCTATTGTACTCTCAACCATACTATTTTTGGTTTTTGCAGTTATTCCACATCATCATCATGGTGGGAAAGCCTGCATTGTTATCGAGTTGTGTGAGTTGGATAATGCAATAAACGATGAACATACACATCACAGCGATACGGATAGTGAGCAAAATCACGATGAAACCTGTATTGCTAAATCAAAATTCATCATTCCTACATCTGTTGATGAAACAAAACTAAAAGTATCAGATAATCAAAATGATACTGTTTTATTTCCTATCTTTTTCCTTGTTGGAAATTTATTTAATTATAGTTTAGATAGTTCATTTATCGAATCTGATTACGGTGAGTATATACTAAGCTATAAATCCGCAGCAGCAAATCAATTTCATGGTTTGCGGGCACCTCCTTTCACCTTTTCATAACAGAAAGACTAAATTATAGTCTTTATCCTTTGTGCTTGTAATCTATCTTCCGGTAGATACTAAGCCACCGCTATATCTAATTTTCCGAACAATCCCAAAAAAATAATATAAATAAGATGTTTTTAAAATTGACAAAAGCATTGTGTACCATTGTGTTATTACTTTCGGTTTCACTCCCAAATGCTTATACCCAAACAAATAATAACACGCTTTCTGAAAGCGATAGTATTCAGGTAAATGACTATAAATTCTCATATAAACAATTAATAATACCTGCATCCCTGATGTTGTACGGAACAATAGAAGCAACATTAGCGCCCAAAAATCGCCTATTAAACTATGCCATAGGGCATGAAGTAATAACACACAAACCTGAAAAGTTTCAGATTGATGATATAACGCAATATGTACCTGCGGCGAGTGTATATGCTTTAAACTTAGTCGGGATAAAAGGCAAACACAATTTCAAAGACAGGACGATTATTTTAGGAATGGCAAGCCTGTTCACGGCGGCTTCAGTGAATGGTTTAAAATATACGGCACGAGTTGAAAGACCAGATAAATCCGCAAAAAATTCTTTTCCGTCAGGGCATACGGCAATCGCTTTTATGGGTGCTGAATTTCTTTGGCAAGAATATAAAGATGTTTCAATCTGGTATGGAATAGCGGGATATACTATCGCTGCGGGAACCGGAGCATTCCGCATATACAATAATAAGCACTGGGTAGGCGACGTCGCATTCGGTGCCGGGCTTGGCATATTAAGTACAAAACTTGCCTATTGGCTCTATCCTACTGTTGAAAAGAAAATATTTAAAGGTGGTCAGGAGAAAAAGAACAAACGAAATCTTGCTTTTTACCCCTATTACACAGGTCAGCAGGGTGGTTTATCGCTTTCAATGCAATTTTAAAATATAAATGATATGAACTCTACAAAAGATTATGATTTAACCATAATAGTTCCTGTTTATAATGAAGAAGAAAATATAAACAAACTTGAAAAGGAACTATCTGAATATGTATGTTCTTCATCAGTAAAAACCTGCATACTATTCGTTGATGATGGATCGAAAGACCAAAGCAAAACATTGATACAGGAAGTGTGTCAGCGAAACCGTCATCTTTTTTATATAAGTTTTGCTCGAAATTGCGGATTAAGCGCAGCTATAAAAGCAGGGATAGATATAGCCCAGTCGTCATTTGTCGGATATATAGATGCTGATTTACAAACAGCGCCTAAAGATTTTGAACTTTTATTGCCATATAGAAATGAATATGAAATGGTAATGGGTATCCGTACAGGACGCAAAGATAGTTTAGGAAAAAAACTATCGTCGAAAATAGCCAATAGTTTTCGCCGCATGATGACTAATGACGGCATAGAAGATACGGGGTGTCCACTAAAAATTATTCATACCGAATACGCTAAACGCATTCCGATGTTTACGGGGATGCACCGTTTCCTACCTGCTCTCCTTCAGTTACAACATGGCAGGGTAAAGCAGGTTCCTGTTAGGCATTTTGAACGTACCGCAGGTCAATCAAAATTTCATTTATGGAACAGGTTGGTTAGTCCTTTTATGGATTGCTTTGCTTTCCGATGGATGAAGAAACGGTACATAAACTATACTATTGAAAAAGAAGGTATTAATTAAGCCATAGCAAAAAGTGAATAACGACATTTGGTATTTTGTTTTAGGTTTTTTAGCACAGGGGTTATTTTCTGCCAGAATGCTTATTCAGTGGATTTTATCGGAAAAGGCTAAAAAAGTTGTATCTCCGACTATCTATTGGCAGTTAAGTTTATTAGCTTCTATATTATTTTCTATATATGGGTGGCTAAGGGGAGATTTTGTAATAATTCTCGGACAACTATTCTCCTATTATATCTATATATGGAATTTGAATAGTAAAAACAACTGGAAAAAAATCCATTTAGCTATAAGAACAGTAATTCTCTTAATACCTGCTGCCGCACTTTGCTATGTGCTATATAACAATGAAGTAAGCATTGACAGGTTATTTTCAAATATATCGTTATGGTTACTTCTATTTGGTTCCGCAGGTCAGATAATTTTCACTTTCCGCTTTGTTTATCAATGGTGGCATTCAAGATTGAGAGGTGAATCTGTCCTTCCCTTAAACTTTTGGCTGTTGAGTATAATAGGTTCTCTGATAACTATTGCATACGCAATATTCAGAGAAGATCCGGTATTGCTTATTGGTCAAAGTTTTGGTTTTATCACATATTCCAGAAATGTGTGGTTGATTATAAAAAACTGTAATGAGGATGAATCTAAAAAAGAGATTAAATGAAAATATTAGTTACAGGCAGTGCAGGATTTATCGGATTTCACTTGGTAAAAGCATTGGTTGAAAATAAAGAGAATTTCGTTGTGGGAATAGATAATATAAATGACTATTACGATGTAAACCTAAAATATGGCAGGTTGTCTGAATGTGGAATAGGAAAAGAGGATATAACAGAAAATGAAGTAGTCCATAGTTCATTTTATTGCAATTATGATTTTGGAAAGATTGATCTTACGGACTTTATACAATTAGGTGTTCTTTTTAAGAAGTATCAATTTGATTATGTTATCAATCTGGCAGCACAAGCGGGGGTTCGGTATTCTTTAGAAAATCCCCATGCTTATATCAACTCTAACATTCTTGGCTTTGTAAATATCTTAGAGTGTTGCAGGCATAATAATATCAAGCATCTTATATATGCTTCCAGTTCTTCGGTTTATGGATTGAACAATAAAATTCCTTTTAAGGAATCTGCCACAGTTGATAATCCTGCCAGTTTTTATGCTGCAACAAAAAAAAGTAATGAACTGATGGCTCATTCTTATAGTCATTTGTTCAATTTGCCCTCCACAGGAATAAGACTTTTTACTGTATATGGAGCATGGGGAAGACCTGATATGGCTCCGATGATTTTCGCAAGATCTATTCGGGAGGGCAGAACAATCAAGGTTTTTAATAATGGGGATATGCTTAGAGATTTCACCTATATAGATGATGTTATAAAAAGCATCGTCTTACTCTTGGATAAAACTCCGGATAAAAATTCAGATTCCGCTTTCTATCAGATTTTTAATATCGGCAATTCAAAGCCAGTTAATTTACTCCAGTTTATAGAAGCGATTGAATATGAAATGCAAAAAGACGCTCATTTGGAAATGTACCCTTTTCAATCCGGTGATGTAAAGGAAACCTATGCTGATATAAGCAAATTGACCAGATACATTCATTATAAGCCCAAAACAGTATTACCGGAAGGAATAAAATCATTTATTGAGTGGTTTAACTCAATGGAAAATCAATAGGTGTTAATCCTTAATTATTAACTATGACATTAAAACGATTATTTACGATTGACCACATCTACTATATTCTTGTTTTTGCATTAATGTTCCCATTAATCCTACTCCGGGATTATACGCCTGCAAACGAACTTAGATATTTGAATATAGTTGATGATGCCTTAAAAACAGGGAATTTTTTCTCATTTTATAATCATGGTGAAATATATGCCGATAAACCGCCTTTATATTTCTGGATTATAATGCTCGGAAAAAAGATATTCGGAAGTCATCAAATATGGTTCTTGTCGCTATTCTCATTACTACCCGCTTTTGTCATTCAGTTTACGATGGACAGGTGGACACGAGCTGAACTTCCAAACGAATATCAATCCAGTGCAAAACTATTATTGTTCACAAGCGCTCTATTTATGGGTGGAGCCATTATTCTAAGAATGGATATGTTAATGTCTATGTTTATAACATTGGCATTATATGTTTTTTATAGAATGTATTCAGGCAGAGAGAGAAAATATGATAAGTATTTGCTTCCTCTTTGTATTTTCCTCGCAATATTCAGTAAAGGGCCAATCGGAATAATTATTCCGGTAGTCTCTATACTGACATTTCTAACTATAAAAGGGAAAATTAAGGATAGTGGAAAATATTTAGGGTTTAGAACTTGGGGAATACTCTTATTGCTTTGTTCTGTTTGGTTCAGCTTAGTGTGGGTTGAAGCGGGAAATAGTTATTTGAACGATTTACTCTTTAATCAGACATTCAACCGTGCTGTTAGCTCATTCCATCATAAGGAGCCGTTCTATTATTATTTTCAGGTATTTTGGTATTCCTTCGCTCCTTGGTCAATTTTATTCTTTGCCCTTATCCTGTTAGGGATTAAAAATAAGCTGATAAAAACAGATATAGATAAATTGTTTTTGACTGTTGTTTTAACGTCATTTCTTGTCTTATCTATTGTAAGTGCAAAGATTGAAATTTATATGTTGCCTGTATTTCCTTTTGTGGCTTATCTGTCAGTTATTATATTGATGAGATTAAAGAATAAGAAATGGATTGTATATTTTATGATAGCGTTATCTCTCATAGCAATAATGGCTTTGCCGTTGTTTTTATTGAGTAAAAATGATATTACATTTTCTTGGTTGAATGAAATTCACACTTCCATAATATGGGGATTAATTTCACTTGCTCTATTTGGATTCCTTTCTTTATATTTTCTGATTTTCCGAAAGAATATAATTCGTTCGATTAACAGCATATCAATAGGGATTTTAACCGTGATATTTATTGTATCCTTTGAAATGCCTTTTCTGAACAGCTATGTCGGTTATGAAAATATGTGTAAGAGTGGGATTGAGTTATCAGAAAATTCAAAACAATACATTGTTTATGGAATCCGCCGTCCAGAGAATATGAAAGTATATTTAGGAGAGAGTGTTATCATAGCTGAAAAGGATGATATTATGTCCGATATTTATGGCGGTTCAATACTTTTTATTTCTGATAGAGCATTGAGAAAAGATTTTTCATTACGGGAGTATATTGAGAAAAAGCCCTCTACAAAAATAGGAGATAATCTTGTGGTAAAATTATGAGAAGTGTCTTTCTCCGTTCAAGTTAAAAATTATTTTATTTTTTGGTAGGGTATAATTACTCTTATGCGGTATATTAACATATAACATTTTAACAATAAAGGAATATGAAAAGAGTATTTTATTCATTAGCGGTTCTCGCATCGGTTATCACATTCGTTTCTTGTAGCCAGGATGATGATAGCAACTTTGGAGATATAGATCAAAGTTTGGAGCTTCGTGCATCTACACTCGGTTTTTCAAATGGCGATATCTACAAAAGCAGCGTGCTGAATCAGTGTGCTGCCGGAAATCACGAAAACTGCGATATACTTGCAGACGGAACACATCAGGTTTGTACAAATTCCCAACATTCAGGAATTAAACATGACGGTACCCATCACAATGGCACAGGCACAGGACATGGAGGAAATAACCATGATTCCAATACCTGCATGGATGTAAGCCACAATCATAACAACACACAAAACCACGATGTGAATACTTGTACTGATGCAAACCATAATCACAATAACGGACAAAACCATGATGTGAATACTTGTACAGATACAAGCCATAATCACAATGGAGAACAAAACCATGATGTGAACACTTGCACTGATGCAAGTCATAATCACAATGGGGAACAAAATCATGATGTGAATACCTGTACTGATAAGAGCCACAATCACAATGGAAGTGCCGATGGCTCTCATAATAAGGGCAACCATCATAATTAAGATATTATATGCAAAAAGGATGTGCAGTGATTTTAAAATCAGCATCATTTGACACATCCTTTTTGTTATAGAATAAATAACATAAATAATCTTTGAAATACGTGGACGATTTTATCATAAAATTATTAGAAGGAAAAGGCATAAAGCCCACATCTACACGGATTTTAGTATGGGATACAATGCTAAAGTTCACCGAAGCATTCAGTTTAGGGGACTTAGAGAAAAAATTATTGAGCATTGATAAATCGACTATTTCTCGTATAATTCACCTCTTTAATGATAATGGGCTGATTCATAAATTTGACGACGGATCAGGTTCGGTTAAATATTCGGTTTGTCAGGAGGATTGCGGTTGTAGTGAAGGTGATTATCATTTACACTTTTACTGTAACTACTGTAAAAAGGCATTTTGTTTGGAAAACGTGCCTGTTCCTCAAATAGAACTACCGGGAAATATGGAATTGGAGAGCGTTAATTTCGTAATTAAAGGCTATTGCGGAAAATGTGATAAGATTGCAACTTAGTTGCATGACTTTTTATTTTATCTTTGCACAGGTAAAAAAAGATTTAGTGAAACGAATTATTTCCATATCGTTTGTTGCATTGTCAAGTTTAGTATTACTGATACTTGCAATAGTACCACATCATCATCATGAGGGATTGGTGTGTATTGTTATGGAGATATGCGAACAGGATAATCAGGTAAACGATGAACATACAGACCATCGTGAGTTACCTAATGACAGTGACCATGAACAATCTTGTATTGCTGAATCTAAATATACTTCACCCAAAACGACAAATGAAACTAAGTGCAAGGTTTCTTCTTGTCAAAACCATGATCTTACACATTTATTCCCGATATTCTTTTTAGCTGCGGATTTCTTAATCTACGATTCGGGAGAATCAACCTCCGACTTTGAGTACGGAGAATTTATTTCATTCTATAAATCCGCAGAAGCAAACCAATTTCACGGTTTACGCGCCCCTCCTTCCATAATTTCCTGATGTTTTGACTTACAGGCTGTAAGTCATGCTGCTTTGTGCATTTGGATATGTTCAAGGCATAGGGTATTGGTATATACATATCAACCCATAAAAATCAATATTTCTCACGAGAAGCAAAGCAAATATCAGGATATGCTTTACTTCCCCCAATAATTAAAAAATAAAATGAAAACGTACATAATAGGATTATTCGTTGTTATCGCAATATTATTAACCGGATGCAATTCCGGTCAGGGAAAAAACAATCAAAAATCAAGTGATAAACATGAGCATGTTGATGGTGATGGACATGACCATTCTAATGAGAAAGAGCATGAACACTCCGAAGGTGATGGACATGACCATTCAAACGATAAAGAACATAAACATACTGACGGCGATGGGCATGACCACGCTAACGAGAAAGATCATAAGCACTCCGAGGGCGACGGACATGACCACGGAGCAGAAGCAATGGAAGACAGCCATTCGGATGAAATACTTTTCACCAAACAGCAAGCGCAACTTGTTGGATTGAAGACAGAAACCGTTGCTCTTGGTAGTTTCTACAATTCCATTAAAACCAGTGGACAGATACAAGCCTCGCAGGGTGATGAAGCTGTTATTGCAGCTACTTCCAACGGTATTGTATCTTTCACCAATCCGTCCATAACAGACGGTACAGCCGTACAAGCCGGACAATCCATTGTAACTATTTCAGCAAAGAAACTGTTGGAAGGCGATCCGTCCGTAAAAGCGCGGATTGAATACGAAACTGCACAGAAAGAGTTCCAACGTGCCGAATCATTGGTAAAAGACCAGATTATTTCCGCTAAGGACTTTGAACAGGCTCGTTTGCGTTATGAAACAGCGAAAACAGTATATCAGGCACAGGCAGGCAATATGACAGCCACCGGGGTAAGCGTTACAGCTCCCATTGCCGGATATATTAAGAACAGGCTTGTTGCACAGGGGGAATACGTTTCAGTAGGTCAGCCCATTGCAACTGTATCGCAGAATAGGCGTTTGCAGCTACGAGCCGAAGTATCAGAGAACAATTTCAAGATACTTAAAAGCATCAGTAGTGCTAACTTTAAGCCTGCCTATGACAATCAGGTATATAAACTTTCCGAACTTAACGGCCGGCTTTTATCTTTCGGTAAAGCATCCACTGACCAATCTTTCTATATTCCTGTTACATTCGAGTTTGATAACGTGGGCGATATTATTCCCGGAGCATATACCGAAGTATATCTGCTTTCGACCTTACAGGATAATGTAATATCCGTTCCCGTTTCTGCTATTACCGAAGAACAGGGACTTAACTTCGTGTATCTGCAAATAGGCGACGAAGAATATAAGAAACAGGAAGTAACCCTCGGACAGAATAACGGCGAAAGAGTGCAGATCCTTTCAGGTCTTCAACGCGGAGCCAAAGTAGTTACCAAAGGAGTATATCAGGTGAAACTGGCAGCAACTTCTTCAGTAATGCCCGAAGGACATAGTCACTAACCATTAAAACACGAATCAGTATGTTGAACAAGATAATAAAATTCTCGCTGAACAACCGTGTCGTTGTTTTAGTGGCATCCCTGCTGCTTATGCTGGCAGGAACCTATACAGCCGTCAATATGGAAGTCGATGTATTTCCCGACCTCAATGCACCCACCGTTGTGGTGATGACAGAGGCACGAGGTATGGCTCCCGAAGAAGTCGAACGGCTCGTTACTTTCCCTGTCGAAACCGCCCTGAACGGTGCTACTGATGTACGCCGTGTGCGTTCATCCTCTACCACAGGCTTTTCTATCGTATGGGTAGAATTTAACTGGGGAACGGACATCTACCGTGCCCGTCAGATTGTATCCGAAAAGTTAGCCGTTGTCAATGACCAGTTGCCGTCTAACGTTGGTAATCCGACGTTGGGGCCGCAATCGTCCATACTGGGTGAGCTTATGATTATCGGAGTAACCGCCGATTCAACCTCATTACAGGATTTGCGGACATTATCTGACTGGACTATCCGCCCCCGTTTATTATCAACAGGTGGAGTGGCACAGGTAACCGTTCTCGGTGGTGAAATCAAGGAATACCAGATATTGCTCGATCCCGGAAAGATGAAACATTACAACATCGGACTCAATGAAGTAATCGACGTCGTTACCGAAATGAACCAGAACGCCGCAGGTGGTGTATTGTATGAATACGGAAACGAATTTATCATCCGTGGCGTGCTTTCAACAAATAAAATACCATCATTGGGAAAAGCTGTTATCAAAACAGTAAACAATGTTCCTATCCTGATAGAAAACATTGCTGAAGTAAAAATAGGAGATAAAGCACCTAAACTGGGTATGGCATCCAACGACGGCAAAGCTGCCGTATTGATAACTGTTACCAAGCAACCGGCTACAAGTACGCTCGAATTGACAGACAAACTTGACGCTTCGCTTGCCGATTTACAGAAACAGCTTCCGGCAGATGTGAAGATAACAACCGACATCTTTCGTCAGGCACGTTTTATAGACAACTCCATCAATAACGTACAGAAATCATTGTACGAAGGGGGTATCTTCGTGGTTATCGTTTTCGTTATCTTCCTGATGAACGCACGTACAACCATTATATCACTTGTAACGATACCGTTGTCATTAGTCTTTGCAATACTCTCCTTAAAATTCATGGGGCTTACTATTAATACCATGAGCCTCGGAGGTATGGCTATTGCTATTGGCTCGCTTGTGGATGATGCCATTGTCGATGTAGAAAATGTGTTCAAGCGATTGCGGGAGAACAGGCAGAAACCAAAGGAACTGCAAAAAACCGTACTCAACGTCGTGTTCGATGCTTCCAAAGAAGTGCGTATGCCAATTCTATACTCCACATTTATCATCATCGCCAGCTTCGTTCCCTTGTTCTTCCTTTCTGGAATGGAAGGTCGTATGCTTGCACCGTTAGGAGTAGCCTTTATTATGGCATTGATAGCTTCTACCGTAGTAGCCTTAACCCTTACTCCAGTATTGTGTAGCTACCTGTTGGGTAAACCACGAAAAGATGATAAACCGGAACGTGAACCGTATATAGTAAGGAAACTGAAAATCGTTTACGAGGTAGCCCTTAAATGGACACTCAAATACAAGAAATGGGTACTTGGCGGAACAGGTGTTGTTTTAGTGATTGCCGTTATCATTTTCTTCTCATTAGGTCGTAGCTTCCTGCCGCCATTCAATGAGGGTTCATTTACCGTAAGCATCAGTAGTATGCCCGGTATATCGCTTGAAGAATCCGACAAGATGGGGCGTATAGCAGAAGATATCTTGCTTTCCATACCCGAAGTTCAAACCGTAGGACGGAAAACAGGACGTGCCGAACTCGATGAACACGCACTCGGTGTAAACGTATCGGAAATCGAAGCACCGTTCATCCTCGATAAACGTTCCAAAGATGAAGTGCTTGCCGAAATACGCGAAAAGATAAAAGTGTTGCCGGGAGTGAATATAGAAATAGGCGCACCCATTTCGCACCGTATCGACGCTATGTTATCCGGTACACGTGCCAACATCGCTATCAAGTTGTTCGGAACAGACCTCAATAAAATGTTCTCCATCGGTAACCAAATAAAAGCAAACATTCAGGACATTGAAGGTATTGCCGATCTGAACGTAGAACAACAAGTGGAACGTCCGCAGTTGAAGATAGAACCCAAAAGGGAAGTAATGGCGAAATACGGCATAACCTTACCCGACTTTGCGAAGATTGTAAACGTCATGCTCGCAGGTGAAGTCGTTTCACAGGTGTACGAAGAAAACCGCTCGTTCGACCTTACCCTAAAAGTAAACGACGATAGCCGTGAAACAGCCGAAAGGATAAAGAACCTTATTGTTGATGCCAACGGACGTAAAATTCCATTGAGTAATATAGCCGAAATAACATCGTCCACAGGCCCCAACACCATCAATAGGGAAAACGTTGCCCGTAAGATTGTAATATCGGCTAACGTTGCCGGACGTGACCTGCGCGGAGTAGTAAATGACATTCAGGACATCGTAAACGAAAAGATAGAACTGCCCGAAGGTTATCATATTGAGTACGGCGGACAGTTTGAGAGCGAACAGGCAGCATCACGCACCCTGCTTATTACCTCAATCTTCTCCATTCTTGCTATTTTCATGCTTCTGTTTGCGCAGTTTAAGAGCATAAACCAGTCCGTTGTTATCCTGCTTAACCTGCCGCTTGCCCTTATCGGCGGAGTGTTTGCCATTTTCTTTACTAACGGCGTTCTGAGCATACCGGCTATTATCGGGTTTATCTCCCTGTTCGGTATCGCTACACGTAACGGTATGTTGCTTATCTCACGATACAACGACCTTGTGGCAGAGGGGTATAGCAAACTTGATGCGGTAATGACCGGCTCGTTAGACCGTCTAAACCCCATCTTGATGACCGCATTAACCTCCGGTCTTGCACTGATACCGCTTGCATTGGGTGGTGATTTGCCGGGTAACGAAATACAAAGTCCGATGGCAAAGGTTATCCTGGGCGGATTGCTCACATCGACTTTGCTCAACGGCTTTATTATTCCTATCATGTACTTAATTACAAACAGGAAAGTAGTTGAAACCGAAATTCTGGACAACGAGGAACCTGAAGTAAACAACACTAAATTAGAATTAGAATGAGAACAATCATAATAACCATGTTGGTACTCTTCGCAGGCATAACGCTCAATGCGCAGAATAATATCAACCCTGTATTGTCTTCGATAGAAGAGAACAATACAACCCTGAAAGCCCTCCGCGAACAAGTTGAAGCGGATAAGCTGCAAAACAAAACGGGCATCTTCCTTGATGATCCGGAAGTGGGCTTCAATTATCTCTGGGGTAACCCTTCAAATATAGGTAATCGTACCGATTTTAGCGTATCGCAGACATTCGACATTCCCACCATTACGGGAATGAAAAGTCGGTTAGCAAACGGTAGAAACAACCTTGTGGAATGGCAGTACAAAGCCGACCGTATGAATATATTGCTCGAAGCAAAACAATACTGCATTGAACTGATATATTACAATTCCCTGCTTAAAGAACTTTATTTGCGTCTGGAACATGCAGAAACCATTGCCAAAGGTTATAAAGACCGTATGGACAGGGGCGACGTAAGTATCTTGGAGTACAACAAAGTAAACCTGAACCTTTCTACCATACAAGGAGAAATATCGCGCATGGAAGTAGAACGTGATGCACTCCTTGCCCAGTTGAAAAGGCTGAACGGCGGTATCGACGTAGTCTTTAATGATGCAGACTACGGCAGCCGTGAGCTTCCGTTGAACTTTAACGACTGGTATGTACAAGCCGAAGATAAAAACCCGGTGTTGGCATACGTGCGTAACGAAATCGAAGTAAGCCAGAAACAGGTATCACTAAGCAAAGCGATGAACCTGCCTAAGTTTACCGCCGGATACATGAGTGAAAAAGTAGTCGGACAACGGTATCAGGGTGTGTCGCTTGGTATATCCATACCGCTATGGTCGAATAAAAATCAGGTGAAACAGGCAAAGGCATCTGTTGCTGCTGCCCAAAGCCGCGAAGCCGATACCAAGCAACAGTTTTTCAGCCAACTGCAAATACAGTATTCCAAAGCAATGGGACTGAAAACTACTGCCGACAAATATCGTAAATCGCTGGCAAACGTAAATAATACCATCCTGTTGAAAAAAGCACTTGATGCGGGTGAAATATCCTTGCTTGATTACATGGTTGAAATGGGATTGTACTACGACAACGTAAACCAGACGCTTGCAGCCGAAAGGGATTATCAACTGGCATTTGCCGAACTTGCAGCCGTAGAACTCTAAAAAATGATGTCATGAAAAGACAGCAAAAGAAAAAAAAGAGTAAGGTCATTGCAAAGAAAAAAATGATTAGTTCAAGAGCAAAAAAATGGATTGTAGCGTTAAGTATAACCATTGGGATTACATTAGGTTTTTTGTTATGGTATTATGTAACCAGATGTCCCCATCATCATTGTTTCTTTCATAGATGGCCGTTAAAGGAAGTCTTATTCTTTGGGACTTTGTTTACACTATTACCATTTGTGTTTTTGAATGAGGAATTGTATAAAAAGAAGTATAAACGATAAATTAAAATAATTATGGGAAATTGCAATGATGGGGCTTGTGTTATAGACAAGACCAAACAGGAAATGGATACCTCACAGAAAAGAGGTTACATCCGGGCGGCTATCTCCTTTGTGATGCTGATTGCAGGCATCATCTTTTCCGCTGTCGGGCTTTCGTTCTTTGCCGATAAGTGGGTACAACTCGCATGGTATATCATCGCTTATATTCCGGTAGGCTTACCGGTGATAAAAGAAGCATGGGAAGCCATTCGCCAGAAAGACGTATTCAGCGAGTTTACATTGATGAGTATAGCTACCATCGGGGCGTTCTTTATCGGAGAATACCCCGAAGGCGTTGCAGTAATGCTGTTCTATGCCGTAGGCGAACTCTTTCAGGATGCAGCGGTAAACCGTGCAAAAAGGAGCATTAGTGCATTACTTGATGTCCGACCAGAAACAGCGACAGTTATTAAGATGGATAAAACTGAAATAATGTCGCCGGAGAATGTAAATGTAGGTGATATTGTGGAAGTCAAGGTAGGCGAAAGAGTGCCTCTTGACGGAATTTTACTGAATGAATCGGCATCTTTTAATACTTCGGCATTAACTGGAGAGAGTGTTCCCAGAACGATACGGAAAAATGAGGACGTATTTGCAGGTATGATACTTACCGACAATGTTTCAAGAATTGAAGTAACGAAACCATTTGGTATGAGTGCTTTGGCTCGTATTCTTGACCTTGTTCAGAACGCCACAGAAAAAAAGGCACCCGCAGAACAGTTCATACGCAAATTTGCCCGCATCTATACTCCGATAGTGGTGGCACTGGCTGCGCTTATAGTGTTATTACCACTGGCATACTCTGCTATTAATCCGGCATTCAATTTTGTGTTGTACGACTGGGTTTATCGTGGATTGGTATTCCTCGTTATTTCCTGCCCGTGTGCTTTGGTTATCAGCATACCGTTGGGCTACTTTGGTGGTATCGGGGCGGCAAGCCGTAAAGGAATACTATTTAAAGGAAGCAACTATTTGGAAGCCATTACCAAAGTAAATACGGTGGTGATGGATAAAACCGGAACACTGACACAGGGAGTTTTCAAGGTACAAAAGATTGTTCCGGCAGATTTTCTGCTCGAAACAGACCTTGTGAATTTAGTGGCTTCGGTTGAAACGCAAAGTACGCATCCCATAGCGAAAGCTATTGTGGAATATGCAAAAGAGCAGAATATCGAAGTAATTAAGCCGGAGATTGTGAATGAAATCGCAGGGCACGGCTTACAGGCTTCTATCAATGGTAAAATAGTTCTTGTGGGTAATCCTAAATTATTGATAAAAAACAATGTAGAGTTCCCGCCGGAAATAGCGACTATACCCGAAACGATTGTTGTTTGCGCTATCAATGGCATCTATTCCGGATATATTCTGGTAGCCGATGCTCCGAAAGAGGATGCAGCTACAGCCGTGAACGCTTTGCGTGAGTTAGGAATTAAGAATATTGTAATGCTGTCAGGAGATAAACAGGCCATCGTTTCGCAGCTTGCCACAGAGTTGAACGTTACGCAAGCGCATGGCGATCTGCTGCCCGAAGGAAAGGTTGAGTATGTAGAGCAGTTGAAGTCCGATCCGGGTAATAACATTGCTTTTGTAGGCGATGGGATAAACGATGCGCCTGTTCTTGCCATGAGCGACGTAGGCATTGCAATGGGTGGACTGGGTAGCGACGTTGCCATAGAAACGGCAGACGTTATTATTCAGACAGACCAACCGAGCCGGATAGCAACGGCTATAACAATAGGCAAAGCTACACGCCGAATTGTTATACAGAATATAAGTCTGGCTTTTGGTGTAAAGCTCATTGTGTTGATTTTGGGTGCAGGAGGTGTTGCAACCTTATGGGAAGCGGTATTTGCTGATGTTGGGGTATCGTTATTGGCGATATTGAACGCTATTAGGATTTTGAAAATGAAATTTTAATTATGCCCTGTTGGGGTTTGTACCTAAAATATAGCCTTATGAATAAACACGTCAATACTATAATCGAAAAAGTGAATGATCAGCTTGAAGCTATTGAACTGGAAGAAGAAGCCTCTTTAAGAAAAGCTAAAAAAGCAGTTTTGTTGCTAAAAGGAATTATGCAACAGCTAAAGATGAAACTGAACGATTATAAGTTCAAAAGTGATGATGAAGAAATATGTTTTTTTAAAGAGTACAAACCCCAACTTTTCAGCAAATTAATCTATTACTCGGAGATTTATAAGATAGAAACTAATCGACCGACTGGAAGTGATACGGCACAGAAAAATTATATAATAAGGGAATTAGACAGGATAAAAGATTATTTTGATAAAAACTTAGATTTCTACCAGTATTACAGGACAGAGAAGACTCATCTTGACCGTTATTATTTTCTTCGGGTAGAGCCGAATATTGAACTTAATGTAGATTGCTTCTACTTTGAAAGGGATAATAATTTTTCTACCAGTTTTGATTACAAAGTTTCTAAAATATTAGCCAATGAGATGCTCCGTATTTATCTCAATGCTGAATTAAATAAACTGGAAAAACATCCTGAAAACGAAATGGATAACTCTAAATTTCCCCGTATAAAACATACTTGGACAGGAACTAAAACAGAACTTGTCGAACTGATTTATGCTATATATGCAAAAGGAAGCATAAATTATGGAAACATTGATATTAAAGAGTTGATAGATTATTTCTGTAATGTTTTCAATACCGATGCCGGAGAGTTTTACCGCATCTATTTGAATATCAGAAACCGGAAAGAAAGCCGGACTTTATATCTTGATTCATTGCGAGATAGCCTTAACAAAAAAATGGATGATGACGATAACAGGTAAAATGTCAGGTGGTCAATAAAAAAACAGCAGAAGTAATTATAAAAATCAATTCATTATCAATAAGTTATGAGAAAATCAATATAAAGATGATATAAAGTTTATCTTAACGGATTTTCCCTCTTTTAGCCCTGAAAAACTATCATTTTCAGGGCTTTTTTACGTCTTTTTCTTCCAAAAATACCCAATGTAAAGATTCTCACTTTACATTCCTAAAAAAACAAAACTAAAACATTCTGATTATTAGATATTTAGAATGAAATTTCAAAAATAGTTATAGCAACTTGTCATTCTACGTTTTTGCAACTTCCGAACTTTGCATCAATTCAATAAGTAGCAATTATGGATGTCATTACAATAGAATCACAGGCATACAAAGAATTAGTTTCCAAAATTAATGCCATAGCGAAATTCGTGATAGATCATCAGGATGATGATACTACCAACCCGGACGAAATGTGGGTGGACAGTTACGAAGTTTGCACCTTTCTCAAAATCAGCGAACGAACACTTCAACGTTTGCGAAGTAACCGGATGATTTCTTATTCCATTATCTCCGGCAAATCATATTATACCATTGCTGAAATAAAACGGATGCTTACTGAGAAAAGAATCCGCAGCACCGATGAATGTATGAATGACCTTATAAATAATCATAAACTCCATGCTCAACAAAGACGAATTATTAAGACGGACGAATAACGGTTTGGACGTATTCAAACACTATATCCCAGTCCAATGGAAAACAGGACGTAATTTCCTTAATCCTTTGTATGAAGACCGTAAAGCATCGTGCAATGTATATTTTGACCGTCGTAATGGCGTTTATAAAATTAAGGATTTCGGCAATGACGATTACAGTGGCGATTGCTTTTTCTTCGTTGGAAGATTGAACGGTTTGGATTGTAGCAATGGAGCTGATTTTGTCGAAATATTAAAGACAATAAACAGGGATATGGCATTAGGACTGGGTGATTCCGATTACTCTCATACTCCGCAGCCAATCACATCGAACAAACAACAGCCTACGCCTGAACTACCCAAAAACAAACCGTATAATATCATTCAACAAAAATTCACTCAAAAAGAACTGGATTTTTGGAAGCAATCAGGTATTACGCCCGAAATATTGAAATACTACAAAACAGTTTCCCTGAAAGAATTTAGAAGCGAAAATAAAGACAATAAACCATTCTACTATACTTCATCAGAAAATGAGCCTATTTTCGGATATATGAGTAAACGGTATGTGAAGATTTACCGTCCGTTTTCGGAAGTCCGTTTTTTATATGGTGGTAATATCGGGGAGAATTACTGTTTCGGACTGGAGCAATTACCCGCCAAAGGAGATACGCTGTTTATCACCGGCGGAGAAAAAGACGTGATGACACTTGCCGCTCATGGATTCCACGCTATCTGCTTTAATAGTGAAACCTCTATAATCCCGACAGGGATCATCTACAAACTGACATTCCGGTTTAAACATATTGTACTGCTCTATGATGCAGATAAAACAGGAACAGATAGTGCGGTGAAGCATGAAAAGGCATTGTCCGAATATGGTGTTAAACGTCTTGTACTCCCACTTTCGGGAGAAAAAAAGGACAAAGATATTACCGACTATTTCAGTAAGGGTAATAGCCGGAAAGAGTTCCGACAATTATTTCTCGATTTTCTTGATAACCTATATAATGAAACAATGACCATGCTGAAATCATGCGAAATTGATTTTAACAATCCTCCGGCAAAAGCAGAAGAAGTTATATCTGCCGGCGACGTACCACTGGGCACACAGGGTAACATACTTTGTATTACTGGCGGTGAAGGCACAGGAAAAAGCAACTATGTTGCTGCCCTGATTGCAGGTTCGATAAGAAACGACAATCGTCCCATTGATACGTTAGGCGTTGATGTACGGGATAATTCCGACCATAAAGCGGTTTTGCTCTATGATACGGAACAATCGGAAGTACAGCTTTTCAAAAATGTATCAAATCTTTTAAAGCGTGCTAAACTGGAAGAAAAACCGGAAGAACTACGGGCTTTTTCTCTTACGGGAATGTCCCGAAAAGAACGGTTACAAGCTATTGTTCAGAGTATGGATAAGTACCATTACGAATATGAGGGCATTCGCTTAGTTGTCATTGACGGGATAGCAGATTTAGTGTCATCGGCAAATGACGAAGTTGAAAGCATCAGGATTATGGATGAACTATACAGGTTGGCAGGAATATACCGTACCTGTATTATATGTGTGCTTCATTATGTACCCAATGGCTTGAAATTGCGTGGGCATCTTGGTTCGGAATTACAACGCAAAGCTGCTGCAATCCTTAGTATAGAACTTGACAGCGATCCGTCAATATCAGTGGTGAAGGCGCTCAAAGTAAGGGACGGCAGTCCTCTCGACGTTCCTTTAATGCAGTTTTCGTGGGATAAAGAATTAGGTATGCACATATATATCGGAGAAAAACCACGAGAGGAAAAAGAAAAAAGGAAAGAGAAAGAACTGGCGACAGTTGCCCGTGAGATATTCGATTCACAAAGGCATCTGACCTATATAGACCTATGCGACCGCATACAGCAGATAATGGATGTAAAGGAACGTACCGCCAAAAGCTATATTAAATATATGCGAGAGAAAGATATAATTATAAAAGATCCGTCCAATCAAAACTACTTTATGATAGGGCATATCATCTAAAAACGAAATACTATGTATATAGATAGAGAAAATTTTGAAGCATGGATGGAGCGTATCATGGATCGCTTCGACAAAATAGATAAAATACTTGATAAAATGAGTAAACGTAGGAATATGTTAGATGGAGAAATTTTGCTTGATAATCAGGATTTGTGCATGTTGCTTAATGTAAGTAAACGCACCCTGCAACGCTATCGTAGTACCGGAGAACTGCCTTTTCAGACAGTTTATCATAAGACATACTACAAAGAAAGTGATGTTCATATTTTCATCAGGGAAAACTTTAACAAGAAAAGGGGCAACAATAAGAAAAACCCGTGAGGGCATTACTATTTCCATATTTATAGTTTTTATGAATTTATATTCAAAAGCCCGTACCGTCGTGATGACAGGCACGGGCTTTATTTTTACAGTTTGAAATTTTTAGAAGAATCCTTTTTATCCACTTTCGGCGGACTACCACCCACCGATGCAATAACAAGCCTATCGCCCATTATTTCTTTAACTCCCTGCAAAGTATTTGGCAATGGTGCATCCCGAACAGTCGATGTTTCGGTCTTGCCTTGCGACTGGTTCTGATTGGTAGTAGAAACAGTCTTATCAGGTACAGTTTCCGCTTGTCCTTCAGTTTCACTGATTGGAGTAAGTGAGAGCTGAATTTCCCTATCCAACTTTATTAACTCGTCTTTCAGGGTTTTCAGTTCCGGTTCCTTACGCCAAGTACCTTCGACTACTTCTTTCAGTACAGGTATATCCTTTTGCAACTTCTCATTATCCGCTTGATACTTCTCCAAAAGTTTAGGCATGGTATCGAGTGCATTCAGGAAATTTTGTGCTGCGGTCTTCGGATCAGTAGCCATTACCCCGTGATTATAATTGTAGAGAATATTGCCCTCTCCCTTAATAAAGAAACGATTTTGTATAACATCGAAGCCATCTTTATTAGTGGTTTCAGATTTTACCATTAAATCAAAACCGTAAAGTGTACCAATTTTCTCATGCGCTCCATGTGTGCGGGCTTTGTCGGCTATTTCATTTAGCTTCAGCCCGACTTCTTTTGGGTTACTGCCCTGTAATCCGTCTAACTGAACAGGATTCAGGCGGGTAATACCGTCCGGCTGATGCTGAACACGGGTGTTAAACGCTTCAATATCTTTGGATATACGGCTAATAAACCCGTTGTTTTGCTCTACATTGGATATAATATCCTCCAATTTGTAACGTGATGATGACTTGCCACGCATGAATGCCTGTCGTTCGGATTCCAAAGAAGCGATTTTCTTTTCCAATCGTGCTTTCTCCAGTAATTCGGTATTGCCGGAAAGAATTGCCACATATTCAGAGAAGTTCATACCGCCTTTTTCGTCCATACTTCCCTCGTCGATAGTACGGCTACCCAGTGAATTATTTTTCAACTGGCGAATGAAAAGCTGCTTGTTGTGAAGTAAACCGAACTTGTACGCATCTAACGATTTTTCCACAGCATAGATAAGTACATCTACTTTATTATCCGCATATAGCTTCGCAATTTCATTGCCCTTGCGAATGCCCCGACCGTCCCGCTGTTCCAAGTCTGACGGTCGCCAAGGCGCATCTAAATGGTGGATTGCAACGCATCGTTTCTGGGCGTTTACTCCGGTTCCCAACATTTCGGTAGAGCCGAACAATACACGGATTTTACCCTCGTTCATATCCTTAATCATGGTTTTACGAGCCTTATCCGTTTTGGCTTCCTGAATAAAGCGTATTTCGTGAGCCGGGATTCCATAGTCATCCACCAGTTTACGCTTTATCTCGGAGCATGGGTTCCATTCTCCGGGTTTGTAAGTGCCTAAATCGGAGAAAACGAACTGGGTTGCTTTGTGGTCTTTGAATTTTGTGTAGTAGTCTGATACCATTTTAGCCACATGGGAAGCCTTGTTGTCCACATGGTCGCCATATTTAACTGGATCAATCAGTCGCATATCGAGGGACATCTTTCGCGCGTAATCGGTAGCGATAAGCATTTTTGCTTTTTCTTCGCTTTCCGATAATGGCGCACGTCCTAATATTTCACCTTTACCTGTTTTGGCGAACTCTACCAACTTTTGTATAAACTCCTGTTGGTCGGGTGTTGGTGGAATATTATGCAGAATTTCATTCTTTACAGGGCGGTCGATACCAATATCCTCCGCAGAACGATAGTCTGTTATTTCGGCATAAAAAGCTGCCAATTCGGGTACTTTGATAAAATACCGAAAGCGTTCTTTTTGCACAATTTCATTCGTTACCGAAAATTCGTAGTCTATCGACTTTTTGGCGAAGATTGCCGCCCACGCATCGAATGTATTAATACCCTGTCGTTCCAGTTCGTTCGGCCGGAGATACTTGAAAAGCAAGTATAACTCTGTCAAACTGTTGGAAATGGTTGTGCCTGAAAGAAAAGTGGCTCCCAAATCTTTTCCCGTCCTGTCCTGAATGGTACGCAGGGCAAAAAGCATATTCAAGGCACGTTGTGAGCCTTCGGCATTACCCAGACCTGCAACCCTGTCGTGTCGGGTTGTAAAGGTCAGGTTCTTGAATCGGTGGCTCTCATCAACATACAAGTGGTCGATACCCATAAGACGGAAATCTACGGTGTCATCCTTGCGGTTCTCAATCTGGTAGGTTATATTTTCCAATTTGGCTTCAAGGTTTAATTGTCTTTTAACTAAACCTTTTTCCATAGCACGGGAAATCTCCTTTCCTTGTGCCCGTAACACTTCCAGATTTTCTTCTACGCTATCAAGTTCCGCCTGTAATATCCGTTGCTGAATTTCGGGTGACTGGGGTATCATACCAAACTGTTCGTGTGTTAAAATGATTGCATCCCAGTTGTTATTCTTCATTTCGTTGAAAATCTTCGCCCGTTTAGCAGGGGTGAAATCTTCTTTACCCGGATACAACACTTTTGCATTGGGGTAAGCCGTACAGAAAGTTTGGGCTATTTCATGAACATTGGCTTTGAGCGCCATAATGAGCGGTTTATTTACCAATCCCAAACGTTTTTTCTCGTAGGCGCTTACACACATTATCAGGGTTTTACCGCCCCCACAGGCTAAGCACATCGCGCCTTGCCGTCCTTTCGGACGGTAGGTTTCAATATGCTCGCCACCGAACCGTACGTACACGTCTCCATGTATACGGCTCTCCATTGATATATTCAGTCTATTTCTTGTTTCCATGAATTTTGCTATAACAGTTGTAACAAACAGCTATTGTTTTCCTCTTTCGGGCAATCATAAAACGTTCCCATTCCTGTTTGCCTTCCAGATTTTTGAGTTTACGGACATGAAACATTTTCAAATTGTCCGTTGCTCCGCAATATTCACATTCGCGTGCCTTAAGCCGAGCCATTAGGCTTGTACTTTGGGTTGCGCGATAACTGGGCAGATTGTCCGCAAAGTCCAATCTTGCATGCTTTTGTTGCCTGAACCCACCATGATATAAAGTACGCTCTTTTATTTTGCCTTTGTTATCCTCATACTGCACACGGAATATTTTATCACGAGTATATTTGTTGATAATCTTCCGTACAGTTGATTCATACTTTGACGAAAACGTCTTGTACATACTTTCTTTCATGTGGTAGTAGAAACTGTTAAGAATGTTGCAGTTGTTGGCAAGACAATAATAATTATAGATTCCTCTTATCTCCGAGTTGTATCGGTTCAGGATTTCGAGGTCATCATTATTTCTAAGGAAAGGTCGGGATGTGGACTGCCATTTCTCTTTTCCGTTCTCAACTATGATTTTTATTGCACCATAGTCAAGCAGTTTCTTTCTCATTACCTCCATAGGTAAGAGAAGTACTGTCCTGTGGTTAAGAGAGCGGCGAGTGACACCTCTGTTATCCTTTCTTGTCTTCTCACTTCTGCGGATTGTAACTTCATAACCCAAGAACTTCGCTTTGTCGCTTGAATTGGTGATTAATGTTTTTTCATCCGAAAGTTCAAGATTCAGTGTGTCAGACAGGTAGTTTTTAATATCTTCCTTTGCTTTCACACAATCGTCTTTACTTCCGATTACACCAATCAGAAAATCATCGGCATAACGAACGTATCTCATACGTCTGAAATTTTCGTCCATGTCCAGAGTTGCAGGAAGTTGATGCATTTCATTGTGGAGCCTGTTAATCTCCTGCCGTAATGCTTCTTTCTTCTGCTCATCTGTTTCATTCTTTAGTTTCTTTACCCGTTTGTCTTTTCGAGATTGAATCCTTTTGTATTCTGGATTTACTCTCCGTTTACCGCCTTTATTGAAAGCCAAAATATATTCCTGCATATGCTTATCCAGTTTATCCAGATAAATATTTGCCAGAATCGGACTGACAACGCCTCCTTGCGGTGCTCCGCTAAAAGTGTTGTGAAATCGCCATTTCTCCATGTATCCTGCGTTCAAAAATTTACGAATCAGACGTAAGAACCGTTGGTCAGAGATGCGTTCCGAAAGAATATCTATCATAACATCGTGATCGATGTTGTCGAAGAATCCTTTGATGTCGCCCTCAATAAACCAACGAGTTCCGTCAAATCCCTCATGAATGGAAGCCAATGCAGTGTGGCAACTGCGGTGCGGTCTGAATCCGTGGGAACATTTTTCAAAATGCCCTTCATAGATGGATTCAAGAACCATTCTTACGACTTCATGTACAAGTTTGTCGTCAGAGGCGGGAATGCCTAATGGACGTTTCTTGCCATTCTTTTTAGGAATGTAAACTCTTTTTGCAGGATAAGGTTGATAGCTTTCATCTTTCAACTTGTTAATGATGTTTTGTATGCGTTCCACGCTCATCCCACTTATGGACTGACCGTCTGTGCCTTTCGTGCAACTGCCCTCATTGGAAGCAATATTCTGATAAGCCAACGCATACAGGTTCTCATTGAACAACAGCCGATAAAGCCGTTCAAACTTGTAATTCAGGTCTGAGCTATGCCCAGCCAGACTGTTTAATACATTTTCTGAATCTCTCATAATGTCTCACACATTTTTCGTTAAACGTATTAAAAACACCAACTGTCTCCCTTCGCCATGTACAAGGCTTTCCCTTGCTCGGACTACTACGGAGACTCTGTTACCATATAGGATATTCAGAGACAAGCCCCATAGCCTTTCGGCATTCCTACTTAGGTAATCCCCATTTAGACATATAGTAACATAGCGCGATAGATTGTCGGATGCGATTTTCGCCCTTTTCCACTTATTGTGGCTGACCTGCAATCGGTTTTCGGCTCTCGTACTCGAAGTCGGAAAGTAGAAGTATTGCAGCCCGACGTTCGTAACTATCTTACGTCGGGGTTTACCAACTAACATCTTGGGCTGTCGTTCAAACAGTATAGTCTTCATCCTCATATCTATCATTTCATTTAGACATTCAGTAGCAGTATGATAGTTAACTGACTTATGCCGTTTCCAACATGCGACACTCCCCACCGCCTTTCGACTAAGTGGATAAGTTGGCTAATGACGGGCGTTGAAAACCCTTGCCCGGTAACTTGCTAATGTTACATTTACTATATGCCCTTATGGGCGCAGGACTTCGTGGTCGATAATACCCCCGCCATTGAGTTTATCCATCCAAATTGCATCCTTTTGGCTATTGTATAGGTCGGGAATACCCAAGCCTTTCAGATCCAGTCCCGGAAACTCTTGGTGGCTTCCGTCATACTCCGGACGGACGAAACAATTAAATGTACGGTTGTATTTATCTGCCAGTCGGTCTTTGAACTCCGGTGATTGTTCGTTAAGCCATTCAACGAAACCGTTCCGTATCTCGTCAATCTTGGAATTGGCGAGTTGAATAGATTCGGAATCACGTACCTTGACCTCTTTTATTTCCCCGTCAATCAACTTATTGACTTTCTTTGTTATATCAGGAGAGGTATTATGCAAGGCGTGTTTCATCAGGGCGATACCGTCGAAAGTCCGGCTTGTTGCCTTAACAGCGTACTGATCCCATATCTTGATATTTTTGCTGTCGGCTTTGAGCGTGTATTCATCACGGCTTTGAGCATAATGCACCGATACATTCGTATCAAACAAATGTGAAGCGTATTTGCTGTAAATGCCCGACGGTATCCACCGTTCTCCGAAATTAAAATCCAAATCTTCGAATGCTATCGGACGGGGTATTGCTTCTTTCAGAGCCTTTAATGATTCTTTTGCCGCTTCATTGTCGGGGTGGTTTTCTATATACCGCTCTACGTGTTCCGCTTTGGAGATAACATTACCACTTATGAACTTGTCTTTAATTTCATAAGAGCCTATCATTGGATTGAAAAATACCTGCCCTTTGAGTTCCTCCAGTATTTCATCCGAAGTCCCCCCTGTAAGCCCTGCCATATATTCAAGGTTTACCGTTGCATGTTTATTGAGCGAAGCGGTCAGGGCTTCCCGTGCATTATCGGCATGGGTAATCTCATTGGGATTAAAGGCAACCGGTTGTTGAAATATATCTGCTTTGACGGCTTTACCGTCGATATACCGTTCCAGAGAAAGAATTTCCGTTCCTCCGGCATCCATTTTTATAAGACTAAGATTTTTCGCATCGTTTATATTTCCGAAACGGCGGGTAAAATCATCATACAGTCGGTTAAGCATTTCCCTTAATGCAGGATTGGCTTCCAACCTTGTTGCTTCGTTGCTGTACAGGTGGTGATAAGTGTCCCGTATTTCAATATAAAGGGATGCTTTCGCCTGCTGTGTTCCGGTGAGCTGAAGCGGATGGAACATCGGCTGAAATCCATTCAAATCACGCAAATAACCGATACGATTATTTTCGTCGGTAACAAGTGAGCCATCACGGTAATGGGACGGTATATCTTCCAATAGGAAAGGAACAGGTTTCATGCGTTCCTGCTGTTCCCGTTCGGCTTCCTCTTTCAGCCGTTCCAACTGTTCTTCCCGACGGGCATCGAATACGGGATAGGCCTCGGCGCTTTCCTGTTGTAGCTTTTCCCGTTGCTGCGCTGCATTATGCGCCATTTCTTCCCGCCAGTCCATAAACGGCAGTTCCTTTGACTTGCTTGCCTGTAATTTGAATTTTCTACCTCTCTTTTTGGGTTTGTTTACCTGACTGCGTTCCTCTTGGGTAAAGCCGAAAAGGTCATAGAGCGTTATTAATGGTTCCTGCGTTACGGACTGGGGTTTCGCCTCCGTAGTCGGCGCTTTTTTAATGGCAGGATCATCCATATCGAAAAGAGTACCTCTAAAAGTATTTGGAGCAGCCGGTTGTCTTTCTTCTGTTTCATTCTGCTTTTTTTCTTTAATTCCAAAATCTTCGGGTTGTGGCGGACGTTCGGCATACAGTTTTCTGTCCATTTCAGAAGCGTAATCACTTAATTCCTGAATATCCTGTTCGGTTATCTGATTGCTGTTATCCAATTTTGCAGATTGAGATTGTTGTGTTACCGACTGTGCCGGGTTTTCCTGTGCATAGTTTTGGTAACGCTGCAAATCCAAATGTTTTGAAAAATCATCTTTCAGCATTTGCCGCAAATCTGTGGCTATTCCCTCAATACCGCCTTCATGGGTAAAAACAATAGCAGGTTTGCCGTATGGATCGGTGTCGATTTTGGAACGGGTTTGTACTACTCTGTTGAAATCACGGAACAGGTTATTAATAGATATGCCGTTAGATAATTTGCGGGATTCGATAAAATCCTGCTGTCGTTGGCTTGGAACTATATTTTTATTATTCCGTTGTAATACAATCAGGTCGCTGCCGACATCAGTTCCGGCATGGTCGGAAAAGAGGTTGTTCGGCAAACGGATAGCTGAAACAACATCGCAAGAGTTCATCAGGTATTCCCGTATCGGTTTGTTTTGTTCCGAATTGAGTACGCCCTGACTGGTAATAAAGGCGATTAACCCGCCTTCTCTGGCCGACATGACACTTTTTACAAAAAAGTAGTTGTGTATCGCCTGTGTCGATTGTTTGACGGCGGGTATTTCATGGTTGGACAGTAGCGGATCGAATACCGAAACATCTCCAAAAGGGATATTAGATGCAATCACATCAAAATGCTGTGAATAGCGTCCTTCCATTTTTTCGTAACCTTCAATCCGTACCTTATCATCAGGATAAAGGTGCGATAGAATTTTACCTGTTAGCAGGTCTTTTTCAAAACTGGTTACGTTAGCTTCAGGTGCAATATCTTTGAAAGAAGAAATAAACGCACCTGTTCCGGCACTGGGTTCTAAAAAGCGTGTCGGAGTTATACCGCTATCCTTTAGTGCATCCGCTAACACATCAATAACAGGCTTCGGCGTATAAAATGCCGTAAGGATAGAACTTTTCAGGGAACTGACATAGCGTTTGTAAACTTCCGGTGTGGGAGAACTTTCACGGAGTACCTCGTGGAGTTCTTGCACCAACGGGAAAAGCTCGACTTCGGATTTAGACCACCGCTCAATATCTTCGGGTTTGTCGGCAGGGTTAAGGATTGCCTTAATCCCTCCAAAGCCTGAATATTTTGCGAGTATTTCCCGTTCTTCGGGTGTTGCCTTTTTTTGTTCCTTGTCGAGCCTTAACGCTAACTTTATTGCGTCAATATTCTGACGCAAATGAGTTCGCTTATTGTAACTCATTTTCGAGCAGTATCAGGATCGTGCCGACAAGCTCTGTATAAAGCGACTGGTACTCTGTCGTTTCGGCATAATCATCACTAAGGTTGTATTTAGCAAATACCGCCTGACATTCGGGCATTAGTTCTTTTGCCTTTGCCTGGGCACCACCCGGAGAAACTTCGTCGAAAAACTCGTTCCAAAGTATTTCAACTACTATATTATAAGGTGAAAAGTGTAAGCCTTTGAATAAGGCTTCGTTTGCAATTTCGGCAGCTTGAATATGGTCTAAACCGCTTTTTACGGCTTCGCTGTACGCTTCGGCTGCCATATCCCCACGTCCGGCAATAAATGAAAGGTCATTTGCTTTGTCGGGGTGGGAATCACGTAAATAAGAAAGTAGATTGAGCCGGAAGTATGACATTTCCGCAGGCTCTAAATTTGAATTGTATTTCATAACTATGAATTTTTTAGTGGAAAACTATTGATACGGATAAGCAAAAGGCACCGGGGTATCCCTCCCCAGTGCCACCACTAAAAAATTCAATAGGATAGATTTAATAATTTCTCATTAAAACCTGTGCCATATGAACTTCTTAGTGGCAAAGATAGCTGTTTTATTCCAATTTATACAAGTCAGAACAGTACAGGACTGAGCGATTTACATTGTGAATAACATTGATGACCTTAATTTCCTTACCGATACACGTAGTTAGCGAATTAATATTATCAAGCATATTTAATTCGCAGTCATCAAGCGATTTCGCCCATTCTATAAAGAACTCTTCCAATGAAATAAATTCTCCGATTCTTGGAATAGTAGGATATGGAAAATCATGACTTTTACAATAATCAATAAAAGAATATAGCATTTTAGTCGGCTTATCCAGATTTGCATTTCTCGTCAATGCCTGTCCTAAATTTAATAACAAACTTATTTTCATTACTTTTTCCTCTTTTTGGAATTATCAAATTGGAATATCGTTTTATACTCTGCATCAAAAGCTACGGCAGCATCAAAAGGCTTATTTTCTTTACTCTTAAAGCCTTTGATAGTACCTGTCTTGCCTTTGGTAAGCAGGTCTTTCAGTTGTCCGTCCGTCAGGTCTTTTCCTGATTTATTCCGGAATACTGTCAGTCCGCAAGCCTCATTGTTACATTTTGCAACCTTTTGGAATATTACTACCTGACCGTTTTTACATTTCGGACATGGACAGCTCTCTCTTGTATTGCCGCCTTCGATTTTCTTCTCCAGTAATTCGGTGGTAATCTGTGCGGCATATACTTCGATACTTCTATGAAAGGTATCGGCATCCATTTCTCCCGTTGCTATTTTATTCAATGCGCTTTCCCATGCTCCGGTCATAGCTACGTCCGCTATTTTTTTATCACGGATAGCCAGATAGACTACCAATCCTTTATTGGTAGGAACAAGGGATTTTTTTTCACGCTGAATATATTCACGGGAGAAAAGCGTTTCGATAATAGCGGCACGGGTGGCAGGTGTTCCGATACCCGATTCTTTGAGCGCTTCCCGTTCCGTTTCGTCGGTAAGGTCTTTACCACAGGTTTCCATAGAAGATAATAAACTACTTTCCGTATGTAATGGGCGGGGCTTGGTTTGTTTCTCCAGTAAGTCCGTTCCGTTAATGGGAAGTACATCCCCATCGGACAGGGATGGAAGTGCCGGAGCATCGTCTTCGCCTTTTTCTTCATCAGGTGCGTTCAATACGGCACGCCAACCGGGAATAAGGATAATGCTACCTTTGACTGAAAAAGCAATGCCCGAAGCATCCAAAGAAACGCTTGTGTTTTCTTTGGTGCATTTGCCGGAAAAGGCTTCCAACATTCGGGCAGCAATCATATCGTATATGATACGTTGGTCGGCTGAAATATCTTTCGGCATATTTTCGGTGATAATCAGAGCATGGTGGTCTGTTACTTTCTTATCATTTACAGAACGCCTGTTCAGGCTTGCCCCTGACATTATTTTTGCATAGTTGCCGAATGGAGCGTAACCGGATAACTGACCTATAAGGGCGGGTATCTCGGCAAAAACATCATCGGAAATATAACGGCTGCCCGTTCTTGGATAGGAAATAAGTTTCGCTTCGTAAAGCGACTGGGCTACCGACAGGGTTTTATCTGCTGAAAAACTATGGCGGCTGTTCGCTTCTTTCTGCAAAGTAGTCAAATCGTAGAGCAATGGCGGTTCCTGATTGGCTTCTTTCTTTTCTACGCTTATCACGTTTACGGATTCGGCGGATCGGACACGGTTTAAGATGTCGTCTGCCTCCTGCTTTGTGTTGTACCGTTCTGTGGAAATAGCGGCGAACTGGGTTGCATCTTTTGCCGTATGCAATTTTACCTGAAAATAGGTTTGCGGTTTGAAATCTTTGTTTTCCAGATAACGGCTGCATATCATGGCGAGTGTAGGTGTTTGCACCCGTCCCAATGACCATACGCCGTGCCCGGCTGATATTGACAGGGCTTGTGAAGCGTTTATCCCGACAACCCAATCGGCTTGGCTCCGGGCTTTTGCCGAACGATACAGGTTGTCGTACTCTTTTCCCGGACGTAGGTTCTCCAATCCTTTGCGGATAGCCTGATCCGTGAGAGAGCTTATCCAAAGACGGTCGAAAGGGCGGGAACACTCCAGATAATTATATATAGTAGGCTCGGCACCCGGCGCCTTGCCGCCTTGCGACGGTAGGTTTCCGGGAGCCTGCCCCCGAACCGTACGTACAAGTCTCCTCGTATACGGCT
>NZ_QVMK01000020.1 GCF_010500995.1 Bacteroides sp. 224 | reverse complement strand
ATCTCACGAATCCGAAAATGAAAAGCGTGAGCATCGTTGGACTTCTTTTCTTTCATTGGTTGAGTCGTTAAAGAGTCAACCATATCTACAAAAAGACAGATTCGCGCCAACCATTCCTTCCAAAGTATAACTAATCCAGATTAAAACCCCCGAAAAGGATTTTATTACTCTTTTTATTCCACACTAACCCACATTCCCACAAAGAATCATTATTTTTGTGCCACTGGGATTCATCCCGAAACAAATACACTACTAAACAAATAATACCATGAAAATTAAAAAGCTGATAGGATGGGCTGTACTTTGCCTATATGCACTCACTGCATCTGCTCAAAGCAACCAACTAACCGTAGCCGATCCTTATATTCTGGAAGAAAACGGAACCTTCTATTTATACGGAACCCAATCTCCCAATGGCATTGTAGTTTATAAATCCACCAATCTGAAAGAATGGGAAGGGCCTTGCGGAGCTACCGAAGGACTTGCTTTACATAAAAAAGATTCATGGGGTAACAGCCGGTTCTGGGCACCCGAAGTGTACCGCACCCACGGAAAATTTGCAATGGCCTACAGTGTCGATGAACATATTGCTATTGCCTTTTCCGACTCTCCTATTGGTCCCTTTAAACAAGAAAGTAAAGAACCGTATATGGAAGAAAAAGGCATCGACAACCATCTATTTATTGATGATGATGGTACACCTTATATATATTGGGTACGCTTTCAGCACGGAAATGTTATCTGGATGGCGGAACTTACCAAGGATCTGAAAACAATTAAACCCGAAACCATGACCCTCTGTTTACGTTCGGAAAGAAGAACCTGGGAATGGACATCCTCCCAACCAAGTGCTTGTGTATCAGAAGGACCTTTCGTTATAAAACACAAAGGAAAATATTACCTGACGTACAGTTGCAATCATTTTCAAAGTCCGGATTATGCCGTAGGGGTTGCCGTTGCCAACTCTCCTTATGGTCCGTGGAAAAAATCAGATTACAATCCTATACTCAATAATCATGCAGGTGCTAAGGGAACAGGGCACCACGCTTTACTAACTACCCAAAAAGGAGAAAAGTATATCATATATCATTCTCATTATAGCAATGATAAAGTTTCTCCGCGCCGTACGTACATTGCGCCTTACAGCTTTGAGAAGAAAAAAAAGAAAGAATATACATTTAAAATTTCCGATTCTGTTATCATTCCAACCTTACTACCATGAAACATCTGTTTAGCTTAAAAAGATACACTACATTCATTGTATTTCTTCTTTGCATTTGCTATATGCATGCACAAAACTCTGCTACACCTCGCAATTTTTCCGAATATACGGAATATGCCACCTCTTTTTCCCAAAGTTATCCTACCGAGAAAGTATATCTTCACTTAGATAACAATAGCTATTTCATGGGCGAAACTCTTTGGTATAAGGCATACGTCTCGTTCACAGAACATAACATACCAAGCGTTCTCAGTAAAGTTCTCTATGTAGAGCTATGGGACCAGGTTGGCGTACTTACAGACAAACAGATTATACAAATTGAAAACGGAACCGGACACGGACAGTTTGAACTCAAAAACAGCTTTATGCCGGGCTACTACGAAATCCGGGCATACACAAAGTGGATGTTGAATTTCGGAGATGATATCTACTTCTCTCGTGTTTTTCCATTATACAAAAAGCCTCAAATACCCGGCGAGTATGATAAGACAATCAATAAATACCGTTTGAATAAGTTGATGAAACAACGTCCGGAAGAGAAAAACAATAAGTTCAATATTCAGTTTTTCCCAGAAGGAGGGCATTTAGTGCAAGGTATTCAATCTAAAGTGGCATTTAAAGTTTTCAACCCAATAGACTCACTGGTGGAAATCTCACTCTATTCGCCCGATGGAGAATTGGTAAGCGAAGCTACAACAGCACACGACGGAATGGGGAGTTTTATATACACTCCTACAAATAAAGCGGCTACAGTAAAAGTAAAACAAGGTAAGAAAGAACATTCTTTTACGCTTCCGGAAGCATTACCAACAGGATATACGATGAAGGCAACACATAGAGACGGGCAACTAAATGTACAAATTAATAAAAGCATCTCCTTACTGCAAGATACTTTGGGGCTCTTTGTTTTTTCCGGAAATACACCTTATGCATTCAAAGAATTAGCCGAGAATGCGCCCTCTCAATTAGTACGGTTTAAAACCAAGGAGCTTCCTGCGGGTGTATCCCGATTAACGCTGATAAACAAACAGGGAGCAATTGTAGCGGAACGATTATTTTTCGTTTCTCCAAATTCTTCCATACAAATAGCTGTAGAAGGACTAAAGAAGGCTTATAATCCTATAGACCCGGTTGAATTAAATTTTCAGGTAAACAAGTCAGACGGAAGCCCCTTAGCAACTGCTTTTTCTTTGTCTGTTAAGGATACAAAGAGCTCTGATTTATTATTCGAAGGGGATAATATTCAAACCAATCTCCTTCTTTCTTCCGAATTGAAAGGATATATCCATAATCCCGGTTATTACTTTAAATCGGATTCGCGAAAACAAAAGGAGGCACTCGAGTTACTACTATTGGTACAAGGATGGAGAAAATACAACCTGCAACAAACCATTGGAGTGGAACCTTTCGAAATTAAATACCTTCCGGAACAAACACTGAACTTAAAAGGAGAGCTTAGATCTTTATTCAGGAAGAAAGAAAAAGGAAACATGGAACTGAGTGTACTCATCCAGAATGATTCTTCCACTTGGATAGGCGCTACCATGACCGACACCTTAGGAGCTTTCACCATCCCCTTGGAAGGGTTGGAAGGCATCAGACCCACCCTCCTGCAAACTAAGAACTTAAAAGGAAATAGAAAAGACACCCACATCATGCTGGATCGTACTTTTTATCCACCCATTCGATCTTTTTACGCAGAAGAGCTAAACCCTCAATGGGACACCCTCTCTCTTGCCGCTCCCACAGCTCTGGAAGAAGAGTACCTGAAAAAGTTATCTCAAGAAACAGAGTTACTTGAATCGGTAGTAGTAAAAGCAAAAAAACGAAGAAGAAAAACAACAATAGATGAAGTCATGATAGATGCTTACTACAACGTTCAACAAATATTAGATGATCATCGCGATAAAGGAGAAGATTTTATCACACTCAGCCATTTTCTGGAAGAGATGAATCCTTATGTAAGAATTATTGCCGGAGCCTTGAATACAAGAACAGGTTCTATCGACCCGGATGAACCAAGTGAAATTTATTATAAGAACAGACCTGTTGTTTTTATTATTAACGGAAAAGCGTATGCCGATCATGTAACGAAGAATCTGGTACTAAAAGAAGTGGACCCTATACAGTCGTTAATCATTTATGACGATCCGATGGTGATTCATAAACTCCCCACAGAAATGATTTCGGATATAGAAGCAGAAGGAGCACATTCCGATTGGACGAAAGCAAATCGTATCTCCAACGAATCTGATGCAGCAGAAAGTTCCAATGAACAAACAGCTCAAGATTCGAATAAAAAGCCCAAAGATCATAGAGATCAAGTGATTTTTCTGATAAAGACAGTTCCGGGAGCAGAAGACTTCTATAAAAAGTATAAACCCGCCCGAGGAACTCGCCGTACGCTTATTCACGGATATAGTCAACCTGCTGAGTTCTACAGCCCCGATTATGCAGACACTTCTCTGCCTTCAGGAAATGATCATCGCCGTACTATCTTTTGGGCACCAAATGTACAAACCGATGCTTCGGGTAAAGCATCGGTGAAATTTTACAATAATAATAATTTTACCGGGATGTCTGTTCAGGCGGAAACGCTGACGGTTGAAGGGGAAATGGGAGTAATGGTTAAGTAACTAATCTCCCACCCCCTATTATTTATATTCCTTAGGAGATACCCCAAACTCCGCCTTAAAGCATTTAGTAAAATAAGAGGTGGAACTAAATCCTACTTTCCCACATATATCCTGAATACGGACTCCCTGTTGTAGCAGTTCGGCAGCCTTATACAGCCGAACTGTTTTAAGATAATCAATGGGGGGCATTCCTGTTAATGCTTTCACTTTTCGGTAAAAGTTAGAACGACTCATGTTCAGAGATTCTGCCAGTTGCTCTATGGAAAAGCTATCATCCGACATTTGTTCCAGAATAGCCTCCTTCATACTGTTTATAAATTCATAGTCTTTTTGTGATATAATATCCTGAACCTCTGTTTTAGGCGCTATGCCCAAATTAATCATTAGTTTATAATAAGCCTGACGTAGTTTCAACAGATTCTCTATCTGCCCACGAAGCTGCCTGATAGAGAATGGCTTCTCCAAATAAGCATCTGCCCCATTCTCAAAGCCCTCGGATTTGGCTTCGATATTTGTTTTGGCAGTCAACAGAATAACCGGAATGTGAGAGGTATTGATATCCGACTTTACTCTTCTGCAAAGTTCCATACCATCCATATCGGGCATCATCACATCACTTACAATAATGTCCGGGCTTTCTTCGGCAAGTACTTCTAGTGCTTCGTTGCCATTAGAGGCTTTCAGAATATGAAACCATTCACTAAGAGATTCTTGAGTCAGGTTCAGAAGGTCTATATTGTCTTCTACTAATAATACGCAGAATTTACGCTTATCCAACGCAAAATGATCTGCCACCTCTTCAGAAGAGATGTCTTGTATAATTTCTTCCTGAACATCTTTCTCTTCGGACAAAGCTTTCACCTCTTCCAACGGAAGGGTCAGCGTAAATACCGATCCTCCCCACACACTTTCACCCAAGCTTAGTTTTCCATTCAATCCTTCCACTAACGATTTGGAGAATGCCAGCCCGATGCCTGTACCTGTGATAGAAGATTTCTTATCCTTATCTTTTACCTGATAGAAGGCTTCAAACACCTTATCTCTTTCGGCTGGTGGAATGCCAAGACCATCGTCGCTAACCGAAATGTATAAATCAGCACCGGCAACAAACAATTTAATCTCTATCCGGTTTTTTGCATGTTTCACCGCATTGCTTAAAAGATTAACCAGCACTTTATATATCTTGTCCATATCCGTAACGGCTGTAAGCTCTTTTGCAGGCAGAACCGTTTGAATGTCAATACCTTTCAGTTCTGCCAATGTAGCAAACTGAGCAACAATCTGTTCGGTAAGTAAGTTCATATTGCAAGGCCTGCATACAAAACTCACATTGCCATTCTCCATCTTTTGGAAATCCAGCAATTGATTAACAATATCCAGCAAGTAATTTACATTCTTATCTATTACCGACAAATATTTAGAGCCGGCAGCATTCGTCTGTACCTCATGGAGTTTCTCCAAAGGCAACTTTATCAAGCTCAGTGGAGTACGGATTTCATGAACCAGGTTAATAAAGAAATTAATTTTCGATTGATAGATTTCTTTTTCTTTGGTAACCTGAAAATCCTTCATGCGCCTTCTATATTTCTTTCTTATGTATGCATTCCACCACCATGCCAAATAGGCAATGAAAGCTAAAAAGATAATTATATATAAGAAATAGGCTATGCCACTTCGCCACCACGGAGGAGTTATAATAATGGTAAGTTTGGTGCTTTCTTCATTCCAAAGATAATCGTTATTCGACCCGAGCACTTCGAGTTCGTATTTCCCGGGCGGCAAATCCGTATAAGATACTGTATTCTTTTCTGTGTTCTGTATCCAGTCTTTATCTATTCCATGAAGAATATAGGAATATCTATTATTGTCGGGTGCCTCGTAGCTCAGCGAAGCAAATGTCAACGAAAAGCTATTCTGTTCATAAGGCAACGTAACCCGACGGCTCATATAAAGCGGTGCCTCTGTTTGTATACGGTCTTTCCCGGCTTTTTCATCATCCAGATAAGGAAAACTTATATCTATCACATATACAGGAGGTATAAAATCGTTATCGGTAAAGGTTTCCGGCTTAAACATGTTAAACCCATTAATACCTCCAAAAAACAGATAACCATTAGAAGCCTTTAATGAAGAGCGAAAGTTAAATTGATTTCCCTGTATTCCGTCGCTCTGCGTAAACTCACGTGGAGTTTGTTTTTCTTTAGGGTGAATCTTCACCAATCCGGCATTACCGGAAATCCAGAAATTGCCAGTCTCATCTTCTTGAATGGCATCAATTACTTTATTGGGTATTAAGTTATTCTTCGGATCAAAATCGACAAAAGATCCTGTTTCGTTATCAAAATAACAAACCCCGCGTCCATTCGTTCCAAACCACATTCTTCCTTCTGAATCTTCAAAAAGAGTGCTAATAGAATTACTGATGATAGAAGACAAATTGTCCACCTCATGCTGAAAAGCTATCCAGTCTCCCCTTGGAAAATCCTGACGAAACACGCCACTATTGGAAGTAGCAATCCATAGCCGCCCCAGTTTGTCTTCATGAAGATCGACCACAGATACCATCATAGACACTGAGGATATAGTCATAAAATTATCTTCAGCATGGTTATAGTGGCATAACCCCCAACTTGTACCTATATAAACAGTTCCGCTTCGGGCTTGATATACAGCCAACACATCATCGCTACAAATGGTATTGGGGGTATCTTTCGAATGTATATAATGCTTAATACCTTTAGTATGCAAGTTCATTACAAACAATCCGGCACCATACGTACCAATCCAGAGCTTATTTCCCTCCAAACATAAAGTACGAACATCATAGTTTTTATTTCTGTTTTGTTGGAGAGGGAAATGAGACAGTTGATATGTTTCTGTATTAAAATAGTACAACCCCTTCCGCGTTCCTAACCAAATATTGCCCGAGGGATCTTCGCAAAAAGTATTCACTACCTTACCGGATGCTCCCGATCCATCCTGATAATCGGGCGAGAACAGATAAAAACGCTTGGTCGATTTAGGGATATAATTGGCACCTCCTAAACTGGTCAGTATCCAAACTCCGCTTTCTGCATCCTTCATCATAAAGTTTACAGAAGTATCACTCATATTCTTATGCTTCAGTTCTGTGACTTTTTTTTGGCTTAAGTCATACTCATAAAGACCATCTTCCGTACCTATCCATAAGTTATTGGCATTATACTCCATAAGGCTCTGAATCGTTTTCATGCCTTTGGAATTTACAAGTATACTCTCTATACTGCCATTCTCTGTATTATATTTCAATAGTTGCTTCCCGTTGGTACCTATCCATAAGTTCTTACCCATGTTCAGTAAACAAGTCAGTTTAGGTTCTTCCTTCTCTCCGGCATCTTGTATCAATGTATGTTTTTTCAGAAACTTTCCCCGGCTGTCAAAACTGAATAAGCCATCTTGCATAGTAGCAATGTATATCACTCCGGTGCTTTGCCCCACAATATCACAAATAAACCCGGATTGTGAGCTATTCTGAACCAACTCTTCCGTTCTGGGATTATAGATAAAAAGCCCCTGCCCTAATGTACCGATCCATAATTGCCCATCCGGTGCACGATATATTTTACTGATTTCGCTACTAATGGAAACTCCAAATTCCGTACGCTTATCAAAGTACACAAAATGATCTTTCTTCCGTTCATATAAATAAATACCACGCCCGGTACCTACCCAGATATTTCTGTTGTCCAACTCAAATAATGTCCGGATATAATTACTTTCGATGGAGAAAGGATTGTTCAGTTCATTTCTGTATACCTTATTTGTTTTGCCGTTATAACAGTTCAAGCCATCGGCTGTAGCAAACCAGATGAACCCATAACTATCTTGTATAGAGTGCCACACGGTGTTATGCGAAAGCCCATCCTCTATTTGATAAGGTTTACAAATAGTAAAAGAATGAGCGCACAACTGCGTATAGCAAAAAAGAAAGAATATAACTGAAAGATATTTCAAGATTCTCATGTATTAGTCAATAATTAGGCGTATGGAACGGTGTAAAGTTATAACTAATTTCTCAAAAAGACAAAGAATAGAAGATGACTCTTTCATACATTTTTCAAACAGTCTATTTCTTTTTATTCTCTTTTTCTTAACTTTGATGCTTCTATAAATAAAAGATGATGAGTGATTATATAATATGAAATACTATCTATTTGCAATAACTTTATTTATCTGCATTTTCATTCATGCTCAATCTTCCCATGTTTTTACACGGTATACCAGCGAACATGGTTTCGACCAGAGTACAGTAAGTGACATTCTACAGGATCAAAAAGGTTTTATATGGCTTGCCACCTGGGATGGCATTTATCGGTTTGATGGTTACACTTTCCGCCCCTATAAAAATGGCTCCAACTCTTCCACTGAGTTTGTCAGCAACCGTATCAATTTAATTGAGGAAGATGCATACGGCTGTATTTGGGCATTAGGATATGACAAACGAATTTCCCGTTTAAATCCATACACCGAGCAGTTTACAACTCTTCCGGGAGAAGATTGCTTTGTTAGAGAATTCTTTACCTTACCAAACGGCCATACCTGGATTGCCACCGAGCATAAAGGGTTAGCTTTGGCTGTAACGCAGGAAGAGAAACCACATTCAACACTTTCTTTAAAAACTAATCTGCTTCCTGATGAACACATCAATCATGTAGCTTTAGATAAGAACGGCAATGAATGGATTCTCACCCAAACAGGTATTTATAAATATACAGATGATACCCTTACTTCTATTTTCCAAATGCCCCAACAATCTTTCACCAGTATGCAGGAAACGGATATCGAGTTATTGTTTAGTTCTGCTAAAGGACAGGTATGGAAGTATCTCAAAGAAACGCAGCAATACAAAGTTTTACAACTTCCCACCTCCTCCGAAATAACCATCTTGCATGTATTGAAAGAAAACAAGTTGTTTTGTGGCACAGCCTCAGATGGATTCTTTGTTATGGACATAACCGGAGACAATATTCGCCATTACCACCCCTCTACCTGTAAAGCTATGCCCGACAATAGCATCAAAGCCGTATATATAGATAAACATGGTGATTTGTGGATTCAGCAGAAGAGCAAAGGAGTTACCGTTTTCCACCCTCAAACAGAAGATATTCATAGAATGGAAATCAGAGACAAGCATGGTAATTTATTCTCCGACGGACGTTTATACCAAATTGTATGGGAAGACAAGCAAGGGAACTTATTTATACACCCTACAGGTGGAGGCTTTGCCTATTACGACCGAACAAACAGAAAGTTAATCCCCATTTACAACAAACAACTTTCAGATGGTTGGCAAGAAGCAGACTTAATTATGGATGTTTACCTCGACAAGCAGGACAATATTTGGATCAGTTCTCATAGCAACGGACTTGAAAAGATTACATTCAAAACAAAATCGTTCCATTGGTACGCTCCGGAGCCATTACGTGCGGAACAAAATAACAGTCGCGCCCTGTTTATAGATAAAGATAAACGTCTGTGGATCGGTTTTAAGCACAAAGGAATCGGGGTGTATGATTCTAACCATACCTTTCTGGGATATCTTCAAAACGACGGAACGCTTTCTCTAAAGGAGAACAACCTACGGGTTGCCCCCTACTCTATTATGCAAGATCATCGGGGAGATATATGGATAGGCACTAAGAAATACGGAATAATCAGGTTGGAAGCTGCTCAAAGCACACCCGATAAGTTCAGAATATCGCGTTTCATGTTCAACGAAAAAGATTCGTACAGCCTTAGCAATAGTGATGTTTTTTATATGTTCGAAGATAATCATCATCGCATCTGGTGTGCAACATTAAACGGAGGCATCAATTACCTGAAATACGATGCAAGTACAAACACCTATTCTTTTATCAACCATAGAAATGAATTGAAGAATTACCCCATTGAAACCTGTTCGCGAACCAGACAGATTATTTCCGACAAGCAAGGGAAATTATGGATTGCCACATCCAACGGACTTTTGGTTATGGATGAAGACTTCAAACAGCCATCATCTATTGAGTTCAAGCAGATTAAGCATGTTCCGGGCAACCACCACAGCCTCAACAATAACGATATTCAATTTCTCTACCTCACTCAACAACAGGAATTGTACATAGCAACTTTCGGAGGCGGACTAAACAAGCTTGTTTCTTATCAAAACGGCAGTGCCGAATTTGAATCTTATACCAAAGAAGACGGACTTCTTTCCAATATTCTTTTAGCAATGGAAGAATACAACGGAAACTTATGGATATCTATGACGGAAGGTCTATCAATGTTCAATCCTCAAGAGAAAACCTTTGAGAATTACTCTTCAGTAGATTTTCCCGGGTTTATACGCTTCAACGATGGTGCCGGATGCTATTCCAAAAAGGAGAATGCGTTGCTTTTTAACACTCAGCAAGGGGTGTTGTGGTTTCAGCCCGATTCATTACAGAAATCTACTTATTCTCCCCCCATTGCACTTACTCAGTTACAGATTGCCGATAAAGTTATTCTTCCCGGCGACAGTACCCACATACTCGATCTGAGTATTGATAATACATCTAAGCTTGTATTGAAGCATAATCAACATTCGTTTAGCATCAATTTCTCTGCACTGGATTTAAGAAATCCTTCAAATATATCATATATGTATCGCCTAAAAGGTTTTGAAGATACATGGAACCAGGCAGGCAAAATACATGTAGCCAATTACACCAACATCCCCAAAGGAGAATATATATTCGAAGTACGCTCTACAAATAGCGACGGGGTGCCGACGAATAACATCCGACAATTACCCATACATGTATTACCCTCATTCTGGGAAACTGCTTGGGCGGGTATTTTATATGTTCTTCTCATGGCAGGCATCATATTTATCACCGTTCGCATTTTATTTACTTTCTATAAATTAAGGCACGAAGTAAAAATGGAGAAAGAACTGGCAGAGTTGAAACTACAGTTCTTCACCAATATATCGCACGAGCTGCGTACTCCATTAACACTCATATCAGCACCGGTTAAGAATATACTGGATCAGCACCAATTATCACCGGAGGTATACAGCCAGTTGCAACTGGTGAATCGCAATACCAACCGAATGACGCATCTGGTCAATCAAATTCTGGACTTCCAAAAAATACAGAGCCGCAGAATGAAGATGCAAGTTCAACAGATAGAGTTGGTTTCATTCTTACGCCATCTGATGGAATATTTTAGGGATCTCGCACAAAAACGAGCAATCAACTTCTCTCTAACCGCCAACATTGATACGCTTACAATATGGGCAGATGCAGACAAACTTGAAAAGATATTCTTTAATTTAATTTCCAACGCCTTTAAGTACACTCCGGCAAATAAAGAAATAACAATCTATATAAGAGAAGAAGGTCAACGTGTTCTTATTGATATATACGATCAGGGAATCGGCATTTCGCCCGATAAGCAAACAGCTCTGTTCGAACGTTTCGAAACAATCCTTCAATCTAAGAATAGCACAGGCATAGGACTCTCATTAGTTAAAGAGTTTGTCGATATGCATAAAGGAAAAATATACCTGAAAAGCGAGTCAGGAAAAGGAAGCACCTTCACCATAGAACTAAGTAAAGGAAAAGATCATTTTGATAATGCTTCCACCGAGTTCACCCCACTAAGCACGGATTCTGTCACCAAGCCGGTAGAAAATGAAGCCGAAGAGAAAAAAACAATGCTAATTGTGGAAGATAATGATGAACTACGCTACTTCCTGCGAAGCATTTTTGAAGCCGAATACCATATCACAGAAGCCGAAAACGGCAGAATAGCTTTAGAGGTTGCAACAAAACTAATACCCGACATTATAATCAGTGACGTGATGATGCCCGAGAAAGACGGTATTGAATTACTAAGCGATTTACGATCGGATGCTACAATCAGTCATATTCCATTTATCCTGTTAAGTGCAAAATCATCAATAGAAAGCCGTATCAAAGGCATAGAGCTCGGAGCAGATGATTATATCACCAAACCCTTTAGCGCCAATTATCTAAAAACAAGAATATCTAATCTATTGAAATTGCGGGAAAAGTTACAGCAACATTACCGTACCCTTCTTGCTGTTGAAAATCCTTTTACCGATTCAATTACAGGCACCATTACCTCTAATAATCAGGATTTTATGAATCGTCTGATTAAATCCATTGAGAAGCATATCAGCAATGGCGACCTCAAAATAGAGGAACTCGCTCAGGAAACCGGAATGAGTAGGGCTGTATTCTTCAAAAAGGTAAAGAGCTTAACCGGTCTTTCTCCGGTCGAATATCTGAAAGATGTTCGTATGAAAAGGGCTGCACAGCTTATTAAAACAAATGATCTTACTATTTCTCAAATTGCTTATCATGTAGGTTTTAATGATGCGCATTATTTCAGCAAATGTTTTAAACAGCAATTTGGGGTGACTCCTACGGAGTATCGGGAGGGGGAATAATTGCATCAAACAAGTGGAATATTTGTATTGCGTGGCGTTTTTTACATCATATTGTATTTTTTTCCTGCCTCTACTTCTTCTTTTAGAATTAATATTGCAAAGATAAAGTACGAGAACTTTCATTAAATCACAATCATTAATTTCTAAAACCATGAAGTATAAACAATCTCTCTTCGTTTTATTTCTTCTTGTATGCTCTTATACATACGGGCAAACATTTGATCGTAAGAAATATAACTTCAACAGTGAATGGCGTTTGCAGGTAGGAGATTTTCCCGAAGCCAAAAACAATTCATTCAATGATAATCAATGGAAAAAAGTAACTCTTCCGTATGCCTTTAATGAGGAAGAAGCCTTTAAAGTAGCCATCGACCAACATACAGACACCATTGTATGGTATCGCAAGCATTTCAACATCCCTTCTTTAAAGAGCAGCAATAAGGTGTTTGTAGAATTTGAAGGCATCCGCCAGGGTGGCGATTTCTATTTGAACGGACAATATCTCGGCAAACACGAGAACGGTGTAATGGCTGTAGGATTCGATTTAACTCCTCACATAAAAAAAGGAAATAATGTATTAGCCATCCGCATTGATAACAACTGGAACTACAGAGAAAAAGATACCAACACCAAATACCAATGGAATAACAGAAACTTTAATGCCAATTATGGAGGCATCCCCAAGAATGTATATCTGCACGTCACCGATGATGTTTACCAAACATTGCCTTTATACAGCAATCTGCAAACTACAGGGGTGTATGTTTATGCTACAGGCATCAAAGTGAAAAGCCGTACAGCTACTATCCATGCCGAATCGGAAGTGAGAAATGAAAGCCGCAAAGCGCGTCAACTGCATTATGAAGTCAGCGTATTTGATATGGATGGTAATCCTGTAAAATCATTTAAAGGAGAAAACGTAACCGTTAAAGCCGGAGAAACCCAAACACTGCGTGCCTCTTCCGAAATTGAAAATCTTCATTTCTGGAGTTGGGGATACGGTTATCTGTACACTATAAAAACGAAACTTGTCGACCATAAGAATCAGGTATTCGACGAAGTAAGCACCCGCACGGGATTCCGCAAGACTCGCTTTGCAGAAGGTAAAGTTTGGCTGAATGATCGTGTTATCCAACTTAAAGGTTATGCACAGCGCACCAGCAACGAATGGCCGGCGGTAGGTATATCCATTCCTGCCTGGTTGAGCGACTTTTCCAACGATTTAATGGTGAAGAACAATGCCAATTTAGTGAGATGGATGCATGTTACTCCTTCCAAACAAGATATCGAATCTTGCGATCGTGTAGGACTTATACAAGCCATGCCTGCGGGTGATGCAGAGAAAGATGCAAAAGGAAGACAATGGGGACAACGTGTGGAACTAATGCGCGATGCCATTATTTACAATCGTAACAACCCAAGCATCTTGTTTTACGAATGCGGCAATGAATCCATATCCCGCGAACATATAGTTGAAATGAAAGCTGTGCGCGATCAATATGATCCTTTTGGAGGCAGAGCCATCGGTTCTCGTGAGATGTTGGATATACGCGAAGCAGAATACGGAGGCGAAATGCTATACATTAATAAAAGCATGCATCACCCCATGTGGGCTACAGAATATTGCAGAGACGAAGCACTTCGCAAATATTGGGATGATTATTCCTATCCATTCCATAAAGACGGAAAAGGTTCCGATGAATACAAATCGACAGTTACAAACACCCACCAAAAGCTGAAAGATGCCAGTGCCTATAACAGAAATCAGGATTCGTTTGCCGTTGAGTTAATTCGTCGTTGGTATGATTACTGGCGCGAACGTCCGGGAACCGGTCGCAGAGTCAGCTCGGGAGGGGCAAAGATTATATTCTCCGATTCTAATACTCACTTCCGTGGAACAGAGAATTATCGCAGAAGCGGCGTAACAGATCCTATGCGTATCGAAAAAGATGCTTTCTTTGTACATCAAACTATGTGGAATGGTTGGGTGGATACTGAAAAATATCAAACTTACATCGTGGGTCATTGGAACTACCCTGAAAAGACAGTAAAACCTGTATACGTGGCTTCTAACGGGGAAGATGTGGAGCTCTTTCTGAACGGAAAATCATTAGGCAAAGGCGAACGCGAGTACGATTTCTTATTCACTTTTAAAGATATTGCTTTTGAAGCAGGTAAATTAGAAGCTGTCAGTTACGACGAAACAGGCAAGGAAGTTAGTCGTTATCATTTGGATACGGTAGGTGAACCTCATCAACTAAAACTAACCCTTATTCAAAACCCCGAAGGTTTCAAGGCAGACGGCTCAGACCTGGCATTGGTGCAAGTGGAAGTAGTAGATAAAGCTGGTAAACGCTGCCCGTTGGACAACCGTACCATTAAATTCTCATTAACAGGAGAGGCCGAATGGAAAGGCGGTATTGCTTTGGGCAAGGATAATCATATCCTGAATATGAACCTTCCTGTAGAATGTGGAATTAACCGGGCACTTATACGCAGTACCATACAAGCAGGAAAAGCCATTTTAACCGCAGAAGCCGAAGGGCTACCCAAAGCCACGCTTACTTTAGAATCTTCTCCCATAAAAGTAACCAATGGCCTTAGTTCTTATTTACCCTCTACCACCCTAAAAGGCAGATTGGACAGAGGAGAAACACCCTTTACTCCTTCCTACAAAGATAGTAAAGTAGATGTGCGCATTCTCTCGGCCAAAGCCGGTTCAAACAATGAAACCGTAAACAACAGTTTCGACGATAACGAATTAAGTGAATGGGAAAACAATGGCAAGCTAAGCACTGCATGGATTACATATACACTTGAAAGATATGCAGAGATTGATGACATTTGCATCAAACTAACCGGCTGGCGTTCGCATAGCTATCCGTTGGAAGTATATGCAGGAGATACACTGATATGGAGCGGAGATACCGACAAAAGCTTAGGCTATATACACCTGAAAACAAAACCTGTACGTGCCAATCAAATCACCATTCGCCTGAAAGGAAATACCAGCGAGAAAGATGAATTTGGTCAGATAGTGGAAGTAGCTGCTCAAAATGCCAATGATCTTGAAAAAGGAGGAAAAGACAAAGGCAATCATAGATTAAGAATCGTTGAAGTAGAATTCCTGGAAACCATTCAACAATAAACTAATGATAAACATCTACTTAACTATTTAAAAGAGAGTGTGTCATAAATCCATCTGTGGTTAATTTATATAGATAGAGACTTATGACACATTCACCTTCCTTTCCCTCCTTCTCTATCCCATATTATATGTATGTACACTCACTCCCTGTGCCGAAGGCAGATAATTAACCCCATACCAACACATTTGCAGCAGCACAAAAGAAATCAACATGATCCATAAAGCTTGTTTTAAGTGTCGCGGTTTGCTATGGCGGAAGTGAATATACACCAAATAACCAATCCAGGTAGCCGCTGCCCACGTTTCCTTGGGATCCCAAGCCCAGTAATGTCCCCATGCTTCTTTCGCCCAAAGAGCGCCGAAAAGCATACCGAAAGTCATAAAAGATACACCTACACATACCAGATTATCCGATAAATCCATTTCTTTTTGTTCTATGGCTTTCTTTTTGAAGAACAACAAATAAACAGCCATCACAGCGGCAGCTCCCAGCATGGCATAAGCAAACATATATACTATGACATGAGGGGCAAACCAGGGACTTTGCAAAGCAGGCATCAATGTCTTATTATGTATCTCGGGTTTAAAGATATTGATACAAATAAAAACCAAGGAAAGGATAAAGCTAAAACTCAATATCCATTTATACTTCCAACGACTATAAGTGATAAGCCCCGCCAATGGCAGAAAGAAAGAATACCAAAGCCGCGTTTCTCCCATCGTTCGCATGGGAGGTCGTTCCAACGAAATCCACATACCCAGAATAAATGCAAAGAAAACGAGTAATCCGAAACCTGTAAACAGATATACCTGTCGGTGGCTCTTTCCACGCCAGGCTTTAAAAGCTCCTATGCCCCAGAACAACAAAGATATGGATGCAAATATGATAAAATAATCCCAACTCATGACTTTGCCTCCTCTCTTTTTCCTGCGGTAACAAACATACATACGGCACCCGCAATAATCATCCATATTCCCACGTATACAACAGGCAACCAGGGATCCTTTACCAACTCAAATACACTGATATTACTCCATTTTCCTTTGGATTCATCATAACTAAGCTGATATATTTTCCAACCGTCTATGGCAAAAGGCTTATTTACTTCAATGGTAGTTTGCATTGTTTCGCCTGCTTCCGTATAGACAGTCACATCAGAAGCATAACGGCGTGGTTCTCGTTCGGGCATAATCAGGCTCATTCGTTCATTCAGGCGAATGGCTTTATAGGGAAACATAAAGCTTCCGCAACTCACCCACCCTTCCTTATATTCATGGGTTTGTCTATTTTCTGCTTTCACATAGACAGCATAAGCTGCACCCATCGAATAAAATTCTACAAACTTCACGGTATCCGGCGTATTCATGCTGGCAGCCTCGGGAATTCGTTGTTCGAGCGTAATCTCCCAATCAAGCAGATTTCCCGATTGGAATTCTTCTTCCAGAAGCAGATTGACCGGTTTACCTTCCGGTAAGGCCTTTCCTGTTTCATTATCAATCAGCATTAGCTTGGGCGGATATTCATCTATCGTGAAGTTATTCAGTTCTATAGCCACGGAAAGTTCTTTCATATTCTTTTGCTGATCGAAAGCGCGCCATTCGGGTTTTCCAATAGTAGTTGTCATTTCAAGCCTTTGCATATCGGAACTACCGAATACAGCACCGATCAATGCGATGAATAACCCGGCATGGCTTAATAAGAAAGGTATACTCTTCCAACGGAAAGAAAAAAGGCGTCGAAAAGTAACAACTCCCAGAAGTGTGGTAAACCAACCATAAAGTAATATAAACGGCCAGGCCGACAACATTTGTGAGAATCCAAACCAAGCCTCAAAACTTGTTACGGATATATGAGCAGGTTTCTGTCGGATTAGTCCCATAATTACAGTAATAACAACTACACCTATCATAGAGGTGACGGCAGCGGAAGATTGTCCCATCCATCTAAACAGGTATAATTTCCTGGGGAACAGAGAAATAAGAATGATTGCAAATAAATAAACCAAAAGAATGATTAGATTAATCGGGAAGGCTAATAAATTCCAATCTATCCCTCCAATTGTTATTTGAAGAAGTAATCCGATAAAAAACAGCCCTCCACAAATCGTAAACCCTTCTTTATATCCCCAAGGTTGTTTCCACATAATTTCAACTCTCAACTAATTAAACGTTCTCTTTGGCCTTTTTAATCCATTGAGGAACAATGGTATTCATAAACTGTTCTTTCTCTTTTTTCTCCTTTTCTATATCTAAACCGATATATTTCTGAGCTTTTTCTTTTGTATCAATATCAGGCATCGGAACTTCTCCTATAAAACCTTGCTGCACCAATACTTTGGAAACTGCTAATCTGGCCTGTAATGCTTTATCAAGTCCATGACCTAAAATGCGTTGGATTTCCTGCGGAGCATGGAAAGAAGCACCATGAGAGGCTACACTGAAATCCCATCTCCATTGTGCCTGACGGATAAGTTTCAGCGTTTCTTTCATCTGATTCTCATTCGCTCCTTTTTCCCAGGCGTATTTAGCCTCTATATGTACTCGCGCCAGTTCTTGTTCCAAACGATTACGGATTTCATTGGCTTTACGCTGTCTTTCATATACATTATTACGAAGGGTTTCTTCACTTTCCCGATGGCATACCTGGCAAGTTCGATCGATCATAGCTAACGGACTTTGAATATGATGATCGCTATATTTCATCCCTCCTTCGCTTTTATAAGGCATGTGGCAATCGGCACAGGAAACGCCTCGCTGACCATGAATACCCATTTGTGCTATTTCATAGTCGGGATGCTGCGCTTTCAGAATAGGGGTTTTACTTAATGAATGAATATAATCGTAATAATCATTTTCATCGTAATAAGCTTCCATCGCTTCCACAGTTATTCCCTCATCCCACGGGAAGGTTAAGTATTTACCATCTCCTTTAAAGTAATATTCCACATGGCATTGAGCGCAAACCAATGAACGCATTTCCTGTGGTGTAGCTTTGGAAATGTCTTTGCCCATTCTTTCGAAAGCTTCGATAAGTGCGGGACGACTGATATGCAAATTCATATTCTCGGGTTCATGACAATCGGCACAACCAATGGGGTTTACGATTTCATCACCGAAAGCCGCCCATTTATTATTATAGAAAGCATCTACACCTAATGATTCCATCATACGAGGTACATCGGGGCTTTTACATGTCCAGCAAGTGGAAGGTTGAGGTCCTTCGGTAGCAGTTGCCGGAGAACCCACACGCAGCGTATGTTGAATATCTTCAATAGCATGCATGTGACCGCGAGGAGTTGAATAATCTTTGGAGAAGGCATATCCGGCCCACAGTATCACCATTTCGGGACGTTGTTCCAGCACATCTACTGCTATGTTTCCGTTAAATTCACTTTGGAAATCTGTATTAGCAGTCTCTGTCCAGGTTTGATATTGCCTTGGATAATTATCTTTAAATATCTCATTACGAGATTCAATACCTGTTATTGACACACGCTTGTTATTGAATACGCTGACTACTTCCGCCCGCCTTTCCATTAAGGAAGACACGACCAATCCGAGTACGAATACAACTACCATTGTTCCACCAAAGAGTAGCCATCCTTGCCATGATTTTAGTTTCTTTTCCATCCTATTATTTACGATTTACAGATTTACAATTTCTCATTCCTTATTTTTAAGATTTCGAATCCATTCTGGCACAGGAGAATCGGGGTAAGGAACCAACGCATTAGGCGTAGTTGAAAGACTATTTCCACCCCCATGAGGTACATCACGATGGCAATCCCAACAAGCTTTGCCTTTTCCCACTTCAGACATCATATAATCAATACGGCCTGTTTTTACAAACTCCGTATTTAATTGGGTATGACAACGAATGCAATTATTCATGATAACCTGCGAACTTTGCGAGTGTGCCCGAATTACCTCTTTCTCACTATGGGTAAGGAAAGCAGCCACATGTCCGAGTCCGTCTTTCCCTTTGAAATACCACTTATTCACCACATTATCGTGCGGCACATGGCAATCGTTGCAGGTAGCGTCCCGACTGTGAGAACTATGAAACCAGGTAGCATAATAAGGGGCCATAATGTGACAGTTCATGCAGGCAGCAGGATCATCTCCCAAATAAGTATGCGCACGAAGTAGATACAAGAACAGACTTCCGCCTCCCACTGTTACTCCACATAAAATGATAGCGAATATTTTCCATTTACGAGAGGGTAAAATGGTATTTATCAGCTTTCGTATTTTCATAGATATTGAGTTTTATACAAAGATAAATGTCTTAATGGATAAAAAGTGTAATCATGATTACACTTCAGAAACGTATTAATTGTACAAGCTTGTTTTTCTCTTTGATCGTAATCTTTCTTTTATCAGAAATAATCAATCCATCTTGTTGCATTTTACTAAGTTCCCTCTCCAACGAAGGACGCGAGACGCCAAAATATTCAGCCAATACGCTTTTGGGTTTATCCAGAAGAATGATTTCACTGTGGGTAGCCTCCGAGAGCTCCAGCAAATAGATAGCCAGTTTTTGCCGAATGGTTCGAAAGGACATCAGATGCAGTTTACGACTTAACCGTGAAGCAAAATTAGCAGATATATCCAAGTAGTTTTTCAGCAAAGTCTCATTCATCATCAGCATCTTCAGTACAGATTCGCGGGGTACGATTAAAGTTTCTACTTCTTCATTGGCAGTCGTTTGTACGGGAAAACGGTTCTCTTTGCCAAACAGGAAAAGAATGGCCAATGGATTGGGGGCATGAATGTCTTCTACCTTCACGATTTTGCCTGCCGGGTCACTCATCTCTGCCTTAACGCTCCCTGATAAGAGAAATATGAGTCGGTTACAAGGTTCACCCTGCATAGCCAGTATATCACCTTTCTTAAAACGGACTTCTTTCGTTTTTACACAGGAAAGAATATCACTCACTTCCGACTCACGGATCGAGTGAAAAAGATTACAATTGGTTAAAACAGAGTAGTTCATAACATTTTAATAAATCAACATAGCGTATTCTTCTTGAAAGATAGCCATTATTTTTCATCAAGTTTAGTTTTTTGAAAGAAAAAGTATCATTTTCCTAAGAAAAGAACAGCTGTTCATAATTAGCTCATGGAACTATTTGTTTGAAACTATTGGTTTAAGCGTAACATCTGTTACGCTTTTCCCCTCTTCCCTCCCCTTATCTTTGTACAAACTAAAAAATAAAAGCAATGAAAAGAACCATTATCAAAATAGATGAAGAATTATGCAACGGGTGCGGAGCCTGTGTAACCGGCTGCCATGAAGGCGCTTTACAACTTATTAACGGCAAAGCTGTTATGATCAGTGATCTTTATTGCGACGGACTTGGAGCCTGCATAGGCGAGTGTCCTGTAGGAGCCATCGCCTTCGAAGAACGGGAAGCAGAGCCTTATAGCGAAGAAGCCGTTATGGAAAGAATAGCACCTAAAGGCGAAAAAGTGATTCTTGCCCATCTCAACCATCTCAAAGAACACGGTGAAAAGGAATTGGTAAAACAAGGGCTGAGTTACTTGGAAAAGCATCACATTAAGGTAGATTTTGGTTATAAGAGTACTTCACAATCACAAGAGAAACTGCCTTGTGGATGTCCAGGAAGCATGGCACGCGAAATTAAAAGACCTGCTGTTATAAACCCTGCAGGGCTCAGAATGCCTAACAATACTCCAGAACAAGTATCCGAATTAAGGCAATTTCCAGTGCAACTTCATTTGCTCAACCCCAGTGCGGGATTTCTCCACAGATCGCATTTATTGCTGGCAGCAGATTGTACGGCATTTGCCAGCGGTGAGTTTCACTGTAGATTCCTGAAAGGAAAAACATTAGCCATTGCCTGTCCTAAATTAGACCATAATATACAAACGTATATAGATAAACTTGCGCTAATGATTGAAGAAGCCGAATTGGAAACGCTTACTGTACTGGTCATGGAAGTGCCTTGTTGCAACGGACTAGTACAAATAGCTCAGACAGCGCGCGAGCAATCTAAACATATACCAATTAAAGTGATTACTTTATCTATCGACGGATCGGTAAAAAGCGAGAAATGGATATAAAGAATTTTGTTATATTTGTATCCTAAACATTTAGGATATACGAATGAATAAAATAGAGTGTACGGAAACTTGCATCCGCTTACTTTTTAATATTCCATTATTCAGAGACTTACCTCTTAACGTACAATCCGGCCTGCTCGATAGGCTGGATTATACGATTTATTCCATTCAGAGAAAGGACATCATAGCCAAACAAAACACACCCTGTAAACACTTATATGTACTTTTAAAAGGAAAACTACGTGTAGACATTATCGACGCTTTGGGCAATGAAGTGATGATAGAGTACATTGTAGCCCCCAGAGCGTATGCCACTCCTCATTTATTCAGTACGGACAATACATTGCCGGCTACCTTCACCGCTTTAGAAGACGGCATTTTGTTTACGGCCACTAAAGAATCGCTATTTAAGCTGATAGCTGAAGAACCTGATATATTGAAAAACTTCCTGTGTATCACCGGAAACTGCAACAAGTGCACAGTGACCCGCCTGCGTGCACTCTCTCATAAAAATGTTCGAAACAGATTGGTGCAATATTTGTTTGAGAACCTCAAAACGGAGTCCGGTGTGGTATTTATGGAGCACAACCAGGTTCAACTTGCAGAGTATCTTTGCGTAACCCGCCCTGCCCTTTCCAAAGAAATTAATAAGTTGCAAAAAGAAAAGCTTATCCGAATAGATGGCAATGAAGTTCATCTACTGGATCCTGCTTTATTAAAAAAGTATATAGAGTAAAAGCAATTCTTATTTTTTATTACCTTTGCTTCATTAAATTATAGGATAAATTAAATCAACTAAAAGAAAACTATCATTATGATGCATACTTGGTTTGAGTGCAAAATCCGCTACGAAAAGATTATGGAGAACGGAATGCAGAAGAAAGTTACCGAACCTTATCTGGTCGACGCACTCAGCTTCACCGAAGCCGAAAAAAGAATTATTGAAGAAATGGAGCCTTTTATGTCGGGAGAGTTCACCGTCTCGGATATAAAGAGAGCAAACTATAGCGAATTGTTCCCCAGTGATGAAGAAAGCGCCGATCGTTGGTTCAAATGCAAACTCATTTTCATTACATTGGATGAGAAAAGCGGAGCCGAAAAGAAAACCTCTACTCAGGTATTGGTACAAGCTGCCGACTTACGCGATGCCGTGAAGAAATTAGACGAAGGCATGAAAGGTACAATGGCCGACTATCAAATTGGTTTAGTATCGGAAACATCTCTTATGGATGTATTCCCTTACGGGGAGAGAAATGACAAACCGGAAGTTTAAATAAAAAATGGCTATAACCACTCATTTGCAGGAAGTACTGGCTGAAATCCCCCAAGGAGTAAAGCTTGTAGCTGTTTCCAAATTTCACCCCAACGAAGCGATTGAAGAAGCATACCGGGCAGGGCAACGCATATTTGGAGAAAGCAGGGCACAAGAATTAAAAGCCAAATACGAAACATTGCCAAAAGATATTGAATGGCATTTTATTGGTACACTGCAAACAAATAAAATAAAATACATCATCCCTTATGTGGCGTTGATTCACGGCATCGACTCTTTCCATCTGTTGAGTGAGGTTAATAAACAAGCCGCCAAAGTAAACAGAAAAGTAAAATGCCTGTTGCAATTACATATTGCACAAGAAGAAACCAAATTTGGTTTCACTTTCGATGAATGCCGGGAAATGTTGAACAATGGAGAATGGAAAACTCTCAACAACATAGAACTATGTGGCATGATGGGAATGGCAAGTTATACAGAGAACGAAGAACAAATTGAACTGGAATTTTGTTCATTAAGTAATTTCTTTCACGAAATTAAGAATTTGCACTTTACCGATCAGGATGCTTTTTGCGAATTATCCATGGGTATGTCTCACGATTACCGGTTGGCTATCGCAGCAGGAAGCACACTTATCAGAGTAGGAAGCAAAATATTTGGAGAAAGGGATTGAGTTTTAAGTTATAAGTTTTGAGTTATAAGTGGTAAGACAAAACTGAAAACAGAGAACTTACTACTTAAAACTCAAGACTTAATACTTTGAACTCAAAACTTAAATGCCATGTCTGATTTGAAAACTACTTTCGCAGGTTTAAACCTGAAAAACCCAATTATCATTAGTAGCTCGGGACTTACCAACAGTCCGGAAAAGAACAAAAAATTAGCCGAAGCCGGTGCAGGAGCTATTGTGTTGAAATCTCTTTTCGAAGAACAAATAGCTCTTGAAGCCACACAAATGAAGGACTCCGTATATTATCCGGAAGGTGGCGATTACTTGGTTGCTGCTCTTCATCATCATAAGGTTTCAGAGTATTTGAGACTGATCAAAGAGAGTAAAGCCGTGTGTAATATACCTATCATTGCAAGTATCAATTGCTATAGCGACAGCGAATGGGTCAACTTCTCTAAAGCAATAGAAGAAGCCGGAGCAGACGCACTGGAAATCAACATTCTGGCCTTGCAAAGCGATAATCGTTATACGTATGGTTCTTTTGAACAGCGTCATATTGATATCCTGAAACATGTAAAGCAGCACATCAATATTCCGGTTATCATGAAGTTGGGTCATAACCTGACTAATCCGGTAGCGCTTATCAATCAGCTATATGCCAATGGAGCCGCAGGCGTAGTATTATTTAACCGCTTCTACCAACCCGATATTGATATTGATAAAATGGAACAGGTAGGTGGTCAGGTATTCAGCAACGGAAGCGAATTATCGGAATCTCTTCGCTGGATCGGTATTGCATCCTCCGTAGTAGAAGGTATGAGCTATGCAGCTTCAGGAGGAGTACATACTCCTAAGGATGTGGTAAAAACTATTCTTGCCGGAGCCTCTGCCGTAGAAGTTTGCAGCACCATCTACAAAAAAGGAAACGAAAGCATCCGCCCCATGCTCGACTTTATAGCTTCATGGATGAACGATAAAGGTTTTGAGCGCATCTCTCAATTCAAAGGAAAGCTGAAAGTAAAAGACATTCAAGGAGTTAACACCTTTGAACGTACACAGTTTTTGAGATATTACGGAACGAAAGAGTAGTATTAGTTACGAGTTACAAGTTACGAGTTACAAGTTACGAGTTACAAATAATTCCTTGTAACTTGTAACCTGTAACTCGTAACTGTCTTACATAAGATTACTCGCCAACTCGCTCAGCTCACTCCGTTCTCCTTTCACCAGATTGATGTGGGCAAAGAGTTTCTGATCTTTCATGCGATCAATCATATATACCAATCCGTTCGACTGACTATCCAGGTAAGGTTGGTCTATCTGTTGAATATCTCCTGTAAATATCATTTTAGTACCTTCTCCCGCACGGGTAATGATGGTTTTGATTTCGTGAGGAGTCAGGTTTTGTGCTTCATCAATGATGCAGTAGGTTTCGCTTAAGCTGCGTCCACGAATAAAGGCCAAGGCCTCAATCACAAGTTGCTCACTTTTTTGCATATCATCCAAACGTTTTACTTCTGTGGAATTGGAGGCAAATTGTCTCTTGATTACATTGAGGTTATCGAATAAAGGCTGCATATAAGGAGCTACTTTTTCGGTAGCATCGCCGGGAAGAAAACCAATGTCTTTATTTGATAATGCTACAATAGGACGGGCAAGTAAGATCTGCTTATAATTGGATAAATTATTCAGAGCAGCAGCTAAAGCAAGTAATGTTTTTCCTGTACCAGCCTTTCCTGTCAATGCCACCAGTTTGATGTCCGGGTCATTTAATACTTCAAAAGCAAAGCTTTGCTCCGCATTACGTGGCTCAATACCATAGTTTTTAAACTTATTTACCCGATGAATGGTGCGAGTAAAAGGATTATAACGTGCCAATACACTATTCCTATCACTCTTCAATACAAAGCACTCGTTAGGACGAAGGATGGCTTTGAAATCAAATTCATCTATATCCAAACCTTCTTTGGAAGAATAAATACGATCGATTAACGCCGGATCAATGCCTTCAAACGTCTCATTTGATTTCTCAAAAACATCTACATTGATTACTTTATCATTAATATAATCTTCGCAGGGGATACCTACCGAACGGGCCTTCATCCTCAGGTTCGCATCTTTGGTAACCAGAATCGTATCCATTTTAGGCTTTTCTTTCAGCAAGTAGGCGGCCACACCCAGAATCTGATGGTCGGGTATTTGATCCGGAAAAGATTCGGTTACCTGTTCTGTAGTTTTTCTGCCTGCCACTACAAAAAGATTTCCAAGTCCTTCGCCTAATGTGGCTCCTTTCGTGAAAAGGTTATTGTCGGTAATAGAATCAAGTTCGCGGATAAATTCACGGGCGTTGAAATTAATCTGTTCATTCCCTTTTTTAAACTTATCTAACTCTTCAATGACAACAATTGGCAGATAAATATCGTTCTCTTCAAAATTCTTCAAACAATCGTAATCGTGAAGGATAACATTAGTATCTAACACAAAGTTTTTTTTCTTTCCCATAGTTATTATCATTTTAATGGTGATATTTGCAATATAAGAAATAAACAGAATACAGGTATTGTTTGATCGTTAATAAATATAAAGATGAATTATCAAGATACATTAAACTACTTATATAATAGTATGCCCATGTTTCAACAGGTTGGAAGCAAGGCATATAAGGAAGGTTTGGAAAATACTTTCGCATTGGACAAGTATTTTAATCATCCTCATAAAAAATATAAAACGATTCATGTGGCAGGTACAAACGGAAAAGGAACCTGTTCGCATACATTGGCGGCCATATTGCAAAGCGCCGGGTATAAAGTAGGACTATACACCTCTCCTCACCTGATTGATTTCGGCGAACGTATCCGGGTAAACGGTCGGCCTATTTCTCAACAATATGTAGTTGAGTTTGTAGAAAAACACCGCTCTTTCTTCGAACCTCTGTATCCCTCCTTCTTTGAGTTGACTACCGCCATGGCTTTTCTTTATTTTACAGAACAAGAAGTAGATGTAGCCGTTATTGAAGTTGGTCTTGGAGGAAGATTGGATTGTACAAACATCATACAGCCCGATTTATCGATCATTACTAACATCAGTTATGATCATACAGCTTTGCTTGGTCATACACTCAACCAAATAGCGGTGGAAAAAGCCGGAATTATCAAACCTCATACTCCGGTAGTGATAGGAGAAGCTACGGAAGATACCAAACCCGTATTTCTTGCACAAGCTAAAAAGCACCACGCTCACATCGTTTTTGCGGAAGAAGAACAACGATTGCTCGAAGCAGATCGTTCCGAAAGCGGAGAATGGATTTATCAAACCAAAGAGTATGGAAATTTAAAAGGTGAGTTAAGCGGATTCTATCAAATCAAGAATACCAATACATTGCTTTCTGCCATCTATCAACTGCAATTATTGAATTATCGTATTGAAGAGAAAGATGTGCGCGAAGGTTTTCTGAAAGTCGGTGAGTTAACCGGCCTTATGGGGCGCTGGCAAAAGCTGCAATCTTCTCCTACACTTATTTGCGATACCGGACACAACACAGGCGGTATGTCTTATATTGTAGAACAGTTGGAACAACAGATTTATAAGCAATTACATTTTGTTATAGGCATGGTAGATGACAAGGACATTGACGGGGTACTTTCTATATTACCCAAAGATGCTATTTATTATTTTACCAAAGCAACAGTAAAGAGAGCGCTCCCGGAGAAGGTATTGATGGAAAAGGCAGCCACCTTCGGACTAAAAGGAGCCACTTATCCGGATGTGGTATCGGCAGTAAAAGCCGCGCAAGAAAAAAGCCTCCCGGAAGATTTTATCTTCGTAGGAGGCAGTAGTTTTATTGTAGCGGATTTATTATCTAACCGCGATACACTCAATCTCCACTAAAGCATCTTTTGGCAGTTGTTTCACCGCAAAAGCACAACGTGCCGGGAAATCACCGCTAAAGAAAGTAGCATATACACCGTTCATTCCTGCAAACAAAGACATATCTTGCAGGAAAACGGTAGTTTTCACTACGTTATCCATAGTAAGTCCGGCAGCAGCCAGAATTGCTTTCATATTTTCCAATGATTGACGTGTTTGGTTTTCAATTCCGTCAGGCATTTCACCTGTTTTTGCATCAATGGGCAACTGTCCTGATACAAATACCATTCCTCCTGCTTCGATGGCTTGACTGTATGGTCCAATAGCTCCGGGAGCTTCATTACTGTTGATTACTTTTTTCATTTCGATTTAATTTTTAATATTTATCAGGCTCTTTTCTTTTGAGCATGTAAAAGTACAAAACTCTTTTTAATTATAAAAGTATATTGCACATGCAGTATTTTAATGTTTTCTGCATTTTAGTATATAGAAAAGTATAGAAGATTATACTTTAACCTACTAAAAGCCTAAATATTAACGGAAGAGAGTTTTTTTTAGTTTCTCTCTCCAAAAAAGGAGCTGCCTGTGAGGGTAGCTCCTTTTTGAGTTTATAGAAAGCGTAATGCTATTGGCAGTTTTTCTTTATCAATTCATCTACCAGTGTATCTCCTAATTCTTTGGCTTTAGCAAAGTTTTCGCAAGCCTCTGCATTCTTCTTTAACTGCATCAGAGCAATTCCTTTCAAGCGATAAGCATCGCCTGTGGGCTCCATAGAGATGGATTTATCAAGCGCTTCGAGCGCTTCATCATAGCGACCCACGCGCAGATTAACAACACCCAACTCCAGGCGATACCCGGCATTGTTGGGAGCCAGTTCAATTGCTTTATTGATATCATTCAGTGCTCTTTGAAATTGCTTTCCATAAAAAGCAGCCTGCTCGCGATAATAATAAAACACATCATTCACATTCTCTTTTAATGCTGTGAAATAAGTATCATAATCTACCAAAGCCTGACGGTACTGTTCTGTATCCATATACATCTGCGCACGTTCTAACAAATAAGCTGCATTAGATTCGTTCATGGGTTTAGGACAATATGCAATACAGCTATCCATCAATGCAATAACTTCTTTTACATCGGCTCCGGCCAACTGTTTTGATTTTGCTGCACTGAAGAACACGGCCGGAGAAGCCATGTTGGTACGACTCACTTCGTCATAAGCTTTAAATGCTCCTTCATAATCTTTCATGGCGAAAAGAATGTCTCCTTCCATCTGCTTGTATATAGGCAAAGGATTGATTGAGTTTGCCATGCGAATCTCTGTAAGTGCCTTATCCATTGTCCAGTCGGCTTTTCCGCTTGAGCGCCCTAAAAGCACATAACTATACATCAATCGGGCTGAATTATAGTACACTTCATCTTTATTCTTTGATAGTTCCGCAGCACGTTTAAGGTCGGCAGCAGCTTTTTCTATATTAGAAGGGTCTTTAGCAGTGTGTACCCAATTCGTGGCACGACGTATATAACCATCTGCACTGTTTGGAAACTGAACAATGAAATTATCAAGTAAGGTGGCATACTCTTCGGGATTTCCTCCGGATGAAGCCATGAAAAGATAAACCAATGCCTGATCTTCTGCCTCAGGAAATGCTTTTCTGATTCCAATGCTTCTTAAGTCGGCATTTCCTAAAGAAAGTCCGGTGATTTCCAAAGACATCGGTAATGATACTCCCACCGCATAGCATGTATTTCCGGCATCTGCTCCGGATGCTTTTTGCGCCATTGCGAATACCTCTCCGTTTTTGTTTACAACAGGACAACTCACCTGATTATCTGCCAACACCATAGAAAGTGTATAATATTGGTGTTCCTCTCCTGCTTTAGAAAGTTCTTTCACATTACCCGTTTTAAATAAACGCTCTTTCTGAGTAGAATAAGGTAATAAAAGAACTTCTTCATCAACAGCCGGCAGAGTCGTTGCCAATGGAAGGGCTACACAGCTTTTATCAATGGCTACACGAAATTTCACCACATCGTACATGCTGTTTGCACCCATCATGCTAACTACCGGTAATTGCTTTCCGTCGGAATCGATAATTACAGCACGCTGAGCGCCTTTAAATATAGAATAATCGGATAATGCCACTCCACCGGTAGTTACAAAAAAGCCGTTTCCGTTACCTAAAATTTTATCGTCCTTATCATAGGTAATCACTGAGAATACAGCCTTTTTGGTTTTATCCAACCACTTGGGAGCCTGTGCCATACCCCATTGAGTAAATAAACAGCACAGAATAATTAGTAAAGTAGTTCTCCTCATGTATTATAAGATTTTTAGTTATTCCGTTGTTTTAGTGCTTCATATATCAATACGCCGGCAGCCACAGATACGTTCAATGATTGTATGGTACCCAATATGGGTATTTTTACCCACTCATCGCACAAGGCCAGGTTTTCATAAGAAACCCCTGTATCTTCGGCACCCATAATAATACAAAGGGGTCCCGAATAGTTGGCTGCTGTATAATCATAGTCTCCTTTCTCGGTAGCAGCTACAATTTTAAAACCACTATTTTTCAGGTAGTTCAATGTTTCTTTCAGGCTTTTCTCCCGGCAAACAGGAAGTGTATGCAAGGCTCCGGCAGATGTTTTCATGGCATCCGCATTTACTGTAACACTACCTTTAGCGGGTATAATTACAGCATCTACTCCTGCACACTCGCATGTACGGGCTATGGCACCAAAGTTACGCACATCGGTTACCCCATCGAGCATAATAAAGAATGGATTCTTCCCTTCTTCGAAAAGAAAAGGAACAAGATCTTCTGTTTTCTGATAAGTTACCGAAGAAATAAAAGCAACTACGCCCTGATGATTTTTGCGGGTTATTTTATTGATTCTTTCTACCGGCACACGTTGTACAGGAATAAGCATTCCTTTTAATGCAGCAAAAAGTTCCTTCGACAGATCGCTCTGAATATCCTTCTTAACCAAGATTTTATCTATCTCTTTACCTGCCTGAATAGCTTCTATAACGGCACGTACACCAAATATAAGTTCTGATTTATCGTTCATGACGCAAACTTACATAAAAAGAATGATTTTTAAACGAGTTGAATAAAAAACAATTAATGAACACAGAGGTACAAAGACACAGAGTTTATATTCTTTCTCTGTGTCTTTGTGACTCTATGTTCATTCTATATTATAGAGGAGATTGCTTTAGCCTGGTTTTTCCACGGCCGTAACAAGATTTTTCCACGGCCGCAACAAGATGTTAACGCGGCCGCAACAAGAATTTGCCACGGCCGTAACAAAACTTTGCCGCGGCCGTGGCAAAACCTGGCATAAGAAGCATCATAATATATGTGCTACAACCACGCGGCGAATGAATTTTATTCATTAGAACACTAATCCACTATAAAATAAATTATTGAAAAGGATTATTATAGAATTACTTTTAATATCTTAGCCGCATGAAACACTTATTTTTACTCCGTATATTTATTATAGGATTCTCCTTGTTTCCGGTTTTTGCAACATATACAAATGCCCAAAAGAATCATCATTTTAGTATTTCCGGTAAGATAGAAGGATTAATGCCGGGTGATACTTTATTATTCCAAAAAGTAATTCTTCCATTTAAAATGGATCAAGAAGAAATTGCTTTCGAAGTAATTGTGAATGAACCTGATACATTCTTCTACTCAGGAGAGCAACCACATACTCAGTACTATTTAATGGAATACAAACCTATTTCCGGAAAATATAAAGCAAGTTCAAGGAGAGCTTTGAGACTTATTATGGAAGAAGGAGATTATCAGTTGAAAGGGAATACCGATTATATATACTTTAGCGCAATCAGTGGTGGCTTCTACAACCACCCTTTGCTAAAAGAAGTGTTACATTTGGAAGATTCTCTGGGAATTATACGAGCAGGATATGGAAAGATTATTGATGAAGTAAGAGCGAATGGCGACACAGAAAAGGCTAAAGAATATACAGATAAGTTCAATCGTTTTCATCGCGATCACCAGGAATCCTATGCCATTATAAAGCAAAAAACAAAAGAATTAACTACAAACAATCCTTCTTCTCCCTGGGTTATTGTAGAGTATCTTCAAAGGGTTTCTAATGCTTCTCCGGAGGAAATGAAATCTGTTCTATCAAACATGAGCCAAGAGGCACAAGATAGTTATTATGGACAGATACTTAAAAAAGAAGTTGATATAATAGAAAGGCTTATGCCAGGCAACGAAGCACCTTTCTTTTCTGTTACCACCATTGATGGTAAGAAAATAACCTCTGATGATACCAAGGGTAAATACCTTCTTCTTTATCATTGGGGGCTTTGTCCGGGTTCTATTGCTATTGATAAAAAAGTCACTGCATTTTATGAAAAATACAAAGACCACTTTTCTCTTATTGGCATAACAGACAACATACAGATCATTCATAAATTGAATAAAGAGACAGCAGAGGATGATGAAATATTGGGAATGAAATTAAAACCCATTCTCGAAAACATGGTAACGCATCCTTGGTTCGACGTAGAAAGTACCGGAGATAACCATAAAATCACCGAAGATTTTGCCTTTGGAGGCTTACCTTATTTTGTTTTTATCTCACCGGAAGGAAAGATTCTTGCACGCGATTTCCAGAAGGCTTTTAACAAAGCACAAGAGATAATGAAATCTGAGTTTGGCAATTAGAGAAATTGCCTAAAAACAAACTTCAACCCCATGATACACAAACTGATACTGGAGCAAGACTACCCTGCTATGGTGCAATGGGCACGTACACTAACAGACGAAGAGAGAGCGCAATCACTGAATTATCTCCGAACGTTGGATATAGACACAATTGTAGATGTTCCTTTTCCCAAAGAGTATTCAAGAGAGTTTTATGATAGAAGGAATACACTAAACCACACAGTGAGATTAATGCGTATGTTTTGCATACGCAGTTATCAGGAATTGACTAAAGACATTTTTTCCGAATGGGATAAAACATACTCTGTGTTGCATGAATTATTTAGCTACAGCGTATATGCAACCAACGAAGCCAAAGAGGCTTTAATCAGTTATCTGAAAGAATTTCCGATCGATCAATTAGATAAAATCGTTGCATACTGGAAGAATCAACGCAGCAAGCAGATGGAGTTTCATCTTTTATGGAAACTCTACAAAGAAGGCTGGGTAGCATTTGAAGAAGAAACTTTTGTCAGGTCATTGTTTATTATTCCTATGTCTGGGCGCAGTGTGTGCAAAGATTTAGATTTTCTGGAACAACATCCGGAAGCAATAGACAAAGTGTTGATGCAATTCTATAAATACGAACTTCCGGTGCTGGATATATCCAACTGGGATGCTTACGGAAAATTTGTTAGCGAAAAATGTACCGGCTATTGGGACGAAATTTTCTACCAGCTACAAGAAAAAGGGCTGATAACCGACCGGACAATCATCCGCAACCTGCTGGAAACACTCAATCTGAACTGGAAGAAAGGGCACATCGATTGGCACATTCGCCTCATCAAACTATTTAAGCCTACCACCGACGAATACCTGAAGAATCAGGATGCGCTGTGGACTGCCCTCTTTGCTACCAACAATACAGTAAGCAATTACGTGATTCAAACCGTAAAAGACATCTATCAGCAGGAGGGGTTTGATGCAGAAGCCTTCTTACAAAGTGTTTCTCCTTTACTGCTGAAAGAGAAATGCGATAAAGGCATCTTGCTGGCATTAGATATTATTGAACAGTTACTGAATAAAAACGCCGGGTTACAACCCTATATATCTGTTGTAGCAGAAGCATTGGTACAACCCAACGCGAAAATACAAGTAAAAGCTGCCCGGCTATTGAAACGCTATGCCGAAGCATCCGCTTTAAAAAACCTGATAGAACCTTATCAAAGTACACTAAAAAAAGAGGCACGCGAAGAATTGCAGGTGGATGCAGTAGAAGAATTGCCGGAAGAAATTATTCCGGTGTTAGAACATACCCCCTTGCTTGTTCCGTCTACATGGGAGGATTTGCTGTTTCACTTAGGAAAAACCATGAAGTCGTTAACTCCGGCAGATGTCGACTTGTTCTACGAGGGGGTGATTCAACTGCAAGATCAACTGCCCGACGGCTGGCAAAATCAGTTAAAGCCTTATCTTAAACAAGCTGCCAAAGCAGACATCGAAAAGGGACTACTGGTATATCTTGACGAGTTTCTGCAGAACTGGGTTCAACCGGAAAAAACATACCGGCAACGAGCAAATTTTAACGATGAACGGAGAAAGCCCGATCCGTTTCTGCGCGACAGAAATAAATGGGTGCTCGCCAAATTGAACGGGAAGAGTAAACTCTCTTTGCTCTCCTCGCCCACTCACGCTCCTTTCTATATACATCCGGCAGCACTGCTCGAACGTCTGATGAATTATGAACAGCAGCAACACGAGGTTCATCTTACAGACCTCATCATTGCCTGCAACCGTTTGTTGCTCAACGAGCTTACCGAAAAACAGAAAGCCCAATCTCTTCTGCTCAAAGGCACTTATGCCCAAGCGGTTCAGTATTTGTTTGGGGCAGACACCGATATTGTTCCCAACGAAGAAACTCTTCCGCTTTGGACTCAGGTAGCTCGTACCAGAGATGTGAAAGGAACATTCAAAACATTCGAATCGACTACGGCAGGCAGCTATCCTACAGTAGTAAGCCCGTTTTGCGTCAGTCAGGAAGTAATACGCCGTTTCTCCGACGATCGTGAATGGCATTGGGATATGATTGTGTTGCAAGATAACTGGAACAACAACTATTGGGTTAAAGAAGAAGCCCATCACTATCCTTTCCCGTTCTTTTACACGGCATACAACAACGATGCACATATCACGGACATACGCTACTGCCTCTCTCTGATTCCCCATTACATCGATGCATTTATGGCGAAACTAACCCCTATTTACTCCGATGAATTTGATGCTTCGGACATCTTGCAATTTCTGATAGAGAATCAGCTAAAGATGCATCATAGCGGATGGATTTACATAGCCGCCTGTCTGGTGGCTCAACACAAAACCACTCGCTTGCTGGCTGCCGAATATCTAAACCTGATGACGGAACTGGAAGTAGCCGACAAAGAGTACTTTGCTGCTTGCTTAGCAAACTTGCTTAACAAGAAATTTGCCCCAATTAACCGTTTCATGGAGTATTTAGATCGCAGTGCATCGCCTAAAGTGCGAGAGTTGCAACGCTGCATTCTGGCCGAATGTATCCGCACTGCCGAAGATGGGAATTTGCCGGTAAACTTCAAAAAGCTAAAGGCAGCTTACGCTGAGTTGCTGGCAGGTAATTGTCTTCAAAAATAAAACAGTTCAAATATTAGGTCGGACCAAACACCGCAAAAGGTCCGACCTAAAGGAAGAAAAGGTCGGACCTAATACCTCGTTTGGTCCGACCTAATTTGATGGTAAGTTATCGGAATATTAGAAGCCCAACAGCTCCCTTGCATTATTCAATGCTGCTTCCGTCAGTTTGGCTCCACTCAACATGTGAGCAACTTCCGCCACTCTTTCTTCATCATTCAATCGGCGGATATGGCTATTGGTTTCCGTATCATTATCTTGTTTGTAAACCAGATAATGAGCGCGTCCGCGAGCAGCAATTTGTGGTAAGTGTGTTATACTTATCACCTGACGGTTTTGTTCGCCCATTTCCTGCATAATATCCGCCATACGATCTGCAATCTCACCGGATACCCCTGTGTCGATTTCATCAAATACGATAGTAGGTAGTTTTACGGCTCCTGCAATCATGGCTTTTAGAGAAAGCATCACACGGGCTATTTCACCACCCGATGCGACAGATGATATAGGTTGTAAGGCTCCGTTTTTGTTGGCGGAAAATAAGAAGTTCACCGTATCCTCACCAAACATTCCGGGCTCTTTGCGTTTTGCCATTTCAACTGCAAAGCGAATATTGGGCATTCCTAATGGAATCAAGTGATTCACCATTTGTTTCTCCATCTCACGAGCGGCTTTCGTTCGTTTTTTGGTTAATAGATCGGCGTGTTTCTTTACCTCCTGATATATTTTATCTTTTTGAATGTTTAATTGAGATATTTGCTCGTCATAAGAAGTAATGGCGGCTAAACGGGAACTATAATCAGTAGCAATTCCTATTAATTCTTCCACAGTTTGCACCTTGTGCTTTTGTTGAAGAGAGTAAATCAGATTAAGACGTTCATTGACTTCATCCAAACGATTTGGATTAAACTCTATCGCTTCCATTCTGCCAGCCAACTCCTGCGCAATGTCTTTCAGTTCGATGTAAACAGATTCCATACGTTCTGATAACTCCCCGGCAGGTGAATATACTTTTTGAACTCCCTGCAAAACATTCAAACTATCTTTTAACATGGAGATTACACCACCCTCATCTGAGTATAAAGTCTGATCTACTTTATATAGACCTACCTTTATTTCTTCCGCATGCGATAAGGTTTCTGCTTCCTGTTCCAGTTCTTCCTGTTCTCCTGCTTTAAGTTTGGCTTCTTCCAGTTGCTCTAACTGAAAACGAATATAATCTTCATCTGTTTTACTTTGAGATGCTTTTTCAATCAGTTCTTTGACCTCTTTTTCAATGCTCTTCCACTCTGCGTACACCTTTTGGTAAACGCTCAGTTGTTCGTTATTAAAGGCCAACACATCGAGTACCCCCAATTGATAGTCTTCTTTATTCAGCAATAAGTTTTGATGCTGAGAATGAACATCAATTAATTGCTCACCCAATTCCTTCATCTGAACCAAGGATACAGGAGTATCATTAATGAATGCACGACTTTTACCGGAAGCGTATACTTCTCTGCGTAAGATGCATTCATCTTCATATTCCAACTCATTTTCGGCAAAGAGTGATTGCATTTGATATTCGGAGACATCAAAACGTGCTTCAATAATACATTTAGGTGCACCCTGGCGAATAGCCTTTACATCGGCACGCTGACCTAACAAAAGCCCAATGGCTCCTAAAATAATAGATTTACCCGCACCTGTTTCGCCTGTAATCACAGAAAAACCTGTTTCAAAACGAATATCTAATTTCTCAATAAGAGCGTAGTTTTGTATATATAACGAACGTAACATGGAAATTCTTTTAAAAGAGTTTCAATAGATAATCAATAATATCTTTAGCAACTTCTGCTTTGGGCTTTAACTCATACCCGGTATGTCCGTCATGATCAATAATGGTAATCTTATTGGTATCATGACGAAAACCTGCTCCTTCATCATTCAAGGAGTTAAGAACAATAAAATCGAGATTCTTACGTATCAATTTGCTCTGGGCATTTTGAGTTTCATCATTAGTTTCGAGGGCAAAACCCACTAATAACTGATTCTCCTTTTTCATTTTTCCCAAAGCGGCGGCAATGTCGTGAGTAGGTTTTAATCTGATCACTAAATCGTCTTCGCCACGTTTTACTTTCTTATCGGCTACTGTTTCCGGAGTAAAGTCTGCCACAGCAGCGCAAAGGATTGCTGCATCCATCGAAGGATAATTCTCTATAGAGGCTTCGTACATTTCTGTTGCCGATTCTACATCAATTCGCCGAATATGGGTATGAGAAATCGGTTGTTTCACCGGGCCACAGATCAATGTTACCTCGGCTCCACGTTTCGCACATTCCTCGGCAAGAGCAAATCCCATTTTCCCGGAAGAATAGTTACCGATAAAACGTACCGGATCTATTTTCTCGTAGGTAGGTCCTGCTGTTATCATGATCTTCTTGCCAGATAAATCTCCGTAGTTTGCAAAAAACTGTTCAAGTACCTGAATGATGTTTTCGGGTTCTTCCATTCGTCCTTTACCTACCAGATGGCTGGCAAGTTCTCCCGATGCAGGCTCTATAATATGATTACCATACGAACGAAGTATATCTAAATTCTTTTGTGTAGCCGGATGGGCAAACATATCCAGGTCCATAGCCGGTGCCACAAACACAGGTGCTTTGGCCGAAAGGTAGGTAGTTATCAGCATATTATCTGCCACTCCATTTGCCATCTTACCAATAGTGGCGGCAGTAGCCGGAGCAATCAACATAATATCTGCCCAAAGGCCAAGGTCTACATGGCTATTCCATGTACCGTCTCGTTGAGCAAAAAACTCACTGATAACCGGTTTGCTTGTAAGTGCCGATAAAGTAATAGGAGTAATAAATTCTTTCCCGGCAGGGGTAATAACAACTTGTACTTCGGCTCCTTTTTTAATTAATCCACGTATAATGTAACAAGCTTTATAAGCAGCAATACTGCCGGTAATGCCCAATACGATCTTTTTCCCTTTTAACATAGTAAATATTTTATTTACCGGTAAGCTCTCTCAAACGTATTTTTGTTAGCATGGCTTTGGTGTTCAGTGTAAAATCATTGCCCATCATCCAGCCATAATAACCTTGGTCTTTCTTTAATACCTCTGCTACCGGCATTCCTTTGTATTTTCCAAAATTAAAGATTTCCACGCCGTTATCATCATAGATCATGCGTCCGGCAAAATCCACGTTTTTATTGAAGCTCGAAAATTCAGCAAGAAAAGCCATATCGTTTTGTAAGTCTTCGGGATAACGATCGAGTTGAGATTTCAACACTTCATAAGTAGCACGTGTATCTGCCTCTGCTGTATGAGCATCTTCCAGACATTTATTGCAATAAAACTTATAAGCAGCAGAAAGCGTACGTTGCTCCATTTTATGGAAAATTACCTGTACATCGATAAACTTACGACGAGTCATATCAATATCTACTCCTGCACGCAAAAACTCTTCGGCCAATACCGGAATATCAAAACGATTGGAATTAAAACCGGCAAGGTCACTTCCTTCAATATCTTTAGCTACATTTTTGGCTACTTCCTTAAATGTCGGACAATCTTTCACATCCTCATCATAGATGCCATGTATTAACGAAGATTCTTCCGGGATATGCATTTCCGGATTAATACGCATGGTTTTAGATTCTTCATTACCATTAGGATATACTTTCAGGTAGCTAATTTCTACAATACGATCGGTATTGATATTTATGCCTGTGGTTTCAAGATCAAAAAAGACAAGAGGATTTTTCAGATTAAGCTTCATTGGAATAAGAGTTGAGAGTTGAGAGTTGAGAGTTGAGAGTTGAGAGTGATTCCATACGGCATCGTTAACTCTCAACTCTCAACTTTCAACTCTCAACTAATTAATCATTCAGCATCATTGGCATCAGCAGCATCAGGATATCTTCGTTTTCTTCCTGTGTAACCGGAAGAATTACTCCTGCGCGAGACGGATCGGCCAATTCTATAATAATTTCTTCTGATGATATATTATTTAATATGTCAATAAGGAAAGTCGATTTAAACCCAATGCTCATAGGAGTTCCTGCATATTGGCATACTTGTGTTTCCTCGGCCGATGTAGAAAAGTCGATATCTTGTGCAGATACAACAATCAGGTTCTCATCCATCTTTAACTTTATCAAACTGCTTGATTGAGAAGAGAATATAGATACACGACGCAAAGCACCGATCAACATCTGACGGTCGACAGTTACTTTATGAGGGTTATTTTGCGGAATTACAGAATTATAGTTTGGATAGCGTCCTTCGATTAAACGACAAACCATGCGATATCTTTCCATAGTAAATACGGCATTTCTTTCGTCAAACTCAATGGTCACCTGTCCGTGTTCTTTGGGCAATAAACTTTTCAGCATATTGGCCGGTTTTTTAGGCAGAATAAACGCTGCACGTTCACTTCCTTTGGCAGCCAGCGTTTTGCAACGCACTAATTTATGACCATCCGAAGCCACCATAGTAATATCCTCAGTAGTAATATCGAAATAAACTCCATTCATTACCGGGCGTAGTTCATCATCGGCCGTTGCAAATAAAGCACGGTTAATTCCGCTGAGCATAATGCTTGCTTCCATTTCCAAACGTACTGCATCTTCTTTTAATACAGCCGGTGTTGGATATTCATCTGCATTTTGTCCCATCAAACTATACTGACCATTCTGATACTTCACAGTAATAGCCAATGTCTGAAGATCTATTTCAAAAGTAATGGGTTGTTCGGGTATTTCTTTCAATGCATCCAATAATGTTTTGGCTACCACAGCAAACCGTCCGTTTGTATCACTTTCGCTCACTTCAACAGCAGTAACCATTGTTGTTTCCGTATCGGATACGGTAATTGACAACCTGCTATTTTCGAGATCAAAAAGGAAACAATCTAAAATAGGTAGTGTGTTTTTTGAATTGATAACGCGGCTTACAGCCTGCAGATGACTGAATAGTGCTGTACTCGAAACAATAAACTTCATATATTTTTAGTTTTTAAAATTTTAATCCTCCACCCCACATTTTTATATGTCGGATGCGGACAAAGTTACAAAAATAATTGTAACTTCGCCCCACAATAACAAAAATTACAGAACATGGATTTTAGCGGAAAAATAATCGCAGTACTTACTCCGAAAAGCGGAGTTGCCAAAGCCACCGGAAACGAGTGGAAAGCTCAGGAATATGTAATCGAAAACCACGACCAATACCCCAAGAAAATGTGTTTCGAGGTGTTTGGCGCTGAAAAAATAGAACAGTTCAACATTCAAATGGGTGAAGAACTAAACGTTTCTTTTGATATTGATGCCCGCCAATGGAACGACAGATGGTTTAACAGTATCCGGGCATGGAAAGTAGAGCGTGTAGCTGCAGGTGCTACAATGGGTGCTCCGGCTCAAGGTGCTCCTGTTCCTCCTCCATTCCCAACAGCGGCTCCGGAATTTACTCCGGGCGATGTTAAAGATGATCTTCCTTTCTAATTTGAAATAAAAAAGATTGCATATATAAAGGTATAGCTAATAGAGTTATACCTTTTTTTATTCCCTTACTCCTTTATATATAAGCACAATATTGGGATAGATCACACCATCTGTACAGATAATCTGAGTAGATAATAAAAAGTGTCGGAAGAACTCTTTGTGCCGAAAAAAGAACTCAGGCATAAATTGCATATATTCAGCCGGTTGAGAAAAAACATCTTCCAAATCTGCCATCATAATAAAATTATAAGAATGGGATAAAGAAGAAGTACTTTCCTGATACAGTGGATTATGATCTACCATAATATCGCCTTTCTCCATAGCAGACATATAAGAGTTCAAACTTATACTATCGGCTGCCATAATTAATCTGCCGTCATAAAATTCACTGCAAACCGAAGAAGCCAAAGAAGTCACCCCGGTAAGAGTAACAAAAGTATTATTTATACGCTCGGGAGCCGTAGCCATTAAAGCGGAAAATGACCGACGGGCATTCATTTCATCTTTCACTGGTATAGACACAATCACACTGGGTTTTTCTACAGAATCTTCCGCATGAAAAAAACAGGTTACTAAAGATGATTCGGTGGGTATAAAATCAAAGAGTGGCTGCAAATCAGAAGCAGAACGTTTACTAAACAGAAAAGTAGAAGCCGGGAGTATATCTCCGGGAAACCTTTCTACAGGTGTCTGATAGCGAAGCTTATTCGTAAAAGAATGGCATGTATCGGTTTTATCGGCTTCATAACTCACTCCCGAAAAATACAAGGCATGCGTATTCATCTGTGTACTGAACTCCGTCCAGGTGTCGAATATCGAATCGGCTTTCATATAAATATTGGCAGGAAGCACAGCTCCACGGTTTGAGGAACGCACTTGCTGAAATGCCGAATCATTCAGAATTGATCTTTTATCTACCAAAGCATCTATCACTTCTTCTATCAATCGTTTTTCGGAACTCAAAGCCATATATCCCGGTCCAAAATAACAAGCCAGAAAAGAATCATCAACCAATGGATAGATCTTGATTTCTTCTCCTTTATATTCAAATTGTTTAGCCGTAAACATGCTGGCACAATGCTTTTGTATAAACCGATCAATAAAATCGCGATCTCCACTTCCCAACCTTGAATAAAATACCTGATTATTCATATTATCAGGTTCATGAAAGCTGATAAGCATTTTACTCATTTGCCTGCTTAGCCCATGAGGTGTTTCATCTAATAAGGTATTAATATGTGCTTTGAGGTGACTGAACATTTGAGAGAAATATAAAAAATGCCCATCTTTACTACACTGTAATTCATTGATTCCTTGCATCAACTGAACCACATCATCTGTATCTATCACTGCTAAAGCAGTGGGCGGAACAAGGGTATAAAGGTCAAAATCTTCGCTTTTTTCCGTATCATTTATTTCAAAATACCAAGATGCCACAAACCCCACACATAGGAGCATGACACAAGTTATAACTGCGGTTCTTAGTATTAAACGAAGTTTCATAAATTATCCCTTTCACCTTTTAGTGCAAAAATAATAAATTCTGCAAATAAAAGTGAATTTTACCGCAATTATTTCATTTAATTGCAAACAATTTCTAATCCATCATAAGTAAGAGATACATTTTGAGGGAGAATCTTATCTACATCAATATGCAACCCTATATGATGACTCATGTGTATCAGGTACGTTTTTGCTGCTCCTATACGCTCTGCATTACACAAAGCATCTCCCAATGTTTGATGAGATATATGAGATTCTATACGAAGCGCATTCAGGATAAGTACATCCAAATCTTTCAATAAATCAAAAGATTCCTCCGGCATAGTCAACATATCTGTGATATAGGCTATATTACCTATACGATATCCTACAATGGGAAGCTTTCCATGCATCACACGAAAAGGAATAATCTCAGTTTGATTCACCCGGAAAGGTTGATTTACAGTTAGTTCGAATAAAGAGATATCGGGCACGCCCGGATATTTATTTTCTGCAAAGCAGTAAGGCATACGAAGACGAAGAGCGTCAGCTGTATACCCTTCGGCATATATGGGTACTTCGCCAAACCGACAAAAGGGACGCAAATCATCCAATCCTCCCACATGGTCGTAATGTTCGTGGGTAACTAAAACAGCATCTATTTTACCGAAAGGAGTATGAAGCATCTGCTCCCTGAAATCGGGTCCACAATCCATTAATAAAGTTACATCATCTGTTTGAATCAAAGCTGATGCACGCAATCGTTTGTCGTAAGGATTGTCAGAGGTACAAACCGGACAAGTACAACCTATTTCCGGAACTCCGGTTGAAGTTCCACTGCCTAATATTTTAATTTTCATTTAAGAAACGAACTTAACTTCTGGATTAATATCAACGCCAAACTTTTCTCTGACAGATGCACGTACAGCATTGGATAAGGATATCACATCCTCTCCGGAGGCTCCTCCCCTGTTTACCAATACCAACGCTTGCTTCTCGTACATAGCTACCGGACCCAATGCTTTTCCTTTCCAACCGCATTGTTCAATCATCCAGGCTGCGGGAATCTTTATGGTATGAGAATCTACTTCATAAAATGGCATCTGCGGATATATTTCCTTCAATTCTTCAAATTTATTCCTATCTACCATCGGATTCATAAAAAAGCTGCCGGCATTACCTAACACAGCAGGATCGGGCAATTTAGCAGAACGAATAGCAAAGATAGCTTTGCGAACGGCTGCCAAAGTTACTTCCGGATACTTCTTTAATTCTTCGCGAATTGCTCCGTATTCTAATTTATAAACCGGCTTCTTATTTAATATAAAAGAGATACGGGTTACAAACCATCCCTTCATTTCGGGTTTCTTAAATATACTGTGACGATAACTGAATTGACAATCAGAAGCAGAAAAGACAGCTTTTTCTCCTTTTACAGAGAGTAGTTCTACCTCTTTAATTATATCTTTGGCTTCTACACCATACGCTCCTACATTTTGAACAGCACTTGCTCCTACTTCTCCCGGAATATTAGAAAGATTTTCGGCTCCATACCATTCGTTTTCTACACAGCATGCTACAAAATCATCCCATACAATTCCGGAACCAACTCTTAGGGTTACAGTATCTTCTGTTTCTTCAATCTTAGTTATTTCTTTGATGCAGGAATGTAGAACAAGCCCTTCATAATCTTTGGTAAAAAGTAAATTGCTACCGCCACCAATGTGTATATAGGGTTCTTTTACTGTACCTTTATGTATGATTTGCTGCAACTCTTCTACAGAATCATATTCTATAAAATGGGCGGCTTTTATGTCTATTCCAAAGGTATTATGCGAGAGTAGTGAGTAATTTTCGTATTCACGTATCATGATGTTGTTTCTTTATTCGTTAATTCCCAAAATCCTCAAATTTATACAACTCCCATTTTCCGTTCTTTTTGCGGAAGAAGAAAGTATTGATAAACCCATTCCCCACCCCTTTCAGTTGCACTATTTTAGTGGATGATTCGTCTTTATCTTCCTGACCATAGCTAATATTAGTCAACCATTCCTGGGGCAACTCGGGTTTAAAGGCAAACCATTGGTTTATATCAAGAGAGGTTTCCAGAACTGCAAAATCATCATCCGGATCGGTAGTAACGAAAGCAAGCGGATCACAGATATGCTTTACCTGAAAAGCACTATCTGCCGCAAATTGCCGATAGAACTCAAGGAATTTATTTCTTTTTTCATTGATAACAGCATGCTGGTTTACTGCCTCGAGCATCCATCTGCCATCTATTTTCTCGAAATAGTATTTCTTTGTGGAGAAGTCTTTCAGAAACATCCATTCTACCTGAGCGGAATTCACTGATGTATCTCCCAAGAGATCAAGCTCCTCCTCTTCGTCCAGCAAAATGGTATAATAGTTTTCTGAAAGAAAAAGACTATCATGACTCCATTCTGAAACTTCCACTTTAAGCGGAGTATCTTCTTTATAATAAGGAAGAGGAAATATAACGCGTTTTTTTTGTAATACAGTATCCTGCGCAAAAGAGAAAATAAAATCATCGAAATACTCATTGACAGGCGGCAGGATTTCCTCTGCAGGTATAACTTCTTCTGCTGAATCAACATTTGCAACACCTGCCACCGAGCCTGTATCGACATTAAGTATTGTCTCTACAACAGGTTCAACAGAGGTTGGTTGGTTCTTTTTCTTGTTTTCGCAAGCTACACAAAAAAGAACAGCAAATATAATCAGAAGTAATTTGCGCATTTAATTACATCATAAACTTTAGGGGAGCAAAGTTAAGCATTTTTTTTTCGGTTTAACAGCTAAAAGATATTGTTTATTCCGATAAAAATAATGTCCTTTGCACCATAACTTTAAAACAAATAGTCACTATGTATGGTAAAATGAAAGAATTTCTAAGCAATACGCTTACAGAAATTAAAGAAGCAGGCTTATATAAAGAAGAAAGATTAATAGAAAGCCCCCAACAAGCAGCCATCACTGTAAAAGGAAAAAAAGTACTTAACTTTTGTGCTAATAATTATCTGGGACTCTCTAACCACCCCCGTCTTATTGAGGCTTCGCAAAAAATGATGGATAAAAGAGGGTATGGTATGTCATCCGTACGTTTCATCTGCGGAACACAAGATATTCATAAAGAACTGGAAGCAGCTATTTCCGATTACTTCAAAACCGAAGACACCATCTTATACGCAGCTTGTTTTGATGCAAATGGTGGAGTATTCGAACCACTTTTCAGCGAAGAAGATGCCATTATCTCCGATTCATTAAACCACGCTTCCATTATTGACGGTGTACGCCTTTGTAAAGCCAAACGATACAGATATGCCAACGCAAACATGGAGGAACTCGAAAAGTGTTTGCAAGAAGCACAATCTCAACGTTTCCGCATTGTTGTAACAGATGGTGTATTCTCTATGGATGGCAATGTGGCTCCTATGGATAAAATCTGCGACTTAGCCGAAAAATACGATGCATTGGTAATGGTGGACGAATCACACTCTGCCGGCGTTGTAGGAAAAACCGGACATGGAGTTAGTGAATTATATGATACCTACAGCCGTGTAGATATATACACCGGAACACTTGGTAAAGCATTCGGAGGAGCTTTAGGAGGTTTCACCACCGGGCGCAAAGAAATTATTGACTTGCTACGCCAGCGAAGCCGTCCTTATCTATTCTCTAATTCTTTAGCTCCCGGAATTATAGGTGCAAGTATCGAAGTATTCCGTATGCTGAAAGAAAGCAGTGAGCTTCATGATAAGTTGGTAGAAAATGTAACTTATTTCAAGGATAAAATGCTTGCCGCCGGATTTGACATTAAACCAACTCAAAGTGCCATCTGTGCAGTTATGTTATATGATGCCAAATTATCGCAGGAATTTGCTGCTAAAATGCAAGAGGAAGGAATATACGTCACCGGTTTCTACTACCCGGTAGTGCCTAAAGGAGAAGCTCGTATACGTGTTCAACTCTCTGCCGGACATGAAAGGAGCCACCTGGATCAATGTATTGAAGCCTTTATTAAAGTAGGTAAAGAATTGAATGTAATTAAATAAAAAGAAATGTGATGGAAGAACTAACCCTCACCACACCTGCGCTACTGTTCTCGGCAGTATCTCTTATATTGTTGGCGTACACCAATCGGTTTCTGTCGTATGCCCAACTTGTACGCTCGTTAAAAGACAGATATGTGCAGGATCCTTCTGATATTAACATGGCGCAAATAATGAACCTGCGGCAACGACTTTATTTAACCCGTACCATGCAGGTTTTAGGAATAGGCAGTTTGTTTTTATGCGTAGTTACCATGTTCTTCATATATATAGGGTTACAGTTGTTATCTGTTTATATATTCGGAGTGGCACTTGTTCTTCTTATTGCTTCTTTGGGGCTTTCCATTTGGGAAATACAAATATCGACCAAAGCCCTCGACATTTACCTCGGTAATTTAGAAAATAAAATCAACAAATAGCAAGAAAGCCGGTTCCAGAAGGAATCGGCTTTCTTTTAATTTCATTTTGAATAGTTGCTTACTTCTTAGAAGCTTCCAAAGATGCTTTTCTAAATTCTTTCATCAATTTTTCGATATCCAATGAAGCTTTACGAGCACGAGTACCGGCAGCTTTGTTACCATTTTCAATCTGAGCACTTGCGTCTTTATTAAAAGCAGCAGCTAATTCATTTACTTTCTCAACTAGTTCTTTCATGATGATTTTATTATTAGAGTTAATAATGATGCGGCAAAAATACACTCTTTCCTGAAATACGCATAAAAAAACGCTCATTTTTTTCTTCAAAAAATTGGAAATAGCCGAATAAAGCAACTTTTTTCACTTTTTTATCTACTTTTGTCGCCATGAAAGAGCTTACGAACACCGATTATATACATTTATTGATTGCAGAAGGTGAACATCAAAAGCAAGATTTCAAATTCGAAATTTCAGATGCAAGGAAAATAGCGAGAACGATTTCTGCTTTTGCAAACACAGATGGAGGCCGATTATTAATTGGAGTAAAAGACAACGGAAAAATAGCGGGAGTGCGTTCCGAAGAGGAAATATATATGATTGAAGCTGCTGCTCAAATGTATTGTTCTCCCCAAGTAGATTATTCATCTTACACATACCGGGTAGAAGGGAAACAAGTACTTCTTGTGCAAATCGAAAGTAAAAAAAGCAAACCCATATATGCAAAGAATGAGGAAGGAAAACTACTGGCTTATGTACGTATAAAAGATGAGAATATATTAGCCACTCCGGTTCACTTGCGTATATGGCAACAGGATAAGAGTTCGAATGGAGAACTGATTACTTTTACCGAACGAGAACAGTTATTACTTAAATTATTAGAAGCAGAAATTCCACTCTCACTGAACAAGTATTGCAGAAAAGCCGGAATATCTCGCAGAGCCGCCGAACATTTGCTTGCCAAATTTATTCGTTTTGATATTGTTGAAATGGTGTTTAAGGATCATAAATTCTTGTTCAAACTAAAGTAAAACCATACTCAGCATTAGCTTGGATTATTCATACTCGATTCTCATTTTTCTCAGCAGCTTGAGAATATTTTCTCAACGGCTTGAGAACAAATACTTAAGGGCTTGAGAATAAATACTCAAAGGCTTAAGAATAAATACTCAAGCCGGTAAGAGTTAGCTTCAGCTGTATGTTAACGTTTTTAGTTGACTACTTTCAGTCTTATTAATAGAATTGGTTGCCTCGGTTTATACTTAGTTATAAACTAGGTTGACCTTTTTCA